>NZ_JBHSED010000058.1:366068-463393 GCF_042651945.1 Cohnella boryungensis | reverse complement strand
TATACTCATAGCTAAGTCTTACTAGAAAATCGTAAGTTCTTCAGTGGCCTCGCTTAGAGGTCGGGTGGCTTTCACTTGCGCACAACCTCCTCAAGAAAGCAGCAGTTGACCAAAAACAAAAATGTTGGTACAGGAATAATCCCCTGTACCAACATTTTTGTTGTTTAAGCATTATTTTTAATCAAGGTGAGTTGACTCGTAAGTGATCTTAACTACTTTTGAATCAGCCTCGTTGTTTTGCGAGCTTCTACGCGTCGAATTGCTCGTTATAAGCCCTGAGGTAGATTTCCTTCAATTGCTCGACCGTGACCTCTCGCGGATTGCCTCCCGTACAGACGTCTCTCATCGCCTGCTCGGCCAAGCGTCCCGCATCCTCCGCCCGGAAGCTTGTCTCCTTCAACGGAGGGATGCCTACCTTGGCCGACAGCTTCTGCACCGCTTTCAGCGCAAGCCTCGCGGCCTCTTCGGAAGTAGCGGCCCGGGACACGTCTTCGCCCATCGCCTCGGCAATGTCCGCGAACTTCTTCGGAGCGGAAGGCAGATTGAATTCCATCACATACGGCAACAATATCGCGTTCGCTACGCCGTGCGGCAGATCGTACTCGGAGCCAAGCTGATGCGCCAGACTATGCACTATGCCAAGTCCGGCGTTGGAGAAGGAGAGACCGGCAACGTAAGACCCCCAAGCCATCCTCGACCTTGCCTCCACATCCTCTCCGTTCGCGACCGCTGTCGGCAAGGCCGATGCAATCAAAGAGATCGCTTTCAGGGACAAGGCGTCGGACAGCTCAAAGCTCCCCTTCGTCACGTAAGATTCAATGGCATGTGTTAAAGCGTCCAATCCGGTGGCCGCCGTCAATCCGGCAGGCTTCTTCACCATCAGCTCCGGATCGTTCACTGCAATCCAGGCCAATGAGTTCGGGTCTACCATAACCATTTTGATCTTGCGCTTCTCATCGGTGATGACGTAATTGATCGTCACTTCGGAGGCCGTGCCTGCCGTCGTGTTGATGGCAATAATCGGAGCGGACTTGTTCTTGGACTTGCCGATGCCTTCGTACTCGACGATATCGCCGCCGTTGGTAGCCAGCAAGCCGATGGCTTTGGCCGCATCCTGCGGCGAACCGCCTCCGACCGAAATCAGGAAATCGCATTGTCCCGCGTGATACGCGGCCAGCCCGTCTTGCACATTGCGAGTCGTCGGATTGGGCTGCACATCCTCGTAAACCGTATACACTACGCCGCTGGCATCCAGGACGTCCGTAACCTGCTTGACGACGCCGGCTTCGTTCAACACCTTATCCGTCACCAGAAGCGCCTTGCCTAACCCCAGCTTCTGAATTTCCGTACCGATCTCCTTCACGCACCCGGGTCCGATTAAGTTGACAGAGGGCCAATAGATTCTGCGAGCCGTTAGCATAATGATCACTCCCTGTATGAATTGTGCTCTGCTTGTACGGGGCTTCCAGCTCTAGTGTAAGCTCTCAAGAAACAATTGCCAGTGACATTCCTCACAAGCAGGGTGCCATCTTCTCCGCCCCAGGCTCGACGCAGAGCTCGATTGGGCTGTAACGCCCCGATTCGATTCCCGGTATAAATGTCTAAGGAAATTCGCTTCCAATACCGATATAAACCTTGAAGCATTTTCCGGACAGGATTTGGGGAGGAACGCTCCCGGAATTCCAATCGATTCTATCTGCCTATTCGAAGGAGAATTATCATGCGCGTATCCTCATTTACTGCGAGCTCATCTGCCGCCATGCCTGACAAAGCGTCCCACGTCAGCCCCACCGAACGCCAAATCGCCCTGCTGCAAAAGCAAATGGAAGCTTTGAAGGAAAACAAGCAGGGCGCTGCCGACAACTCGGAGAAAATCAAGCAAATGGAAAAGCAGCTCGGCGAGCTGCAAAAGATGCTCAATTCAGAAAAACTGGAAGAGACGAAACGCGAACAAGAGGAAATGCAGCAAAAAATGCAGGAAAAGGCCGAGCAGGAAGCGGCGCAACGACAGGAGCCGGATCAAGCTCTGTTCTCGCGTCAGGCCCGCGATATGCTGCAAGCACAAAGCGATATGTCCGATTTAACAACGCTCCGCAAGGTACAGTCCATGCTGCCGACCCGCAAGGAACGGGAAAACTTTGCACCCAAGATCGTGTCGAAAGCAATGGATATCCAGAAGGATATGTCGCAGAACATTGATGAGCAGTCCAGGCTGGCGCAAGAGCTCCCTCGATTTTCCGAGCATGGGGACCTGCTCCACATTAGTGCGACGGGCAGGGAATTGGCGGCCGATGCCATCCAGCATAATCCCGCCCGCTACTGGGGCAGCGTTGAACTCAACGCCGCTCTGGAGCAAACTTTACAGAACCAGCCCGAAGCGGTTAAGACGGCGGTATATACGATCATTCAAGACAACTTTTTCCCTCAAGGCGCATCGGAGCTTAGCCAGGAGCAGCGCGAGAACTTGCTGGAGACGGGCATGGCGCAGGCCGGATTTATCGGAGAACAATATATCTCGAATCCCCAAGATAAGGAGCTGTTCCTAAGTACGATGCGGCAGATCGCGGCCACCGCGAAAACGGGCAAGCTCGATCCTGCATCTGGCCAGATGACCTATGTTCAGCTTCCTAATCGACCTCAAGGGGCTCCGGACGATTATGTCGACATGCAAGAGTTAATGAAGCGCTTCGATCCTCAAGCTTACGATAAATTCCAGAAGGCATTGCCCAATGCCGCGGAAGCCTTGTCTGTATTGTTGAACTTCGCCAAGAGCACCCCCCGGCAGCCGGAGTGGATTAAAGCTTATCACAAAGAAAATGAGCAGCTAAAACAAACCTTGAGCAATGCCGATGTAGGCAATCGCTTCAAAGATGTCGACACTTCTTCCCTGTCCGCTTTCGTTGCGGATATGACAAACCGTCTGCAGCAGACCGGAACCTCTGCTCTGACCGACAATCTGCTGGCCTTTGCCCGCATCCTCTCCTAGCACAATCAGCATAAATAGGGTGCCCGCCTCTTATCGAGCGGGCACCCTATTTATGCGTAGAACATTTTCCTCTAGGCGCGGACGTGCACGGAGCGAATCAGATAATCTTGGATAAAAACTGCTTCGTGCGCTCGGACCGAGGCTGCTCGAATACCTGCTGCGGAGTTCCCGTCTCAATGATTTCTCCGCCATCGAAGAAGATCACCCTATCCGCAACCTCGCGGGCGAAGTTCATCTCGTGGGTGACGATCAGCAGCGTCATGCCGGACTTGGCCAGCGTCTTCATGACATCCAGCACCTCCTTGATCATCTCCGGATCAAGCGCGGAGGTCGGCTCGTCGAACAGCATGATCTTCGGCTGCATGGCCAGCGCTCTGGCAATGGCGACGCGCTGCTGCTGGCCGCCGGACAGCTGGCCCGGATATTTGCCGGCCTGATCGTGGATGCCCACCCGTTCAAGCAGCTCCAGAGCAATCTTGACCGCCTTCTCCTTGGGCCATTTGCGCACCCAGATCGGTGCGAGCGTAATGTTCTCCACGATGGTCATGTGCGGGAACAGGTTGAATTGCTGGAAGACCATTCCGGTCTCCATCCGGATGGCTTCGATATTGGCGATATCGTGCGACATGTTGATGCCGTCGACGGTGATCATACCTTCCTGAATTTCTTCCAACGCGTTGATCGTGCGGATGAACGTTGATTTTCCTGAGCCCGAGGGACCAATGATAACGATCACTTCTCCGGCTTCCACATCTAGGGACACATTTTTGAGTACATGGTGGCTGCCGTACCATTTCTGAATATCCCGACAGCGGATGAGCGGCTGACTTTCTTGTCCCGCCTGCGCTTGCGACTGGTTTTTCATGGGCGTTTCCCTCCTCGATATGCTTTATCTTCTGCCTTTGTTCAGAGAAAGCTCCAATTTGCCGCTGACCTTGGAGATCACCAGGCATATGATTAGAAAGACGCCGGCGACGAACACGAATACTTCCATCTGTCTGCCCAAAAATTCCGGGTTGGCGATGATTCGCTTGGCGATGCCCATCAGGTCCAGCAGGCTGACAATTGCCACGAGCGACGTATCCTTAAACACCTCGATCACGCTGCCGACAAGCGCGGGGATTACGTTGCGCAAGGCTTGCGGCATGACGATAAATGTCATTTTCTGAACATAGCTCAAGCCTAAGGCTTCGGCGGCTTCATATTGACCGCGAGGCACGGCTTGCATACCCCCGCGCACAGTCTCCGCAACATAGGCTGCGTTGAACAGGGTAAAGCCGATCATGGCGCGCAGCACATTGCTCAGCTCAAGGTTCTGTCCAAGGAACAGCGGCAGAAGCAGCTGCGCCATAAAGAGGACGGTCACGAGCGGGATGCCGCGGGCAAGCTCAATATACCCGATACAAAACCAGCGAACGATCGGAAGCTTGCTCCGGCGCCCCAATGCCAGCAGCAGACCGAGCGGGAATGAAAACATCAGAGTTACGACGGCCAGCAGCACGGTCAGCAAAAATCCGCCCCACAGGTTGGAGGAGACTGCCGGGAACAGGCCGCTGCCGCTCAGAACTGCCAGCATGAGCGGAAAGTAGAGCAACCATCCGAAGACATGTATCTTGCGGGCGATCTTAAGCTTCGATCCAATCCCGTAGCCGATCAGCATCAGCGCGATCCCGCCCAGCAACCAGATTCGCGATGTCATAGCCAGAAACGGCATGAAGCACACAATAGCGAATACCGACAGCAAAAACAATGAAACCGTTGTCATAAGTCCTTTGCGGACTCCCCAGGAAACGCCTGTGAGCAAGGAAGCGGCGATCAGGATCGCCCAGACCCGCCAGAGCTCAGAGACAGGGTATTGTCCGACCATCAGAATGCGGAAGTTAGCGGAAATAACCGACCAATTGGCCGTATTCACTATCCAGCCCAGCAGACTTTTGGCCGCGAAGGCCAATACAAGGAAGGTCAGAAGAGTGGCGATCGTATTTTTCCAACTGCTGAACAGGTTTCGCCGAAGCCAGAACAACGGAGAACTTTGCGCTTTGGAAACAGCCATTCGGGAATTCACCTCTCAATCAGTTGGAAATGCTTGTTGAACAGACCCATGAGGAACGAAATGATAATACTGACGATCAGATAGACGGAAGCGACGAGCAAAATGATCTCTACGGCGCGGCCGGTTTGGTTGATAATGGTGTTGCCTACGGAAAACAGCTCGGTATAGCCTACAGCGACGCCCAGAGTGGAGTTTTTGACCAGATTCAAAAACTGGCTCGTTGCCGGCGGAATAGCGACGCGATTGGCTTGCGGCAGGATGACCCGGCTCATGACCGTCCGCTTCTTCAAGCCGAGCGCGTTGGCGGCTTCGATCTGTCCTTTGGGAACCGACATAATACCGGAGCGTACGATCTCTGCGATAAACGCGGAATGGTACAATATCAAGCCGCACATAATTGCCGCGAATTCGGAGGTAATGACATAGCCGCCCTCATAGAGCCGCCCCGAAATGCTTGGCAAAGACAAAGCCGCCGGCCATTCCGAGAGACCGAGTCGAAGAGCGGCAATCAAGATCAACAGCAAGCCCGCTGCCCAGAGCATGGGATAGGTCCGACGCCCGGAGGCGATCTGGACGGCCAGACGGGATTTGTACAGCCAGACCGCGATGCCGACGCCCGCCGCCAGCACAAGGAGCCAGATCGGCCAGGAAGCGCGCAGATCGAACCAGGGAATTGCCGTACCGCGGTTGCTGAAGTAAACCAGCTTCAGCCAGTTGATGCCCTGCTCGATCTTCGGAAAAGGCAGGAAAACGGTAAAGTACAGGAAGAATATTTGCACCAGGAGCGGAATGTTGCGAATCATCTCGATATAACCGCCGGCCAGCTTCCGAAGAAGCCAGTTGTCCGACATGCGCGCGATTCCGACCAGCGTGCCTATGATTCCCGAGAAGACGATGCCGATAGCCGCAATCTTCAGCGTGTTCATCAAGCCGACCAGCAATGCCCGGCCAAAGCTATCCGTAGGCGTATAAGCGATCAACTGATCCGTAATCATAAAGGAAGCGGTAGATTTCAAAAAGTCGAAGCCCAGCGTCAGGCCGATGCTGTGCAAGCCCTGCAGCGCATTCATAATGAGGAATGCGCCAAGCGCCGCGATGATCAGCACAAACGCCAGCTGCAGCAGCCAGGGAATCGTTTTCTTGTTGCGCCATATTGGAATTTTGTTAGGACTGCTCATTCCTGTTTCACCTCGAACAAGTCGGGCCTGTCGTCGGAATACCCGATGGACAGGCCCGATCGTAGAATTAGTTGAATGGAGGCGAATACATCAGTCCGCCCTCGGTCCAGAGCCCGTTAACGCCGCGGTCAAGCTTAAAGATGGAGCCTTTGCCCAGATTGCGATCGAAAATTTCACCGTAGTTGCCAACGCCCTTGATCAGCTTGACTACAAAATCGTTGTCCAGACCGATATGCTTGCCGAGCTCGCCCTCAAGGCCAAGGAACCGGCGAATGCCAGGGTCTTCCGATTGCAAGAACTGGTCTACGTTGTCTTTCGTAATTCCGTATTCTTCGGCTTGAATGAGTGCGTACACGATCCAGCGCGTCAGGTTGAACCACTGATCGTCGCCAGCCTTGACGACCGGCGTAAGCGGCTCCTTCGACAGCACCTCTTGCAGAATGAGATGCTCGTCCGGCTGCTTCATGGATGCCAGACGGGACACGAGGCCGGATTGATCGGACGTCCAGGCGTCGATGCTGCCCTGCTCGTAAGCGGCTACGATCGCATCCTGGTTTTCGAAGACGATGATCTCCGCCTTGGCATTGACCTTGCGCAGCTTTTCCGTCAAATTCTGCTCTGTCGTCGTGCCTTGCTCGACGCCGACGCGCAGTCCGTTCAGCTCGGCGATCGTGCTGACGTTGGCGCTCTTATGCACCATAACGCCTTGTCCGTCATAGAAGGTCGTCGGGATGAACTTCAGCCCAAGCGAGGTGTCCCGCGTGAAGGACATCGTCGTTGCACGGCTCAGGATGTCGATCTCGCCGGTCTGCAAAGCGGTGAAGCGAGTTTGACCGGTAACGGGACGCATCGTCGCCTTGTTCGGATCGCCGAAGATCGCCGCCGCGAACGCGCGGCCGATCTCGATATCGAAGCCGCTGAAGCTGCCGTTGGAGTCCAGGAAGCCGAAGCCCGGAAGCACGGTATCGACGCCGATGACGACATTTCCTCTTTTCTTGACCTTTTCAAGCGTAGAGCCGCCTTGCTGGGTTTCTTTGGTACCGCTTTCATTCGAGTTGCTGCAGCCCGCCGCTACCAACGATATAACGAGAAGCACCATGATTGCGAGGAAAGAATAAGGTTTCGATGTGAGTCTGTTCATTCGTATGACCTCCCCAAGGTATACATGCTGTTTTAACCTTTAAACTTTAACCTTGTAAAGCAGCTTTCCGGCGTTGAGCGATAAAGCGGCATATCCTGTTCACGCCCTCGCGCAGCGCCTCTTTCTCGGTCGCCAGCGAAACGCGAATCATCTCATGGGAAACGTTGCCGAAGGTGCTGCCGGGCGCTACCGCGACCTTCTCTTCCTGAAGAAGAGCCAGAGCGAAATCATCGGAA
Source organism: Cohnella boryungensis (assembly GCF_042651945.1). Taxonomy (NCBI): domain Bacteria; kingdom Bacillati; phylum Bacillota; class Bacilli; order Caryophanales; family Paenibacillaceae; genus Cohnella; species Cohnella boryungensis. The sequence goes on along the minus strand of NZ_JBHSED010000058.1, from coordinate 455,799 downwards.
GTCAGACCGGTGTCGGCAATATCGATCAACATATAGAAGGCGCCTTCCGTCTTGTAGGCTTTCACTTGATTGTTCATAAACAGCTCATAGGTCATGTCCCGTCTCTCCCGATAGCTCAGGAGCATCTCGTCTACGAACTGCTGTGGACCGGTGATCGCCGCTTCGGCGGCTTTCTGCGACATGGATGGCGCGTTTCCGACCAGCGTAATCATGATTTGCGAGACGGAAGCGCAAATGGCTTTGCTGGCGACCATATATCCGAGCCTCCAGCCGGTCATGGCGTATTTCTTGGAGACTGCGAAAATGCTGATGACTCTATCGTCCGTGTCGTAAGACTTGGGACTGACATGTCGTCCCTCGTAGATGATCGCTTCGTATACTTCGTCGGATATGACGTAGAGATCATGCTTGCGGGCAAACTCCATCAGCCGCTTGACCGTTTCTTCATCGAATACCGCACCGGTCGGATTGCCGGGCGTATTGATAAATATCGCTTTTGTCCTGTCTGTCACCTTGGCTTCTAGATCTTCGAAATCGGGAGCAAATCCTTCCTCCGCTTTGAGGGCGTATCGAACCGGCACACACTGCTGTACCATCAGAATCATCTCGTACACCGGCCAAGCGGGATCGGGAATCAGCACCTCGTCGCCCGCGTCGGCAATGGCCAGCAAGCTGGCGGTCAGCGCGGTAACCGATCCCGAGGTGACGACGATCTCGTCCAGCCCCGGCTTCAAGCCGTATAAGGCTTCAAGATCGTTGCGGATCGCCTGACGCAGCGACGGATATCCCGGCACCGACGTATACTTGGTGTGTCCTTCTTGCATCGCCCGATAAGCGGCGTCGATGATCGGCATCGGCGTGTTGGCATTCGGCTCTCCCACCTCAAGATGAATGGCATCGGGAATCTGGGATGACAGCTCTTGAAGCTTGCGAATGCCGGACTGAGGAATTTTTCCTCTTGCGTGGGATAAGGGCTTCATGTTGCACCTCCGGGTTGAAAATCGAACTGCGCTTTAACCTGCTCCAGCTTTTCCAGCATTTGCAGCTTCTCTGCTTCGCTTATGTTGCGCAGAGGAGCCCGGACTATACTGTCGGCAAACCCGCGGCTGGCTAGAGCGTGCTTGAAATGGGACATGCTAAGGCCATTGTTCATCGCGTCGGACAGGGCCCAGATCAGCTTTTGCAAGCTGCGCGCCTCTTCGATCCTGCCTTCCTTGAAGCAGCGATAGGCCTGTACGAACGGCTCCGGAAAGACGTTGGCATTGCCGGACACGCCGCCCGCGGTGCCAGCCTGCAAGCCCGCAAGGAACAGCTGGTCGGGGCCGAGCATGATCGGAAAGCCTTCAGGCGTCGCGTTGATAATCTGATTGAGCTGACTGAAATTGTCCGAGCTGGATTTGAGCCCCCGAATATTGGGATGACGCTCGATCAGCTTCAGCAGCACGGACAAGGAAATCTCATTGCGCGCGTTACCCGGGAAATTGTAGGCGTAGACCGCAAAGCTTTCGGATACCGACTGCGCGACGGCGGCGTAATGCATATAGATGGCTTCGTCGTCTACCGGGAAGAAGTATGGGCATACGACCGATACGCCGTCCGCTCCGATCTCCTCCGCGTGCCGTGCCAGCTCAAGGGTGCTGACCGTCGTTTGGTCTCCGACGTGAATCACGACGGGCAGGCGTCCTGCGGCTATGCGTACGACTTGGCGAGCGACTTCTTTTCTTTCCCCTACGGACATCAGCATGCCTTCGCCAGTCGTTCCTAGCGGAAACAGGCCGTGCACGCCTTTGGAAATCAAAAATTCAATATGTTTCTCCAGAGCATCATAGTTAACGGAACCGCTTTCATGAAAGGGTGTCAATAAAGCCGGATAAACCCCGTGAATAGTCATAGCTGTTAAGGCTCCTTTTGGACTGTTAATTCTGAAATCCCCCGCATGAATCGCGGAAAACGAAATGTGGAGTAAAGATTCGGCCAATCGGACCGGTCGCTTTATGGTTCATCAGGTCGATAGACAAGCGAGTGCAGGTTTCCGCTATCTCTTCAATCGGCATATGCACGGTCGTCAACGAAGGGATGGAGAAGCGCGAGCCCTCGTTATCGTCATGACCGACAACCTCCATGTCATTCGGTACGGAAATTCCCAATTCATGAAGCCGCGCCAAGGCGCCCATCGCCATCTGATCGCTGATCACAAACAAAGCCGTAGGCCTAGTCTCTGCTTGCATCAGCTCGCTTGCGGCCTGATAGCCGCCCTCTTCCGTAAAGTCGCCGCCCGCAATATGCTCGGGCAGCACGGTTAAGCCGAATTCGGCCGCTCCCTGAAGAAAGCCTTCCTTGCGAAATCGGATCGCCCGCGACGAAAGATCCGGCGGCGATATCAAGCTGACCAGACGGTGACCGCGGCTGGCGAACAGCCTCGCAACCTCTTGTCCTGTCCGATAGTTGTCAACGCTGACGTAGGAGTGGCTGTCCGAATCGCGCAAGTGCAGCACAATCGGGACGTTAAAGCTCGCTTCCCGCAAGAAGGCTTCGTCCTCTTCCGTCGCGTTGGCGATAATTGCTGCGTTAAACCTTGTGCCTGTACTTAAGCTGCGATTATTTTTGAGCTTGCTGCTGATATAAGGCTGGATCAGGAGCTCGCACTCCTCTTCCGATGATCGAAGCGCTGTATGCACCCCTTTCAGAAACCGGCCGATCAAGGATGCCCGGGTATCCAGCGTCCAGAAAAGCGCGATAATCGGCGCTACGGTCTCGCCGCTGCTGCGCAATCGTCTCGCCGAGATGTTCGGACGGTAATCCAGAGCCCGCGCCGCTTCGTAGATTCTTTGCTGTGTGGCTTGCGAAATGCGCAGTTGATCCCCCTTGCCGTTTAACACCACGGATGCCGTTCCTTGCGAGACATTCGCAAGCTTGGCAATTTCTTTAATACTGCTCATTAGCGCTCCTTTCTCCGGTAGAATCACTTCCGGCTCTTGAGAAAGCGCTTTAGCTAATACGTTTTGCTAAAACGTTTCTTCAAGTTCTGCTACTCATTCTATACAGCGCCCATTGCTGTGTCAATAGCCTTTGCCTGGCACTTTGTAAGCGGTTTCTCATATCTATGGATTGGCTTCCATAATCTGAACGATTAAGCGACGGTAGCGCTTACAGATGCCGCTTGGCTTCGAATCCCCGTCCAGCCTGAGGAAATCATCCGTCCGCATTCTGAAGAAGGCTTCCCCTTCCTTCCGATTGCTGCGCAAAATTTGGCAATACTTTTTATGTGGTCGGTTAGTTCCAGAGAAAAGTACAAATGCAGTAAAACAAGCTAAAGACAAGCGTATCGAATTTCACCATAATTGCTAAAAGAAAGCGCAATCAAAACCTATCAGGAGGGATGTCCATGTTCGCAACAAAAAAGATGATGGCATGTTTTATGGCAGTAACGTTATTGTTATCGGCTTGTTCCGCTAACAAAAATGGAGAAGCAGGAGCAGGTGGGTCAACCGCTTCAGGCGGCAAAGAAAAAGTAGAGATCACGTTTGCCGAGAGTATCCCGAGCAAGGAGCGCACCGCCGTTCTCAAGCAGCTGATTGACGATTTCCAAGCCAAAAATCCGGATATCAAAGTCAATTTCGAGAGCAATCCGGTCGAGCAAGCCCGCGAGAAGCTCATCGCGATGGCCACCGCTAAGAACCTGCCGGACGTATTCGAGGTAAGCAACTCTTGGATCGGTCCGCTGGCCGTCAATAACGCGCTTGAGGATTTGGAGCCCTATGTCGACAAATTCGCGAACCGCACCGATTTTACGGACAGCGCAATGGCGCTCGGCAAGAGCTATGGCGACAAGCTGTATTGGATTCCCTATGGAACCTACGGAATCGCAGTTTATTACAACAAGAAGATGTTCGCGGATGCGGGCCTGCAGCCTCCTGCAACGACCGAAGACTTTTACAATGCAGCCAAGGCGCTGACCAATCCGGCCAACAATCAATACGGCTACTCGTTCCGCGGCGGCGTTTACGGCTTTACCCACGCCCTTCTGTGGATGATGGGAGCAACCGGCGTCAACTCTCTATTCGACGAGAATGGCAAAAGCCTGTTGGATAGCCCGCAAGCGGTGGAAGCACTCTCGAAATATGCAAGCCTTTACATTGATAAATTAGTGCCGGCGGATTCGCTCAACTGGAGCTATAAGGAAACCGTTGAAGCCTTTACGACCGGTGTAACGGCCATGTTGATCCAAAGCAACGAGGTTGTGGCGATCAGCAAGGAGAAGATGGGCGACAACTTCGGAACGGCTATGCTGCCTCTTGGACCAAGCGGCAAACAGTTCGATACGAGCGGACAGAACGGCTACGCGATTGCCTCGACCTCTAAGCACAAGGAAGCCGCCGCAAAGCTCTTGGAATATTTGATGTCTGCGGAGCCTAACCTAAAGTTCACAAAATTCAGCGGATTCACCCCTGTCCTGAAGAGCATACAGGACGATCCCGCATTCAGCGACGGTCCGATTAAGGTTTACAAAGATCAAATGAACTCCAGCGATATCGAGTATGCCAACCTGCCGACTTATTTGCCGGAGTGGTCGGAGTTTATTACCCAATTCAGCACCTCCGAGGTCCAGAAGCTGATTCTGAAGCAGCAAACGGCGGAACAGACCGCCAAAAATCTTGCCGATTTTCTGAATGAAGCGATGGACAAGTGGAATAAAAAGTAACCCGCAAGACTGCCGCAAGTCCATAGCGAATGAATAGAAACTAGGTGAAGTGCGCCCGGTACGTTAAGGTTCGGCAAGACGGCTGTCTCTCCGGCCTCAAGCTTATCGCACCGGGCGCGCTTCCTTCTTCAACATTCGAATGGACTTTCAGGCCGTGTGATGAAAGGAGAATTTCCATGCAACGAGAGTGGCGCAAACGGCTCGTTCCGTTCTATTATTTGCTGCCGGCGCTAATTGGCATTTTGTTCATCTATGCGTATCCCATCATCTCGTCCGTCTATAATTCCTTCATGGATTATAATGTGTCGAGATCTCCCGATGCGACATATAACGGAATCGCAAATTACCTGAAGCTGTTCAGCGATCCCATGTTCCCCAAGATTATCAAGAACACCTTGATCTATGTCGTCTTGTCGGTATTCATTCAATTCCTTCTTGGATTTCTGCTCGCGATGCTGCTTGTGAAGCGCTTTCCAGGGAAATCCGTCTATCAGTCGATCGTGTTCATTCCTTGGGCGGTCGCCGGATTTCTGATCGCGATTATGTTCAAATGGATGTTCAACGCCCAATGGGGAGTCATCAACGATTTGCTGATGAAGCTGGGAATTCTCGATCAAGCGTATCCCTTCCTGTCCAGTCCCGACACGTCCCTGTATACCGCTGTCGTCGCCTCCGTCTGGTACGGCCTGCCGTTCTTTGCGATTATGATACTGGCCTCGCTCCAGTCCATTCCTGCGGATCTCTATGAAGCCGCGGATCTCGACGGCGCCCATAAGCTAAGACAATTCTGGAGCATCACTGTTCCCTATATAAAGCCGACACTAATACTGACCGTACTGCTCCGTATCATTTGGATGTTCAATTCAGGCGATTTGATCTATATCATGACGGCGGGCGGACCGGCGAATTCCTCGCACATTCTGCCGACCTATTTGTTCGAGAAGGCGTTCATTTCCCTTGATTTCGGCCTGGCGTCGGCAGTCGCCGCGATTACGGTCGCTTTCCTGATCGTGTTTACGGTCACGTACCTGCTTATCACAAAATTCGAGAAATCCGGTGATTTTTGATGAGTCTACTAGCTGCACCAATGATGAAGATCGTGCGTTTCTGTCTGCTGGCCTTCTTTCTTGTCTTTACGTTGTTTCCGATCTACTGGATGTTTCTCACCTCCATCAAGCCTGCCGAAGACGCGGTCAAGCTCCCTCTGGAGTATTGGACCTCGCATCCGACCTTCGACAATTACGTGTCCGTGGTCACGGATTCGGCATTTCTTACCTTCTTCAAGAACAGCTTCATCGTCGCGATCATAAGCGGCACCATTACCCTGTTCCTGTCTCTATTGGCCGGGTTCAGCCTGTCGCGTTTCAAATTCAGAGGCAGACAGATGACATTGATGCTCTTCCTGATTACGCAGATGTTTCCTGTCGTGGTCATGATTATCCCGCTGTTCATCGTCTTTTCCAAGCTGGATATGCTCAATACGCTGTACGCGCTGATTCTGTGCTACTCCATCATTAACATTCCTTTCTGCACGATCATGATTAAAGGGTTCTTCGACCGCACGCCGGAAGCGCTGGAAGAAGCGGCCTTAATTGATGGATGCTCTCAGTTCGGCGCCCTGTTCCGTATTCTGGTTCCCGTCATGCTGCCGGGAGTCGTCGCTACCTTCGCCTTTGCCTTCATTTCTTCCTGGAACGAGTTTTTCCTAAGCCTGATGTTCATCAGCACGGAGACGATGAAGACGATTCCGGCCGGAATCGGCATATTCGTATCCCAATTCGAAGTCAACTGGAGCCTGTTAAGCGCCGGTACGATCATTGCCATCCTGCCAAGCATCCTGTTATTCATTCTCATTCAAAAATATTTGATCAGCGGTTTGACTGCCGGAGCTGTCAAATAGTTGGAAAGGTAAGCGATCCTATGATGAATCCTATTACAAAACTGCTGCATCAGTTTGAATTTCCTCATGAAAACGGCGACGCGGTAGTCCCTCCGATTCTGGCCTCTTCTTATTTCACGGCGAGAAGCTATGAAGAGTGGGCGGAGCGCGGCGGCAAGAACGATCGCTTGCGGATCGGACAGCCGGACAATCCGACTGTTGAGATTCTGGAGCAGAAGCTGGCCGTTCTCGAAAACGGAGAAAGCTGCCGCTGCTTCGCCTCCGGGCCTGCGGCCATAGCCGGTACGATCCTCGCTTTCGTGAAATCGGGGGATCATGTCCTATGCATGCAGAACGTCTCTCCCTTGGCGCGTCCCTTATTTCGTGAATACTTGCCTCGATTCGGCGTAGAGGTCACCTTTGTGGACGGAAGTCGCGAAGCGGACATCGAACAGGCGTTGAAGGAAAACACGGCGCTGATCTACCTGGAATCGCCGTCGCCAAGTCTATTCAGTATGCGGGACTTGCGAGCCATTGCCGGGATTGCACAATCCAGAGGGATTATAACGGCGATCGATAATACCTGGGCAACGCCTTTGTTCCAAAATCCGCTCGATCATGGCATCGATCTTGTCATCCATTCCTCCGTGGAATACTTGAGCGGTCATAGCGATATGGAGGGCGGGGCCGTCATCGGTTCGATGGACAAGGTGAAGCAGATCAAGGAGAAGGGGGCGGATGTGCATGGCGCCGTACTCTCCCCTGTCCAGGCCTGGTTTATGCTGCGAGGATTACGAACGCTAGCCGTGAGAATGCGAAGATACCAGCAGTCTTCCTTACAAATTGCCCGTATGCTGCAGGACCATCCCGCTGTCGAGGAGGTCTACTACCCCGGATCTCCCGATTATGGCCAGCAAGAGCTGGCTGACCGTTATTTGCGCGGATTTTCCGGCGTGATGTCCGTTGCCCTTAAAGGCACCGAGGCGCATGTCAAACGGTTCGTCAACGCATTGCGCCTGTTCCGGATCGGGGGCGGTTGGGGCGGCTATAATAGCACCGTAACCCCTCTTGGCCCCGATTCGCTGAACGATGCGGGCGAGATGCTTGTTAGGCTATCCATCGGACTTGAGGATACGGAAGACCTGAAGATCGATTTGCTTCGAGCATTGGATCATGCTTTGACCGGGAAAGGGGGCGATCATCTTGAATAAATGGACGGAAATTCTACTGGACGAGAGATTCGAAGAACCGCTTCACGGGTCGGCGGCGCCTGCCTTGTTTCAGAACTCCTTGTTTGTCAAACCGAGCTTTGATGCCATGAAGCATGATCGCTATAATCCTAAATCGTATTTCTATTCTCGCGGGAACAACCCTACGGTTAATCTGCTTGAGTCCAAGCTGGCGCAGCTCGAGAACGGCGAGGATGCCAAGTGCTTCGGCTCGGGGATGGCGGCGATTTCCGCAGCGATCATGAGCGTGTTATCCGCAGGCGACCACGTCGTTTGCTCGAACAGCGCCTATCAGCCTACTCGCGATATTCTGGGCAAATATTTGAAGAGATTCGGCGTTGAAGCTACATTCCTGGATGCCGTCGACGAGTCCGGCTGGCGCGCGGCCATTCGCCCGAACACTAGACTGTTTCTCCTGGAGTCGCCCTCCAGCTTTCTGTTCGAGATTCAGGACCTGCGGGCCATTACGTCTCTCGCCATAGAAAAAGGCATCGTAACGATTATGGATAACACTTGGGCAACGCCGGTCTTCTTTAATCCGCTCGACATCGGAATCGATTTGGTGGCGCATTCGCTCTCCAAATACATTTCGGGCCACAGCGACGTCGTAGGCGGCGTCGTGATCGGCAGCGCAGACAGATTAAAAAAAATCAAGCACGACGAAGCTGCCCTGTTCGGAGGGAGAATGTCTCCGTTCGAGGCGCTCCTCGTTCTGCGCGGGCTGCGCACGCTGGAGATCCGGATGGAGCAGCATCAGCAATCTACGCTGCAGCTTGCCCGTTTTCTCGAGGATCAGCCCAAGGTTCGCAAGGTGATTCACCCCGGTCTGGAAAGCCATCCGCAGCATTCGCTTGCAAGCTCGTTGTTCAAGGGTTATTCCGGCTTGTTCAGCTTCATTCTGAACACCGATCTGGCGGGAACGAAAGCATTCGTCGACAGCCTGCGCATTTTCCAAATCGGAGTCAGCTGGGGCGGCTTCGAAAGCCTTGCGCTTCCCGTAGCGATTCTCGAGGAACCGATCCCTTACGTATTGGACGGTCAAGAGGTGGATGTGGCGGACACTCTCGTTCGGGTGTCCGTCGGACTCGAAGATGCGGAGGATCTGTGCGAAGATATGCTTCAAGCGTTGAAGCGCGTTTAATCGCGGCCGACCGGCATCGTTAGTAGATCCGGTTGCGGCTGCGATATTCGCTCGGCGTACAGCCCATTTTTTTTCGAAACATCTTGGAGAAGTAATGAATCGATGAAAACCCGTATTTCACGGCGATTTCCGTGATGGTCAAGCTCGAATACTTCAAGTCGACCTTGGCGCGCAGAAGAAGATTGTTGTTCCAATAAGCTTTCGGCGAGAACCCGGTCTGCTCTTTGAACAAGGCGTGGAAATGGCTGCAGCTCAGCCCGATTTTGTCCGCGCAGGTTTCAATAAGGCGATCGACTTCGTCAAAGGACCCGGCGGTGGAAACCTCGTTCATCCATTCGATCGATTTTTTCACCCTCGGATCCATGACGGAGGCCGGCTCCATCATATATTTGATAAAATGGTGCAAAAACAATTGGAAATAACCGCGAATCTCCAGAGATGCCGGGAAGTAGCTTTCATCGAGCAGCTCGGGCGAGGAAGTGAAGAAGTCGAAGCGCTGAAGCCACGCATTGATATTCTTCACCACGCTGTATTCTTGAATGAGAACGTTCGCATGAATCTGGGGACCGTAATATTGTTCCTTGAGCTCGCTTTTGGAGTAGCAGAAATAGTCGTTCTGATGCGTAAACCCGATCCGGTCCGTATGCTGCCAATCGAAATAGGCGCAGCGGTGGATCATCGGCTCTGTTCGGGAGGCCTCCCAGCCGTGCCATTTTCCCGGCGGGATATAGATGATGACCCCTTTCTTCGCCTCGTAAACCTGGTTGTTCATGTGAAGCTTGCCGAAGCCCTCCTCGATGAGCACGACCGTGCTTGCATAACAAATTCGCTGACCGCTATTCTGTCCCGGCGCAAAGCTGTACCTCTGGGCAAACAAGACGTAGGGATATATATTGTCCAAGTAAGTTCTAGGGTTGTTCATACCGATCTCCTGCAAGTGCAATGGCTATATAATGCCACGCAACAGTCTTTGTATTCGATTGAATTCATTAGTTAATTCAATTGAACATTATGTCACTGAAATGTGGAGATCGTCAATTAGCCGCCATCTTTGCTATTGAAGTCCTTCATATAAAGGAAATTGAGACGTCATTTCCCGCACGCTTCCTAATACCTGATCTTTAATTGCAGAGCTCTTGGGATTTTTGAGGGCACGTCCAATAAGCTGGGCAATTTCTGTCATTTCCTTGGGCCCTAATCCTCTAGATGTCATAGCAGGGGTCCCGAAGCGAATGCCGCTCGTTACCAGCGGGCTTGCCCTATCATGAGGAATGGCGTTTTTATTAGCCGTAATCCCCACTTCATCCAGTATGGCTTCAGCCTCTTTACCCGTAAGTCCGATCGTGCGCAAATCCACCAATACAATATGATTATCCGTTCCTCCCGATACAACGGTTAACCCTTCTTGCATTAAGGCCTCCGCCAATACGTTGGCGTTTACAAGAACTTGTTCCATATACGTCTTGAAGTCCGATTGCAAGGCTTCGCCTAGCGCAACCGCTTTTCCCGCGATGACATGTATCAGCGGGCCGCCCTGCGATCCGGGGAATATCGCTTTATCAATGGCTTGCGCCCACGATTTACGGCACATGATGACGCCGCCTCTGGGTCCCCGCAACGTTTTATGCGTTGTCGTCGTAACAAAGTGTGCGTTCGGCACCGGGTTCGGGTGCAAACCTGCCGCGACAATTCCCGCAATATGTGCCATATCCACAAAGAAGAGAGCCCCGACCTCGGCCGCAATTTGGGCGAACAACTCAAATTCGATCGTACGCGGATAGGCGCTGGCGCCAGCCACGATCAGGCGCGGAAGATGCTTATGAGCGAGCTTGCGCACTTGGTCGAAGTCAATGCGCCCCGTTTGTTCATCGACACCGTAAGGAACAAAATTGTAAAATCTTCCGGAGAAATTCACCAGACTCCCGTGCGTCAGATGACCGCCATGGGATAGATTCATGCCCAGAATCGTGTCGCCAGGCTGGACTGAAGCAAAATAAACCGCCATATTCGCCTGAGCGCCGGAATGGGGCTGCACATTGGCATGTTCGGCGCCAAAAAGCTCCTTGACACGGTGAATGGCTAGCTCCTCGATCCGATCGACATGCTCGCATCCGCCATAATATCTTCTTCCCGGATACCCTTCAGCGTATTTGTTGGTCAGTACCGTCCCGGTGGCTTCCATGACAGCCCGGCTTACAAAATTCTCCGATGCAATCAGTTCTATTTTATCCCGCTGCCGTGCAAGCTCTTGCCGTATAGCGCCGGCCACTGCCGTGTCTTGTTGCTCCAAATCTTTCATGAACGTCTTCCTTTCTATATGCACCTTGTCTGTCGTGTTGCAAATGAAACTATTGTCGTGATAGTATATCAACCAATGGATTGTTATTGAACATCCATAAACCATGTACTTTAGCAATCCATAATATCGACAGAAAAACACTAGAGGTGAATATATGCTCAAAGTAAACCGGGATGACGAGCGTCCCATCTGGCAACAGCTTCTAGACCAAGCGATCCATAATATTACAACCGGAAAATGGCCGTCTGGCGAATTGTTGCTCCCCTCCCGTGAGCTCGCCCTGCTGATTGGCGTTTCCCGTTCAACCATACAGATTGTTTACGAGGAGTTATTCAGCCGCGGGTACACCGTAACCTCCCGTCGCGGCGGAACAAGAGTTAGCGAATGGGCCTATGCGACTCGCCCTTCAGAGGAGGCTGCGACAGAAGGCCCCGTTCCTCCCGAATTGCCCTTATTAAACGCCGCAATCGGTCATTTGCACAGTTGGTTCGGAGACAAGAAGCATCGAAAGGTAGAGATCGATTTCAGTCCCCATGAACCCTATTTGGACGAGCATTTTCAAAAAAACTGGAGACAATCATTTTTACAGGCTTCCGCAGAAACAGAGCTGGATAATTGGGCATACGGCGACCCCTATGGATTCCCGAAGCTGCGGGAACAGATCCAACGTTATTTGTCGCTTGAACGAGGCGTTCACGTGAGTATCGATCAAATCCTATTAACCTCAGGCGCACAGCATAGCATCGATTTGATTGCTCAAGCCCTTATACATGAAGGTGATACGGTTTCGGTTGAAGATCCCGGCTTCCCTGCGGCCTGGATGGCGATGAGGTATCGGCGTATGCATGTTGCACCCGTTGCGGTGGACGAATACGGGCTATGCGCAGACCGCATTCACCCTCAATCCAAGCTTGTGTTCGTTACGCCGTCGCACCAGTGTGCAGTTGGCGTGATTATGTCGGAACCCCGCAGGCAACAATTGTTGCACATGGCGGCCGAGCATCGATTCTGGATTGTCGAGGATGATTACGACAGCGAATTTCGATATCGCGGCGACCCGCTTCCAACCCTGTTCAGCCAGCGGCCTCAGAACACGCTGTATATGATGAGCTTTTCCAAAATGGTCGCTCCCGGCATTCGGATATCGGCAATCATCGGACCCAAAGAGGCCATTCGTCGGCTTGCCCAAGTCCAAGAGTTGACCTATCGTCATCTTCCGATAATGGAGCAGTTAACGCTTGCCCATTTTATCGAGCATGGTCATTTCATGCGCCATATGAGAAGAGTTCGAAATGTATATCGGCGCAGACACGAAGCCATGACGAAGGCCATCATCGCGACAGGTTTGAGCGAACGTTTCACTCTGAGCGGCATAGAGACGGGGTTGCATATGCTTCTTGAGGCTGATCAATCGTTTGACGAAGAAGCAGTAACGAATCTGGCCCTCGAAGAAGGCATCCGGGTGTACCCGCTTAGCAAGTATTGTTTGGAAAGCGATCGAAAAGGATGGGTACTGGGCTTTGCTAAAGTAGATGAGGCAGCCATCGAAGAAGGCATTTATCGTCTGGCGAGGATGCTTCTATAAGACAAGCATTCTCCTGCCTCTCCTAATCGTCCCGGCGCGCGCTTTCGTTCCAGTAATAGCTGTCCGGCAAGTAACGTTGGCCGAATACGCTTGTCCCTACGCGGATGAGGGTAGCTCCTTCTTCGATGGCCACCTTGAAATCACCGGACATGCCCATCGAGAGGATATCCATGTCTACGCGCGGAAAGCTTTTCTCCCTGATTTGCGTTTGGATGCTTTTTAATAAGCGGAAGCAGTGCCGAGTCTCGTTGTTTGTCGCATTCAGTTTTCCGATCGTCATTAAGCCTTTCACGTTTAACGTTTCGAACCGGGATAACTGTTCTACCAGCTCCAGCGCCGTTTCCGGAGTAGCCCCGAATTTACTTTCTTCGTAGGACGTGTTGATCTGCACCAGAATGTCCATCGTCTTGTTCTCTTTGACGAGCTGATGGTGCAGCGCCTGCCCCAATTTCAACCGGTCCACGGAGTGAATGAGCGTAACGTATTTGACAACGTCCTTCACTTTATTCGTTTGCAGATGTCCGATAAAATGCCATTCCACCTGATTGTATTGCTGCATAAGCGGAAATTTGTCCCGAAGCTCTTGCGCTTTGTTTTCCCCGAATAGAGTCTCGCCGGCCTGCATAGCCATTTGCAATTTTTCAAGCGGTACGGTCTTGGTCGCCAACAACAATTTCACATCCTCAATCTTGCGCCCGGAGGCTTGGCAAGCCAATTCCATTTGCTGCTTCACGGTTTTGAGATTCTCTTCAACTAGATGTCCCATGTTTTCTACCCTCTTCCTACTCCGCGATGTGCATGGATGAAGAACACTATGCTTATATAGTGAAAAATGCAAATGCCGCCGCATGAAGGATCGGCAGCATTCATTAAAACATCTCAAACGGTTTTTCCATGCTGGAACATTTTCTCTTCTTCAATCGGATTTTCTTTCGCAGTGATATGATGTGGATCAATTCGGTATACCTGTACCGGCCCTCCGAATACTGCCGATCGGTATTTGTCGACGTGCTGCTGGGGCAACGGCCGATTATAGTAACCAGGCACATACTTATTGATCATTTCTTGCAGCATGTGTGTAGCCTCATCCAGATCGGAGATGGGATGTGCTTGACCAAAAATCATTACGCTCATATACGCGGTATCCGTCTTGGCCGGCACCGGGTCCGTAATCGTTCCATATTCCTCGCAAACCGTAAAACAGACCTCCGGATTCGCACTCATAACCTGGTTTCGTCTCCCGCCGGTGGCCCCATGGAAATAAAGCTTCCCATTTGTCCAAACAAAATTGAGCGGAACAACATACGGCAGCTTACCATCGACCATTCCAAGATGACCAATTCGAGCTTGCTGCAGAAATGTCTCGATCTTGCTCTTGTCCAACACTTCTCTTATCTTGTAGCGTACCCCATCCATTTTTTTCACTCCTGTTGTATGAAAGTATTAACAAGCTTATCAGCCATTGGAGTGAAACTAAATGTCCATAATCATAGGAATGGAGCAATCCATATTTCACACAAAGCTAACTAATAATAAGAAATCCCCCACTTTGCGATAGAAAGGACTAACCCAAAGTGGGGGATTCGCGCTATAACAATCGTGGCTTATGATGATTTAACCATTTAACCGGAGCGCTAATGTAATCAAGAACAAAGCGAAAGCCAATACTGCCGCCCAAACCCCGGCAATATGGAAACGCTCCGCTCGCTGCACTTGAGCCTTCCAATCCTTTGGGGGAGCGCCGATCTCCCAATCAAGTGTTGCGCTATTGATTGGAACGGTTCCGATGCCTCTAATAATGATCCAGAGTAACAGAGCAGCCACAGCCACACACCTGAGCACAAAACCAGGCGTGTCGGTGTTGCAAAATGCCAAGACAATCCCCAAAACGAACGACGGCAAGAAAAAAGCGGGAGCCAGAACTCGTAGCTTTAGCACAAGTGCTTTACGCAACTGCAGTTGTGCATGATCGTCCAATGCTTCGGCGGGTCCGCGCACTCCGTGGTGGATAACAAACTCGTGCCGGCCAGCATTCCGGCGAAAAATAGATTTGCAAGTTCAAAAACGGTCATAAGGGTCACGTTTTCTACACCTCTCTTATTGTCCAAGTTCCTTACTGATCTCAGCGGCATTTGTAATCATTTGCTGAAGGTGAGCATAAAACCGCTCCATCTCTCCATCCGTAAAACCATTCTTCAAGTTCAATTCAAAGCGTTCCACCACCGTAGCCAACGACTTCGAAATCTCTCGCCCTTCTTCAGTTAAGAAAACTTGGATGACGCGGCGGTCTTGTTTATTCAAACGTCGCTCAACCAACCCCATTTGTTCTAATCGCGTGACTATGCCTGTTACAGCCGACGCATCGATACCTCGGATCTGACTCATAGTCCCTATCACCATGCCGTCCTGAGCAAGCAGCAGCGACAATGCCCCCCATTGCGGCGGTGTGACGATATAGGTTTTCCCAAGCCCCTCACAATGAGCACGCAGCACTTCCGCATAGGTAGTCGTTACACATCTGGTCGTAAAAAACAGCCAGTATGTAAGCCGATCACGATTTTCTTCGATGGGTAGTTCCATTTGTCGCACCCTTTCTATCTTGAATGGCTATGGCTATTATTTTATGCATCAAATATTGACGTGTCAAATAATAATTCGAAAAATAGTGGGGAAAGCCCCTTGAACCTTACGTAGCGTAATGATTTATAGTGAACGTAACAGCAGAATAAAACACAGGACAACAGCAAAAAATCGAACAAGATGAATTCGAAATCGGAGGAGAAAAGGACATGAGAAAACTCGTATTGTTCATGCATGTGTCGCTGGATGGGTATGCGTCAGATTTGAACGGAGGACTGAATTGGATTCCGTACAACGAGGAATTAGAGAAATACGCAGAGGAGGTCGTAGCCGAGGTAGGCTCTCCCGTATACGGACGTACGACTTATCAGATGATGGAGAGCTACTGGCCCACGGTGCTGGATGATCCAAATGCGTCGAGGCACAGTATGGAGCATGCCAAATGGCTGCAGGATGTTAAGAAGATCGTCATTTCCGGCACGATGGACAAGGCGGAATGGAACAATGCGATGCTGATCAAGGACAATATCGCAGAGGAAATCAAAGTACTCAAGGAGCAGCCTGGCAAAAATCTCGTCATCTTCGGCAGCCCAGGGGCTGCGAAGACGCTGCTTGAGCTCGGCCTGATCGACGAATTCCTACTGACGATTTGTCCGGTCGTCCTAGGCGGCGGAAAATCGGCATTCGACGGCGGCGTCGAGAAAATCAGGCTCAAGCTGCTGTCCAGCCGAACGCTCAAGTCGGGTATTATCGCGACCCGCTATGAGTTGGAGAAATAATCGCGCCGTACAAGGTGTTCCGCTCTAACGGGGAACTATAGCTCATAAACTCGACGGTAGCCGGCCAAGAAACGCGGCTGCCGTTTTTATTGATTTTTACGGCGGACTGTTGCTTCGACTTTGGGAGGAACAGCACAAAATATTCGTTTCCACATCTATTCGCCATAGTTGTGCGAGCTTGTTACTTGCAAATGGGATATGCCTGAAAGAAATTCGGGAGTAGCTCGGGCATGGCCATTACTCCGCGATAACAAACAATTTATGATCATCTGGACTACAGTTCAAAGAATTCCGTCGGCACAGGCCACGAGCAACACTTTGCAAATCCCAATTATGCAAAAAGCTCCTGAATCGTCGCAAGGACAACTCAAGAGCTCATTCATTATTAAGGTGGTGCGATCGAGAGGACCTCCACGGGGGTTAGCCCACACAGACCTGAAATTGGTATACCGAAAACGAGGTGAACATGAAGAGTATAATACCCGACACCGGCAAAGCGGACCAAGCCTTTCCGTAATGCCATAGCATTTTAAGCGACTCTTTCGTCATCGTGCGCTTCGTGGTGGATAGTTTCGCCTTCCACGTCGACTTTCGGCGTAATGCGATCCAGCCAGCGCGGGAAATACCAGGCCAGACGAGGCATAAGCGCCATGACAGCCGGGACGAGCGTCATCCGTACGATGAAGGCGTTCACAAGAATGCCGAAGGCAAGCGCGAGCCCCATCGACTTGATCATCGTATCCTCGACAAAGATAAAGCTGGCGAATACGACGACCATGATCAGTCCCGCCGCGGTCACGACGCCCCCGCTATTCTTCATGCCGGCGAGCACTGCCGTTCGGCCATCGCCGGTCCGGGAGTACTCCTCCCTCATCCGGCTGACAAGGAACACTTCGTAGTCCATGGCCAGGCCGAATAGGATGCCTGCGGTCAGCACAGGCAAGAAGCTAAGAACCGGTCCGGGCTCTGGAATGCCGAACAGACTGGCCAGATGGCCTTCCTGGACGACGAATACGATAAAGCCCAGCGTTGCGGTCAGTGTCAGCAAATAGCCGAGCACCGCCTTGATCGGAATCCAGACAGACCGGAACACGATCCCAAGCAGAACGATCGCAAGGCCGACGATCAAAAGCGCGAATTGGGGAAGTGCTGCATTCAGCTTGTCGGAAATATCGATGTTAACCGCCGTCGTTCCGGTGACCATCAATTCGACGGCTCCCGATTTCCCTGCCGACGTCGCGTAGTCCCGGATATCCTGCACGAGCTCTTTCGTGCGGCTGTCATGCGGGCCGGTTCCAGGGAGCAGATTGACGATGGCGGTATTTCCGGCCTCGTTGAATACAGGCTCGCTTACGCTGGCCACATTTTCGATTTTGTCCAGTTCCGACACCGCGTTGCGAACGGTCGCGGAAGAATCGGAGCCGTTGGCGTCCTCACTTGCTCTGGCTACGATGACAAGCGGAGCGTGATAGCCGGGGCCATACGCTTCGGCCAACAAATCGTAAGCGCGTCTTTCTGTCTTCTGCTCCGACTTCAGGCCGTTGTCCGGCAAGCCGGTTTCCAGCTTCAGCGCGGGCAAGCTGATGAATAGCAGCAGCAGAATCGCCGCAACGGCCATCGGCAACGGATATTTGACCACGACTTTACCCCAGGCGTTCGAAGAGCGAACACGCTTTTTCTTCTCCGCCCCATTGGACTGAAGCTTCGGCCGCGCCTTCTCTCCGACGATGGCAAGCACGGCCGGCACCAACACGACCGCAACCGCGATGGCCACCGCAACCGTAATCGCCGCAGCAATGCCCATCGTCGTCAGAAATGGAATGCGGACGACGGCGAGCCCGAGCAGCGCGATGATGACTGTCAGCCCGGCGAACAACACGGAACTGCCCGCCGTCGCGTTCGCAAGTGCGATCGACTGGCGAATGCTTTTGCCATCCGCCAAGTTTTGCCTGTGCCTGGAGATGATAAACAGAGCGTAATCAATGCCGACGGCCAGTCCGAGCATAACCGCAAGCGTAATCGAGATCGAAGTCATTTCCATCACGTTCGTGCCGATCAGCACCAGCAGAATCCCGATCACGAGGCCGACGACGGCAGTCAAAATCGGCAGTCCAGCCATCAGAAACGAACCGAACGTATAGGCCAGAATCAAAAAGGCGACGACGATGCCCACGACTTCGGAAACGCCGCCGATTTCCGGAATGGGCGAACCGGTATTGCCCGAATATTCCGCCTGCAGCCCCGCCGCACGCGCTTGCTCCGCAGCGGCTTTCACCTTTTCGAGCGATGCCTCTGTCACCTTGCTTGCTTCGAGCTTGTACCCAATCGTGGCGTATCCGATTTCTTTGTTTTCGCTCAAGGAATAATTATCGTAGGGACTTACGACCGAATCAACGGCGACATCCTGAGTGAGCGTCTCGAGCGTTTCCAGAATAGCGGACCGGACAGTTTCGGATTCCAACGTCTTCCCTTCCGGAGCCTTGAACACCATTTGAATACTGCCCTTGGCCGAGCTCTCGGGTGAAGGGAATTGTTCATTCAGTACTTTCATTGCCTGCTCTGATTTCGTGCCGGGAATGGACAATTCTCCGGTGAACGATGCCCCCAGACCCAGCATCAGGGCGGCGGCAACGAGCAACGCCATCACACTTGCGATCAATGTTTTAAATTTATGGAGATATACCCGCTCTCCGATGCTATAGAGCCATTTTGCCATGTTGGACATCCCTTCCTTGTCGGTTAGTATGTCCTTCATTCTAACGGCTGGCACCCACAAAAAAATCGTACAAAAGGGCATGCCCTTCATGTACGATCGGGTATTTCTTGCTTTTAAAGGTGAATAATACCGTGCTCGATTGCCATCGCGACCGCCTGAGAACGGGAGTCAACGCCAAATTTGTTGTAAATGTTGGTTAAATGGGCCTTTACGGTGCGCTCGGATATGCCTAAGTCGAAGGCGATCTCTTTGCTCCGATATCCGCGCGCCGCCGCCTGCAATACGAGTTGCTCCTTATCCGACAAGGCGGGGAGTTCGCGCTTTGCGGAGAACGCCGAAGACGCCGGCTCCTGCTGAAAGCCGAACACCCTCGAAGCCACTTCCGGCTGCAGCAGCGTCTCCCCCCGCAGCGCGGACGCCAGCGTATGAAACAGTTTTTCGCGGCTGGCATCCTTGAGCAGATAACCTTTCGCTCCCAGGGCCAAACCCTGCATCATATAATCGTCTTCATTGTAGGTGGTCAAAATAATGACGGGAATGCCGATCGCTTTCTCCTTAAGCCGCTTCATTGTTTCGAGGCCGTTCATGACCGGCATGTTCAAATCGAGCAAAATGATATCCGGCTGCAGCTGCTCCGCGAGGCGGAGCGCGATTTCCCCATTTTCCGCTTCACCCGCAACCCGGTACTCTTCGTTTGTTTCGATAATAAGCTTCAGACCTTCTCTTACCAACAGATGGTCGTCGACAATCAGAATTTGTTTCGTCATTCGCTCTCTCCTTTCCTGCCTGGGACCGTGACCTCGATCGTCGTCCCTTCTCCGGGCCCGCTGCGGATGTCCACTTCTCCGCCCAGCAACCGGACACGTTCGCGTATACCAACAAGACCGTAATGCCCTGAAAGCTGATCGATTGTATCGGTATTGAAGCCGATTCCGTCATCCTGGACGACTAGACGCAGGTTGTCGGTTCGAGGATCTTGTTCGATCGTTACGCTGATTCGTTTCGCCTCCGCATGCTTGACGGCATTTGCAATGCACTCGCCGACGATGTGAAGGCAATGTTCCGTTACGAAGCCGGACAACGGCAGCAGACGGGGAGCTTCCACGGACACGGAAAGTGACTTGTAGGCGGTAAGCTTGTCCGCCATTTCGCGAGCAAGTCGGACGAAATCGCCATCTCCCGCTTCGTTTCCCCCGTTCTGCCGCAAATCGTCAATGACCAGTCTGGCATCCGAAAGCGTTGTTCTTGCGCTTTGCATTGCTCTTTTGATAATATCCTGCGCGCGCTCCAGGTTCGCTTTGTCCAAATGCGCATCCGCAGCTTCCAGCTGCATCAGCAAGCCCGCGAGTCCCTGTGCAAGTGTATCGTGCAAATCTCGAGCCATCCGCTGACGCTCGTTCGCGAGCGTCAGTTCCTCCACCTTCCGGTGGGTTTGCTCCAATTCGCGAAGAAAGCTCTGCGTACGAAGCCTGGCGCGAACCTGCCGGAAAAACAGCAAGCCATACGAAACCACGATGACGTTCAGCAGAATAAACACGGGAATGATCAAAGCAAAATCGCGGGACCAGTCCATGACGGCAAGCGCGATAAGCATCAGAGAATAACAGCCAAGCGAAACGATCACGACTCTGCTTCTTTTATTAAAGATGCCTATGCTTTGCCCGATCAGAACGGGATAAAGACCGAGCAGCACCACCGGTGAGCCGGTCGGGACCAGATAGGATGCCGAGTACACGAGTAATCCCTGAACGAGAAAATAGATCCACGCCCGCTTAACGACCAAGGACGGAGAATGCCAGTACAAAGATGCTTGCAATACGATCAATCCCGTAAAAAACAATAAGTTGATCCAGTGAAAAGCCCCTTCGATCAATTGCAAAGCCAGAGCAGCTCCGTAAATCAGGACGATCCAGATCAGGATCGGTACTCTCGAATCGGAGATGGCTCCGTTGTCATCGAAAGGCTGGCGTGGGCTTGACCGTACGTCACGTTTCATGTACAACATCGCTCCTGTTCGTCCTCATTATACCCCACTCAGGCAAGCCGTCACACAAATCAGGATTGAGGACGGCTAGCTTCACAACGGTAATATTTAAGGCTAACAACGGAAGGCCGGATTTCTATCATTCTACATCGTTAGTCCCTCCGGGCAATCGTCCTAAAGGGCAAAGCGGAGTTGTACGATCGGGCAAAACAGTTGAATCCATCAATTTCATAGGCGGTTCTCTATAATATTGTTGCTTTACACGATGGGAAATAGTGGTATAATCAAATCGAAAAGGGAACACTCGTTCCTGTTCCACTTATTGAAGGAGATGCATCAAATGTTTAAGAAATTAGAATGCGTGTGTATTCATACAAAGGATATTGAGAAATCACTTTCGTTTTATATAGCAATGGGATTAACAGAAAACTGGAAGATAGAACGGATCTTAGAGAACGGTTCGACCTGGACAGTGATAGGTTTAAAATTTCCTCTAAAAGATAGTTCTGAACTTGTGTTGAGTAATCACCCTGAAATTAACTTTATAGAAGTTGAAATCTATGTTGAAAATGTTCGACAAGCCTATGATGAGTTAAGTAAGAACGAAGAAATCCACTGGATTAGGACTCCTTTTGCAACCGAATCTGGACATATCGCCATAATGGAAGCTCCTGATGGGAATGTATTTGTAT
Organism: Cohnella boryungensis; assembly: GCF_042651945.1. Lineage (NCBI taxonomy): Bacteria > Bacillati > Bacillota > Bacilli > Caryophanales > Paenibacillaceae > Cohnella > Cohnella boryungensis. The sequence goes on along the minus strand of NZ_JBHSED010000058.1, from coordinate 434,213 downwards.
TAGTTGGAAAGTAAACCATCAGACTCGAGCCGGAGGACAAACCGATAGAAAATCAACCGGTTTTCTTTGACTCCGGCGCATGCCCCTTAAGCTTATAAAGCTTCTTCCAGCCATTTTACCAGAACGCTCCGCTCAGATTAGACGTTTCCGCTGTAGCCATGCCCTCATTCTCTTCCAGGCGCCGCTGGCTGCGGCAGTTCGATTTCGACGTCGTATTTCCCTTCGTTCTCGATTCGCACAGATTGCCCGTCCGGCAACGACACGGTGCAAGGAACGTCCGCGGGCCACGCCGCTGACAGATGGAAACGACCGTCCATGCAACGCCAAGCGACGTCTACCGCGCCTTTGGCGGTCATGATCCGCCCTTTAGCATGCTGCAAATGCCCGATGAAGGGACGGATCTCGATCTCCCCGTATCCGGGCGCAACCGGCCGCACACCAAGCGTCTCGGCGGCATACTCGTAAATCGGGACAGAGCCCCAAGCATGGGCATCGCTCCGCTGGCTTACCGTGTCCTCCATCCAGGTGGTCAGACCGTCCGCGGACATCTTCCTCCAGGGTTCAAGCATGCCATTCACCCTGTCGTACATGCCGACCGCCGAGAGCGCGCGGAACAAATAAAAAGCCATCGCAAAAGAGCAAGGCACGAACGAGGAATCGTTGATCGCCGTCCCCATTGCATGCCGAGCGTCCTCCCCTTCCAGGACTCCGACAAGCACAGCCCAGATTTGCGAATGCTGACTGTACTCTTCGATACCGGGCCCGTCTGTCAGGCATCCCCGCCGTATCCCAGACATGCAGCGGGTCTTAACTGCTTGGCGAATCTGCTCGGCACGCTCGACATATTCTGATGCCAATCCAGATCGGCCTGCGAAACTCGCTAGATCCGCAGCCTGCTGTAAGGCGTAGGCGTACATCAGTGAGTTCACGGTCAATGGTCCTCGTTTGGCTGCGCCCGGCACGCCGTAACTTTCTTTCCAGCGATGAGCCCAGTCGACGAAAGACCAATGACTCGCATCCATCGGTCCGACCAAGCCGCTGCCGTCCCTCATACGATGAAAATAACCAAGCACCGCGTCCACACCCGGCAAATAACGTTCGATGAGCTCGCGATCACCCGCAAACATCATATGATCGTGAAGCATGAAAATCCAGTACAAGGAGAACCCTGGAATCACCTGCGCCGAGACGGATGGATAACGGGATTGCGTCAAGCCTTGCGGAAGCATCGAGCTGTGAAAATCATAAAACGTTCTTCGGGCGAGTCGGTCATCTCCCGCCAAATAATAGGTGAACAAAATTTGCGATCTTGTATCCATCGCATATTGCAGCTGTTCGTAATAGGGGCAATCCTCGTAGGTCTCATGCATGCAGCGCCGCAGCGTTCGAACGCTAATCTCCCACAACGCAGACTCTTGCGGATCCGAGGAGCGGTATTCTGCGGCGACATTCAGCGGATAACCGGTCTCCCGATAAGCGCACCGATGCAGAGTCAAAGATTCGTCGCCAGTTTTGATTTCCAATCGAACATAACGGAACGTGCGAAACCAGAACGGCTCGTAGTCCTCAAACGATTCGGAGACCGCTGTCCCGGCGCCGGCCGCTTTGTACTCATCCGCATCGCCGTACAAATCGCCGTTTACGTTGTCCGTCCGGTCGCCCTTGTCCCTCAGCCAGGGAACGGATATCGGTTCGTTCTCGTAGCATTCGGCGCAAAGCAGCTTCACGACTGTTCCTTTTCCTCCGCTCATCCTAAGCTGAATATATCCGGTCGTCAGTTCTCCGGCATCCAGATCGATCAATACGGACGAGCCGGACGGGATGACGAGTCGCCGATCGCTCTCCAACAACTGCTGCCATGCCGCTTCGTCATTCCGAAGCCGGCTCGCTTTATTGAATCTTCGCCACGTTTCGTACAGCACCGGAATGGGGCGATCGGTCAACACCCAAGGCTTCAAACCACCATGCAGGATGTCAAAAGTGTACGCGACAACCTCGCTCCAACGGCCTGCATCGAAGGACGCGCTCTCCCATCCGAACGGTCGTTTGGCGCCGTCGACCGTTTCCGTAATGCCCAAAAATTGCGTATAGACGCCTTGCGATAAACCGATGGACTCGTCCCGGGCGCAATGCCAGGATTCGTCGGTATGCGCCGTCGCGATCAGAGCTCCTTTTTCGTCACGGATGTCGGCGTGCACATACAGCCCCGGTAGCGGCGTGCGCCAGACGGATTCGTTGCCGCCCCCGGCGTAAGGATACCGCAACACTTGAACGGCAAATACGTTCGTCCCTTCAACAAGAAGGTCTCCGACTTCAACCGTCTCGTAATACCAGGCAAACCGGTCACCCTTGCAAGGTCCTCTGCTTACCGCCTTGCCGTTGACAAACAGCAGGTATCGGCTGTCCGCCGAGACGCGAACGATACAGCTATGATCGCCTTCCCCCAGATTAACGGTCTTACGGAAATAAACGAACCTCCCGACACCCGCCTCATCTTCCGGCTTCCAGTCCGGAGCCCAAATCCATTTCGCTTCCTCTTCCCAAGATGGTTTCATCCGAAGCTCGCCCCCGTATTCTTCATTCTTTTACGCTGCCCGAGGCAACGCCGGATATAATTCTGTCGGAGAAAATAAAGAACAGGATCAGAATGGGAATGGTAGCCAATACGGAGGTTACCAATGCATAATCCATGCTCAATAAGATGTTGCCTGTATACTTCATTACCGCCAGCGGGATGGTTTTTACGGCATCGTTCTGCAGCATGACCAAGGGCAGGAAAAACTGATTCCAGACATTAACCGAGAGGATAATGCACAAGCTGACAATAACGGGAGACGCCAGTGGAAACATGATTTTGTAAAAGATCTTCCATTCCCCGGCGCCGTCCAGTCTGGCCGATTCGACAAGCGCGTCCGGCAGTCCCCTGAAAAAGTTGGTCAGAAGCAACACAGGCATCGAAATTCCGGCTGCGAGTACCAGAATAACGCTCCAATGGGAATTGATAAGTCCGATATTTTTGATCATTTGGAATACCGGAACAATCCCGAGCTGGACCGGGAACATCAAGCCAAGCAGAAAGTAAAGAAGCACTCCCTGTTTATACTGGAAACGATAGCGTCCCAATCCGTAAGCGACCATGGATGCCACAACGATAATGAGGAAAATCGTCGCTACTAGAATGAAGACGCTGTTTACAATGTACGTGCCAAAATGCTGGTCACGAAAGACGCTGACATAAGATTCGAGTGTGAATTTCCGCGGCCATCCCAGCGTGTTCACTAACATGTCCTGCTTGGTGCGAAAAGAATTCCATAGCAAGTACCCTAGAATAAACAGGGTAAAGCAGGAGTAAACCAAAAGAATGCATTTCGAAAGGTACAGTCTTTTCATATCCGCCATCTCAATGATCCTCCTTGCGGTAGGACAACCTAATTTGCAAAAGGGCGACGACGAAGATGATCACAAACATGACGCAAGCGATCGTGGTCCCCATACCGACGGAATTCGTCCCGACCGTTCCGCCCATGGCGCCATTCGTTCCGAACGTAATACGATAGAAAAACAGCGTCATCACGTCCATCGAGTTGTCGATTCCCCCGCTAACTCCGCCGAGCAAATAACTGAAATCGAACAGCGTCATCGAAGCAATATAGCTAATGATTGCAATGTTGATAATGCTGGCCCTGATTTGCGGGATGATCACCGAGAAGAACCGTCTCCAGTAGCCGGCTCCGTCTAAATACGCCGCCTCCATCACTTCGTCGGAAAGCATCTTCATCGCCGCCACAAAATAGATCATGCTGAACCCTATGCCCGCCCAAGCATTAATAAAGAACAGTGTAATAACTTCGTACCCGGGAATTCCCAGCCAATTGCGGACGTATTCGCCCAGCCCGATGTTTTTCAGAAGATGATTAAAAATGCCGATGTTCTGATCAAAGACAAGGGTCGCCAGAAAAACAATAACGCTGGTCGTAATAAACTGTGGTGCGAATATCATCGTCTGAAAAAAACGATACCCTCTCACCTTGGTGTAAATGACATAAGCGAAATAAAGCTGTATCGGCATCAGAATGCCGACATTGAGGACGACGAGCAGTGCGTTGTTTTTCAACGCATTCAGAAACTGCCGTTTCAGTTCGGGGTTCGTAAATAGCTCGACATAATTTCCGAATCCGACGAAGTCCCGGTCTCCGAATCCGTTTGAATGAAACAGACTGAGGCCGGCAGCAGAAAAAATCGGGTAGATCACAAAGATCGTATACAGCACAAAGCCCGGAAGAATAAACCATAAATACGGTCTTTGCTTCGCCCATGCAGCCAATTTTATTCCTCCTTAATAAAAGGGAGGTTAGGCTTTCGCCTAACCCGCCCGAAAAATCGTTGTTATTTGGTCCGAAGAAGCGCCTCTTCCAGTAAGTCCGCAGCTTGTTGACCGTCGATATTGGAAGTCAACAGCTTTGGCATAACCTGTTGCATAAAAATATCAGTAAGCTTTACTTCTTCCGTAGAAATATCCGTCAGTACGGAATAAATGTTGTAGCCTAATGCATCGAATGCACTCAGTTCGCTGACGCCCTCGTCTCTCGGCTGGATATCCGATAGAGCCGGTACTGCTCCAGTTCCATTTTCGAATAGTTGCTAAGCTCCATTCTTGCATCATATTTGACACCTGTAAATAAATCCGCGTATCGATAAGGCCCATCGTAGGAAAATTTGAAAGTTTCATCTGAAGTAATCGTTTCGGACGATCCATCCTCGTAAGTAATTTCCAATTGCAGCAGCAAGCCAAGCGTATCGCCGTAATCATTGCCTCTGCCTGTCGCCAGCTTGCTTTTGTACCAGCCGTCCGCGATCGTTACACCCAATGCATTTGTCCCCTGAAGGAGATTGGCGGTGACATCTTAGGTCTGGTATTTAAGCAGCTTATCGTATGAGGTATACTCAGGTGCCAGAAGAGCGTCTGTGATCGCTTCTCCGTTGACTTGAATATCGTATACTCCATGTGCAGTCATATAAATTCTGGCTTTTTCAAGCTTTTTGGAGATACCAAATTCTTTACGGATCATGACGGCCGGATGATACGGCTGCAGCGGGAGGCTGGCTATTAACGCATCCATATCCACATATTCCGTTTTTTCCCCCCTCATCATCTTGCCAACGAAGTCATACCAGATTTCTTCAGCTGCGGTATACGGGTTTTGCTCTAATGCTCCTAATGGAGCGGGTTCCACAAACGAGGCTTTCCAGTCTCCGTGGTGCAGAAAAGCAGTTTCAAAGGTCTGTTCTCCCGACACGATTTCCTGGTCAGCATCGTCCCAAATCCGAATGTGATAGCGGTATTCCATCCTGGAGCGCAGAGAATCCCCCTCATAGGGAATTGCAAACGATCGACCGCTTTCGATCCGTCCGCTGTCCCAGACCTCGCTGTTTCCTTGATGGACGATAATTTGATAAGCTTGTTGAACAGTATTGTTCCGGTCGGATAATAACTTCCAGCCAAAAACAGGGGTCTCTTTATCGATGCCGATCGGATTAGTTAAATAATCACATTGAGCATGCACAATTTGAAGCATATCATTCCTCCTCCTATTAATGATTTCACTTATAAAGCAAACGTCCATAAGTTTCATCTTAATGACGATTATCTTTAGATCAGACGAACGAAGCGCGTTATTGAACCTCATTATTAATAAAATAACAGCAGATTTTATGGAGAACTATATGCAAACGCGCCAGAACATATCTATATATGTTCTTTAGCAAAACAGTCTGGAAGAACCCGTCATAGCTTTATTGATTAGTTCTCCCTCCATATCATGATTTATCATTATTTTGTCTTGTAGGAGGGTGTGTTTTACTATGGCATGGTTGTCTCTTATTCTTGGAGGAATTTTTGAAGTTGGCTGGGTATCCGTTTTTCCCGGAACATAGACAGAGGACATTTCTAACATCGACAGGTACCTGACCGAGTCAATGGCGATTATTCGGCTTTCATGCCTAGCTCTTTGTAATAATCTTGGACAAATCCCTTGAATTTATTTGCAACATTCGTCATGTAACGGTTGGTATACCATGAGATTTCAATGGTCCGGTTACTGGTCGGTTCCTCGATAGGAATGAGTACAACGGAAGATCCTTGAGAACCGCCCCACGTGACGGACGGAATGAAAGAAACCCCAAGACCGGAACGGACTAAGCTTCGAACCATCGAAGGCTCATCGCATTCATAAATAATTCGAGGCGTAAATCCAGCCATATGACACAGGGAATCCGTCGTTGCGCGCAATTGTTTGCCCGGCTTCAAGCTAATAAAACCGTCTTCCGAGAGTTCGGCAAGTCGAATGCTTTTACGGTCAGCGAGTCTGTGTTCACATGGAACCGCGAGTAGAATCTCTTCCGTTAGTAACGGAATGGAATCGGTTCCGGGTATTTTAAACGGCAAAGAAGAAATACACAGATCAAACGCCGGGTATGATGAGATATCTTGATCATGCTGCAGTAGTTTAAATTGAGCTTCCGGATAATGCCGCCGAAATAAACCAATCATATCCGGCAGCAAATAAGAGCCAACTTGGATATAGATCGTAATGGTTCCTGCCGGCTCTTCGGTCAAATCGAGAAGTTCCGCCCTAGCATCCTCCAATGTTTGAAGCGCCAAATCAACTTTCGTAAGAAACCGCTTCCCGTATTCGTTAAGACGAATGTACTTTCCGGTACGATCAAATATTTTAACTTTTAATTCTTTTTCTAGATTTCCGATTAGCTTACTTAAAGCAGGCTGCGAAATCTGCAACACGTCGGCGGCTTTGGTCATATTCTCAAGCCGTGCGACTGTTTGAAAATACCGAAGAGAACGTAAATCCATCGAATTGAGGCTCCTTTTTCTATAACCTATTGGTTATATATATTATACAAAACAATATATTTTTCGCCATCCTTATCTTGATTCTATAATGAAGAAGAAAAGGAGGTTCCTCATGAACATTAAGGAGTCAATGGATGAAGTAATTACTCTCTCAAGCGGTCGACTAAGGGGCATTCGACAAGCAGAGTCCGAAACGATCTCATGGTTAGGCATCCCTTATGCTAAGCCGCCGGTGGATAAGCTACGATGGAAGGCGCCGCGAGAGGTCGAACCTTGGGAAGGAATATTGCCCGTACTTGATTTTAATCATAACAGCGTTCAGGTCTTTCAGGGGGTTCCGAACGGAAGTGAAGATTGTTTATACTTGAACGTTTGGCGGCCGGATCATACCGGAATCAACTTACCTGTGTTCGTCTTCCTGCACGGAGGAGGCAACACATCTGGTTCGGGACGGGATTTCCAAGGCGGAATGTTGGCGCGTGAGACCAATTGTATCGTCATCACATTGAATTACCGTTTAGGGGCGATGGGATTCTTTCGACATCCGGCACTTCGAAACGGGGATCCATTCGACGATTCTGGGAATTACGGCCTCCTCGATATTCTTCATGCTTTGAAGTGGGTACAGAAGAACATCGTCTCGTTTGGCGGAGATCCGGGGAATGTAACGTTGGCAGGCCAGTCTGCGGGTGCAAGGAACGCCTTAGCCGCTTACCTCTCTCCGCTCGGCAAAGGACTCTTTCACAAACTCTTTGTCTTGAGCGGAGGCTTGACAACGGTTACTTCAGAACAAGGCGAAGCCAAGGCATTTGATATTCTTTGCGAATTATTATGGAGAACCGGGGTAGTGAAGTCAAAGGATGACGCATTAGATTGGATCTCAAAGCAATCTGCCGACTCGATTGCTGACTTCCTATATCATCAGGATGCCTCTAAATTTGCTGATGCAATCGGTGAGACTGGTCTTCGGATGACTGCATTCCCCCATCTGTTCGAAGATGGCACAGTTATTCCGAGGGGGGGCTTTGACCATTTTAAAAACAGTGAGCAAACCTGCCTGCCGGTCGTTTTGGGGAGCACCGCTAGCGAATTTTCCGTATTTGCATTAATGGATCCCTATTTCCTGCCTCAGATACAGGCGGGACAATTAGCTGAAAACATGGAGAAAAACGTGCTGTATGAAGCAGCCGTTCAATACGGAAGCGAACTATATGCGGCGTTTAATGTAGAGCAAGTGGCGGAAGAATTTATGGACGCGATCCCGAAGATACCGATTTTCGCTTATCGTTTTGGATGGGGGCTGCATGACGGCGTTATCGATCCCTCCCTCCGTTTTCTTATTGGTGCTTCTCATGGCGCGGACCTCCCTTTCTATACGGGGGACTTTTCATTCGTCGAGCAAAATTTCCCCAAGGGCACGATTACTGAAAATAACGAACCTGGACGAAGGGCACTAACCACCATAATGCGCGGTTATTTAGGGCGTTTCTTGTACTCAGGTGATCCTAACGGCGAGGGGCTGCCCACTTGGAAACGATGGACAATCAGCCCCCAGTCGAATGAAATCCTCTCACTTGGTGCTAGCAAGGAAGAAGCAATTGTTCAGTCGCATCCAAAGCTGTCCATGAATGAAATCCTGTCTCGAATGGACCATGATGCTCGTTTATCCGCAGAACAGCGTAGTTGGCTTAAAACCCAGTTATTCGCAGGAAGATTTTTTTGTAATTGTTAATCCCAACGTGGAAGGAACTTGCCGTATGCTAACTTACATGCTTCTCATCGGCATAGGACTAGTAGCAGGCATTTCCGGTTCCTTGGTAGGGCTTGGCGGGGGATTCATCGTAGTGCCTGCTCTTGCCTTCCTGTTTCCGAATATGCAACCCTCTCATTTGGCCGGCACTTCGATGGCAATGCTTCTATGCAATTCCATTTCGAGCACATATGTGTATATAAAACAAAAAAGAATCGATTATCACGCGGCGATTCGCTTCGCTGTTGCCTCGATTCCTGGTTCGGTTATAGGAGCGTTATTTGCAGTGCACATAGAAGGTCATTTGTTTTTTGTAAGCTTTGGCATCTTCTTAATTTTGATTGCGCTGTTGCTCCTCTTTAAGCCGAATAAACCCGTTGCTTGGCCTTTCAAACCAACGGTGAAGCAGGATTTTATCGATAACAGCGGCGAGCGTTTCGAGTATGCCTATCACTTGCCTACCGGTATTGTTATCAGTTTTTTGGTTGGCTTCGTGGCAAGCCTGTTTGGGGTGGGGGGCGGAAGTCTTATGGTTCCGACAATGACTTTGTTGCTTAACTTTTCTCCCCATATTGCTGTTGCAACTTCCATTCTTCAAATTTTTCTATCCGCTATCGTAAGTACATCGACTCATGCCATTTTATTGAATATTGATTGGTTTATAGTATTAGCCTTAGCGCCTGGCGCTGTAATCGGGGGTCAAATCGGTGCAAGACTAGCCAAACGCCTTCCTGCAAAGCTGCTCCTAAGATTACTGGCCGTATTTCTCATGCTCGTTTCAATTCGATTGATGATGAAGAGCTAACTCGAAATATAGTGTTTTATTAGCGGGGGTCCCGGCAGTTGCCTGGATCCCCCGTTATATTGATACCAAACGTTGACCATCCAGCACAGCGTTATTCCGATCTCTTTTCACGATCTTCGGCACAGTTGCACCAGCTATTTTTCCACTACAGCTAATATAAATGCTCATTTGGACTACAGCTCTATGATTTCTTCCGCTCAGGTAATGAGCATCAGCTCAAAGAAATTGAACAATAAAAAGGTTCCTGTTCTGCCGGAAAGCAGATCAGAAACCTATCATTGATGAAGTGGTGCGGTCGAGAGGACTCGTATACTGAAGAAGTCGAAGCAGAACTTATCTTTATGCAGTGATCCTGTATAATTAATCCCGGACAGAAGGGTCGGTACGTAACGGGACTGAGGAGCATAGCTGCCTCTTGTTGGAGAGTTCGATCGGCTGTACGGGAACTGCCTCGATTAAGGAAATTGGCGATCATTTTGGCTTGGAATCGTTCTTTCATGCGATTGAGCAAGACGGTCCTCATACGATTCGGATTATTTGCGAACCGACTTCGATGATGTGGTTCCCCTTATCCGTAGCGGCGAAAAAACGGGGACATTGGTCTACCGGGTAAAGAGCGAAAAGGTCAGCGATTTGCGGAAATACTACAAAAAGCATACAAAGACGGATCGGATTGATGCGGATACGCTAGCCAAGATCCCACTTGTGGATGAGGATTCACTATACGAAGTGGAATTGCCGCAAGCCAACCTGCAGGCACTTAATCGTATGGTACGCCAGCACGAGAAACTGACAATCGGCATCGCGATTCGCAAGCGCCGTATTCAGGACCTTTGCAGTTTTGCCGTTCCGCTGCTGCTGGATTGTTTCGACGATCCTTTTACATTGCGGGCCAGAGTGATCCTGGGTCGCTATTTCCACCCGCTCAAGATCAAACGCCTCGGCATCAAACGATTAGATAAGATGCTGCTCAAAAGCAGCGACAAGCCGATGGCGCCTTTTCTGGCTCAACAAATCTACGATGCCATGATAGATGCGAATAACCTGTATGGCGATCAGAAATTTCTCGATTTCGATGCCCTCTGCGAAGAAGTTTCCCTTGAGATGGAATTGCTCGAACATGAAGAAACCGTCATGCGAAAACTGAGCGACAAAATTGATGCACTTTATGTGGATATCCACCCTCCCGCAATTTAGAAACCATTCCAGGCATCGGCAAGACATTAGCTCCGGTCTTTGTTGCCAGCATCCTGAATCCCGAGCGTTTTGCCACCCTGGAGGCGTTTCGCGGATTTACCGGTATGATTCCAGGCAAGAGTGAGTCTGGCTTAACAGAGGGCAAGGGCGGCAAGATGACGAAAGCGGGGCCAACCAGTCTTAGGCGCGCTTTGTATATTGCCGCCGATGTTTCGCGGCAGTGGGATCCGCAGATGGCAAAGTTCTACTATGATCACATGGTTCACAAAGGCAATCAACACATCAAAGCGACTTGCGCCGTAGCCACTAAAATGGCTTCCCGCATTCTTCAAGTTCTCAAAGAAGATCGTCCTTACGAAATCCGCGACACAGACGGCACTGTAGTCTCCAAGCAAAAAGCCAGAGAAATCATTTTGGAAAAGTGGCGTGTCACCGATGACGTAAGAAAGCGCCTGCGGCGAAAAAAATAGAATCCTGATCGGTTCGCAAGAGGCAGCAACAGCTCCTCATCCTGATCGGGATTCTTTCCTATTTTAGCATGCAACCTTGATTTTTTAAATCTCCATTGCCACATTTGAAGGCATGGCTACTTATGTGAAAACAATCACCTAATCCCGTGTATAAATATTCATAAAAAAACACTTGCTTCGACTTAGGAAATCTCGAACCTCCACGGGGGGGTTAGCCCACACGGACCTGAATCTTGCTCGGAAAAGGGAACCAAGCGGAAATCATGTCCCTTTAGCGGAACCAAAAAACCGAAAAAAGCCTATGAAATCAAGGGATTTCGGCGTTTCATGCCGCCTTTCCCTAGTGCCGCAAGGCATCACGGGAATTCATCAAAAAGTGTCCGAAAATGCACGTTTGAGAGAACTCGGAGAGAACGACACTCAACTCAGCCCTGCTCCACTACCATCGACAAATTTTAGCGGGAGCCTAGAAAATGTATTTTTGAATCCCAATCGGTCATAAAACCATCGGAAGCACCCATAATAATACGGCTCTGTCCGAATATCCGGATCGTTCCTCATTTTTTCGTTACCACTTTACTTACTAAAAATGTTAAGTTTTACAATGTTCTGGTGGAGTGTCGATGGTTTTGTTTGTTGTACCTCCACGGGGTTGAACTACTAACCACTTATAGCTTGTAATAAATAATTGGTCAAATAAAGTTAAATGCCTTTGCAAAAGCATTAAGGTCATCAATGATAAACAAATCACTTCTATAATTACCTGGCCAAACAGCATACAACGTTGTGGTTTTATTCATAACCCTTTTATAGGCTTCCAGAACATTTGGTCTATCCGACTTATTCTTATGATAAACTTGTGATACGTCACCATTTTTATCCACTTCAAAATAACAAACTATACTTGAGCAATATGGAAAGTTATCAGCCTCTTTAGCGCTTCTCATTAATACCACTCCTTGTAGTTACTCTACCATAGAATCCTACATCACCATACGATTGATATAATCTGGAATAAAAAACATAAACCTCTTACATATTTCCCCGAACCGAGTGTGCCAACCAGCACCATTGCCCCAGAGCGGTTCAGTTCCTTGGACATCGGACGTTTCAAGTCGAGCAGCACCGGAATGCGGTGAAGCGTCCTGCCGATATAGTCGCCATCGGGGTCGCCAATTTCCCGCGATCCATGCAGGACGCTGGCGGCGAGAAACTTCGGGTCCATCGGAATCCGATTTTCCTTGTCCATCGACGAGCCGGGTAAAAATAGCTGAAATGCCTTGGCTTGATCGGCTGGTGAGCGGACAATACGGATTTGCTTGGTCGCATAGAGCTGATGAAGCTGTGCGGATCGCTCCTCCAACTCCTTCCGTGAGGAAGCCGATACGTTCAGCCAAGTCGTAGACCATACGAGCGGCATCCCTTTTTGCAGCTTGTTCTCAAGCACTCGTCCTCGTTTGCCCGCCCATTCAAGGGTAATGGGCGCTTCCTCCGATGCGTCCTTGTACTCCCGCTTCTGATCCTTCAGCACCTTGCGGTTTCGCTGCAAGCCGCCCGCCGCTTCATGCGGCGTCTGCACTTGAAAGTGAATGCTGACTTCAGCAGGAAACGGCAAGTCCTCCAGTGCATACAGCCATTCGTCCCCAACCGTATCGATTTCCTCGGGCACATCGACAACGGAGAAAAAAGCCTGATAGCTTTTCCGGCCATCTTCCTCCAAATCATCATGATGGACGATCCACGTTTTCATTTTTTCTTCCGAGGCCAGATCAGAGGCGAGCAGCACTTGAAGCGACTTTTTCGGACGAAGGAATACTTTCTCGCCTTTCACCCGTACTTCCCGCATCTTCTCCGGCTGGAGCATAAGCTCCGGCTCTAGCTCCAATCCTCGGAAAAAGCCACGCTTCATCAACCACTCGATTTCCCACGAGAAGCACCGCTCCCCATGCAGATGATGGTTGACTTGACTAAACTGCAAGCTCTCAGCGGACTTGGCAATTTGAACTCGCGTCATCTCCAGTTCCCCGCGCTGACGATACCAAAACTGCTCTTGTACACTGCGTCCTACAACGTTAGCCCACTCCTTGAGCGTTTCGCCCGTTTTGCGCCAACCGGATAAATCCACTTCGGGAAATTGCCTTTGCACTGCAGATAGCTGAAGCACCACATACAAGGATCGCTGCCACGGTCTGCGGTCGGTAAAGTGCTGCATGACGGCTTTGACGTACCGTTCGTATTCCGCACCTTGTCCCATTCGTTTTTTGCGCCATTGCTCGGCATCCATCATTCGTGTTACGGAGAGCAACTGACCATTCCCTTGATACCCGTGCAAAAACTGCTGCATCGTGGTAACGGTACCGCGCTTTTTCTCGATGGATTGATACGCATATGGCTTTAGCGGAATTCGGTATACCGCCCACGGACGCAGAAGCACGTCAAACAATACATTTCCTTCCCAATACAACACAGGAAACTTCATGATGGAACAGCCGGAACGTGCTTTTCGATACGGTAAATCTCGGTCGCATGGAGATGTGCGCCACGACCGACGAATGTAAATTCGTCATGTTCGGCAGATACCGTTTCGCTGGTGCCGCTGAAATGATGATCGTTGACTAGCCTGAAAACAACCGTGTCGCAGGCGCGAATATCCTTTAGCTCTGTAGGGTTGATCGACTCATGTAATGGCCTCAATAGGACTCACTCCTTTTCTCGAATTGACGATGATGCCGCCCTTGCACCTTCCATATCTCCGTTTTCGTTTCTTTGTCTCTATAAATGTTTGCTTGGACAGGCTGTGAGGAAATCCAATGGATTGTCCGCTTACCCTCCACAGAAGCTGGAGGGACGATAGCCTTCTTGTGGCTCCGCTTCGTCCTTTCGATACTCAACCGCTCCGAACAACGATGCCAGCGCACACGTACCGATGCGGGGATGAAGAGCGATTGTAAACCGACTACTTTCCCTCGCAGCATTCCTACGCTTCCGTGCCACTCTTCCTCGCCACTGGGTAGCGTCATGATATCGTAAGGTCTGACAGTTCCCGCAAAATGGAGCTTTCTTCTTCCTTCAGGCCCGCGAATCGCCTGCCAGCGAACAAACCACTTCGGCCGCACGAGAAAATGAATGATGTCCCGCAAATAACGCGGCACCGTTTTTCCAGCCGGATCGAGCTTCACCGTATAATAGGCAGCGGCAATCGGACCCACGATCATTGTCACTGTACGGTCGAGTGGAACGATCCAAGAAAGCACCGGAAACACATAACAGAGAATGAAGAACAAAAAAAGATATACGAACCAGAGTACGATCCCATCCTGACGAATCGGCACCCATAGGCGTATATCTCCAACATGATAAATAAGCGGCCGCACCCGATATAGCGCTCGGTACGACTCCGTTTTGTCTTGCTCCATCGGCTCAGCCTCCCGTCGTATCGCTTAGTCCATCGACGGAAATGCCGAGCTTTTTCAGCACGTACAGCGCTAAATATTTTGCGATCCCTGGGAAAAAAACAAATATACCGAGAATAATCGATAACACCACATGCGACCAAAGCCGGTTGTTTTCTCCGTTTGCGTACATCTTAACTCCTCGATAAATGGCAATCGTCAAAAAGATCGCTTGAAGCAACCGTTTAATGACAAGCAGCCCCGTGTCGACAAAATCGCCGTTCACGCTCCCACCTCCTCGTATAGTGAGTTTAATGATTTTTTGGGTCTAGCATTTCCTCTAATTTTTTCCTTGCCTCACGTAATGTCATCCGTGGATACCCTTCGTTTTTGCTTTGTTCATCTGTCCATACCCCATGTCGGTCCAGCTTTTGAAGCTGAGAAATAATGGCTTGTCTTTCTTCTTCTCTTTGCTGCTTTGACATCGCTTTACGGCCTCCTGCATGCTTGATTTACTGCATTGAAGCAACCGCGCTGACAAAAAACTTCTGATTTTCTTCCGTCACCTTCAGCTCCCAGCTCTGCAAAAAGCTCATACCCGTTGCAGCGTCTTGCACGGTAAACGTTGCCCTTGCCGTAAACGGCCCGATTCCAGTTGCCTCCAATTGATCGAGCGAGAGAAACCGAATACGTCCTGCTAACGGCTCAAGCTTTGAGCCTGTACTAATGTAATTCAGCAGGCTCTCGGTGTCTTTGCCTTCGCACATCGCTTTCAGAAAACTTTCAATGGCAGGCTGCATGCGTTGCTTCACTTCGCTCGAAACAACCGACTCAGATAGCTTTGGTTCTGCCAGCGCAGCCAGTTCTTGCAACGGGCGAATTACCGGCGAAGCCGTAACGGCAGCTTGCTTTCCACCCTGAACCGTTACCGGAACC
The DNA here is from genome assembly GCF_042651945.1 of Cohnella boryungensis. Taxonomy (NCBI): domain Bacteria; kingdom Bacillati; phylum Bacillota; class Bacilli; order Caryophanales; family Paenibacillaceae; genus Cohnella; species Cohnella boryungensis. Next base: position 418,795 of record NZ_JBHSED010000058.1, on the reverse strand, counting down.
TCTACCTCCCAAATTGTTCGTGCCGGATTCAGCACTACGACTCGAACGCGAACCGAATAGGCATGCACCCTTCGGATTGAAAGAGATTCAAATTCTACGGAGAACACGTTTTGACGACTCGTTTTTTGCTCAGCTTTCAATTGACCGATACGCCCCATCGCTGTGGGATTCACATACGGCTTCAGCCTGTTCAGCCGATCGCCCGGCAACTCCTCCCCGCTCCATGTCATCCATTCGCGTACAAAGCTCGTCACTGTACTTACCGCCATTTGTTGCTCAACCGTTGCTTGATGGATAATAGCCGATTGATCCGTTGCAGGTTTGATGAGGGATGAAGCTGTTCCTAAACAGGAAAGGATGAGCATCATCCATAAAAGCAGCTTTGGAATCCATTGCATCTACTCGCTCACCTCTTCTGCCTCGGGGATAGCTCCCTTTTCTGCTTGCCGAGAATCGGCAAATTAGGTTCTAGGGGGAGCGGTAAAAGCGACATATCTTTTAAACGTAATCGTTGTCCGTCTTCCCCCCACCAAAGCGACTCGATGCCGTTCTGATTCCATTCTCTCTCCGATATGGCCCATACCTTTGGAGCGGGCTTATCTGAAAGCGGACCGTCTCGCAGGTTGGATCATAGCTCCAGCAGCCGCTTCGGGCGAGCTTCGATTTGAGTTACAAAGCACACATGAACCGACTCCACGGCGTTCCAAACCGAAGGAAGCACCCGTCCGTACATCCACAATTTGTCCTGCAATTTCCACTGATTTTCACTGCCGGTATCGTACTCGACATGAAGCACAAGCTTGCCGCGATCCGGCAATAAATAAGAACCAATGCCGTCTGGCCTGAGAAGCATCGACTTTTGACCGGATTCTTTAAAGTGAGCATACTGCTCTGCCGCTTCACGAGTGGATTGCCACTCCAGCAAGCCTTCGCCAGAATGGGGGAGACTTTGCCGAATGAGCGAAATGAAAAAGGCATTTGTACCGTAATAATGCTCCAGTTGTACCGGCTCCTTCTCCCAATCCTTTGCCCGAAACACTTCTTCCTCTCCAGACAAGCTGGCGGCTGCTTTTGCACCGTAGCCGGTCAAAATATAACCGACGTGATTTTTCCGAAGAAAAGGGAGCGGAATGCTTCGAACTAGTCCTTGTTCCTTTAACTCACAAATGATTCCATAGATCGTTGGTACTTGATAATGCATCACAATGGCTAACTGACGTGCAGTCAGCATCGTGTATCGGTAAAGCAAAATCAGGATTTCTTTTTTTGCTGAGTAGTACATGTTGCTTCTTCTCCTTCCCTCTCGTTCCTTCGGGGCGCATATGAGTATTAGTCTGGATTTGGGCAGCGCCCGTTTTGCGCGCCGTGTCGCGGTTTTCTTCGCTTTTTTCGACTTCTATCCTTATGTCAGTCTTTGTGTCAGTTTCTATGCGAGTCTCTATGTCAGTCTTTATGCGGAACGTTATTGCTTGCCTCGCGAAAATCCATTCAAAGGGGAGCGTGGACTTTCGCCGGCATCCATCTCTTTTTCGATCACTTCAATCGGCCTTCCATCCTGCTCATCCGAATGCGCCCATGCTGCTTGAATCCACTCCTCGTTGCGAACGGGGACGATCTCGTTTTTGACCGTAAACAGCTCCAAACGCCCCTCGTGACCTTTCGTCCGCACGATGGCGTGCAGCTCGGATAAATTCATTAAATCAAGGTTCGTCACTTGCGGCTTTAGCCAGCGTGACAGCTTGTCCGCATCGGGTCCGCCGAGCTGGAGCAGCATGAGCGTGCCAACGTTGCCGAGGATCGCCTCAAGCACCTTGTCCGAAAGCTGCGATAAATACTGCGTCGCCAAAAACAGCGACAAACCAAACTTACGGTCCTCGGCCAGTATTTTCGTTAAAATGTCCGTTGCAAACAGATGAATTTCATCGGCAAAAAAGAAATGCGCCCGCGATTTATGCTGCGGACGCTTCCGACACGTAAAGTGATAATCGATGAAAAACAGGCTGGCCAATATTTTCAGCAAATCCGGCACACAGCCAGAGCCATCGATCAGAACGATATGCCCTTCGTCCATCATCTGGCGCGTATTCACACTGCTCTGAAGCTGGCCGAGCATGCGCCGCGAGGTCGGATAAGTCGTGAGCGCACCGAGCTTGTTCAGTATCGGGCCCAAATGCTCCCCGACATTTTTGATTTGCGAAAACTCATCGCTCCAAAAATGACGTAAATGCACAGCCAAATGCGGCAATATTTTTCTGCGGTACGATTCATTGAAAAAAATGTCCACGATGCCAAGCACGGTTTGCGGTGGGACGGACAAAAGGCTAAGCACTCCATTCCTCAAATAATGCTCTGCTCGTGGTCGTGAACCCGGAAAAAGCTGCTGCAGTGTGTTGACAAATTCGCCGGTTAATGCTTCGGCCACATCGGCATGCGCCGTCTGAAACAAATTAAAGCCTCGCGGCCGATCCGTGTACCCTAGCGGAATGATGTGCAGCTTCGGATACAAGCTTTTCGGGATGTAGCTGAGCAGCGTTTCAATCGCTCCGCCGTGCGGATCGAGAAACGTAAAGCCTGGCGCTTTGTCAGGCGATACGATCAGATCGTCAACCATTCGCGTCATGACAGACAGCAGCGTCGACGTTTTTCCCGATCCCGTAGTCCCCGCAAGAAACGTATGCTTCAGCATTTGATTGACCGGCATACGGATCTCTTTGTCTACACCGGGGACATTGCTCTTCCCGATAAAGATGCCTTCCTTCAAGCCTTCCGGCGCGTCGATGATCTTCGCATGCATCGTTTGCATGTGAGCAGCACCCTGCTGGCCGAATGTAGGAAATCGCAGCCAGTGACCAAGCTCTCCTGAAGTAAACAGTAGCTTTTTCATTGGTGTTCCCTCTAGCAAAAGCTTCCCGATTTTCTTGGTTCGAATCGGTTTTAAGATAAGTCCATTACCGTTACGCATCGTTAAGAGCGTGTCGTTCATCGTTTGCAGCCGCGCTTTCGAAGAATACGAACGAAGGAAAACTCGAAAGCTCGTCCACAACCCGATTTCTTCATCCCCATGCTTCATTTGCAACAAACGCATCATTTTTTGCTGATGATCGGTCAGTTCCCGATGCTTCGGACGTGCTTTGGCATCCGTCGTCATTTCCCGACAAATGCTTTTGAGCGAAACCGGCTCATTGGCCGGAGAGCGCAGCCATTTTTCCGCTTTGCGGATGCGACGCTGCAATTCCCTTTTGGATGCTGGCGCAAAGGAAAGCTCAAGCCACACTTCCTCGCCCGCCTCCAGCTCCCCCGCTCCCATCGCTACAATCATTTCACTAATCGGATCTTTTCCTTCCGGATGAAACGGAGCAATGGAAAGCGTACCTTTATAGAGCGGAAATCCTTCAGCAGCGATAACGTTAGCTTTTTGACCAACAGCAAAAACAGGCTCCGATACGGAAATCAAATAAACACCGGACACCTGTGTTTGGAACGCCGTATTAAAGCCCATGAGACGAATATCCGGGACAGAAAAGAAAAGCCGAACTTGTCCAGAAGGTCCACTGCACTGGATCAAGAATCGAAAAAACAACTGCCCGTAACGTATCCGCTCTTTCAACGGCAATCCCAAATGGCTGATATGCTTGGCTAAACGCGCTGCTTCAGATAATCCAATAGGCGAGGCATCCAAGGAAGGAGTGACCTCGAACCACTTCATCTGCGCGACCGGACCATAACCCGGCTTGCACCAGCGTGGAGGAAATAAAATCGGTAGCATACTGCTCCCTCCTTTTTCACTTGCTTGGTCTTAAAGGTATTCATCACTTCCTTTCGTGAAATGAAAAAGGAACAGCTTGCCCGATGCTTCGGGGGCTGTTCCCTTTTTCTTCTACAATACCATCTTAGCAGGAAAAACTACGGTTGTACTCCCAACTTTCTCGCATGTTTCTCCCTTGAAACTTGCAAGCAAGTTGGGTTTTCTTACATTTGTCTGTTCCCTAGCTTTCATCAAACTTCGATGCAACTCTCATCAAACTTTCATTGAACTTTCATCGCGCATGCGGAAAATGGCGTAATTACGGGCTTTTCTCGGAATTTAAGCAGCCGTTAACGCCTGTAACTTTAGGTCTAAATTTATACCTGAATTTATGCTCAGCTTTATTTTTTTGAAAAAATGCCCATAAAAAAAGGATGACCCGATATGCTGCCGGTCATCCTGTTACATTGCTATGCATCCTGCTTTTGCCATGTGAGCCATAGTACCGATTTCTCACCCCCCGCTTCTACATAAAGCTGCTGCAGAATGTCTTGTCTTTTCCGATAAAGCATGCTGGGTGACAAATGAAACCGATCCATCAGATCATCATTACTTAGCCGCTGTATGTACTTCAATTCGACAAAATGCTGATCTTCAGGAAGAAGCACCTTGATTGCACTTTCAATGACGTCTACACGAATGATCCAAAACGGCAATTCCTCTTCACGGAGCTGCAGTCGTTTTATAACCTCATTTAGCACGCTTTCATTTTTTTGACCTTGCCCGTGAATGGCAACCTCCTCTAGACGTGCTGTAAGCCCCGGTATATATGGGAAAGCTGCGACTTGATCGTTTCAATTCGCTGCTTCCATCTTGGATATTCCTCCAGCCATCTTTCTATCTCATTAAATGGTACTACATTCTGGATCACATATTCATGAGCTGCTTCTCTAACTACATGCCTCCTCTGCTTCGGTTGTATGTTTTCTCGGCCTCGCTGTTTTTTTATCTTTTTCGCTCCTTCATTCATTTCTTGATTTCCGGCTTCCGTCATCACTGCTCCCTCCTTAGTTAAAAAGTCCTCTGTTTTTTCGCTCCAATCTTCCAAAATACTACATTTCTAGGTCTGGAAGATTATTATATCAAACATACGTTCGTATTTAAAATCAAAACTATCTATTATCAAATGATGCTGTTAAAATAGTCAGCACGTTTATGTATGGATGCAAGTGCCCCCTCAGGAGACTACCATGACATGCTGTTACAAAACCAGGACACAAACAGCATATAATCACCACAAAACAAATGAGTTCTGACATAAATGAAAACTTTTTTGTCACTCCATAATTTACAAACGACATTCACTCTGATACAATAATGACAAATACAAGATCAATAAAGTCAAAAAAATAATAAAATATCTTAAATCAAAATGTCCGTGACAAAAACTGAGGAGCGTGTGTCAAAGTGATTATTTCCCTTAAGACGGATGATGGCTTGTTACTTGAGGTTCGTGGAAAAGAGCGTGGACGAGTTCGACTAAAGCTACGTGGAGATTACAATCGCGCAAAATTTATAGTTTACTGTCTAGAGTTCATTAGTGCAAATCCTGAGTACCAGCAATTTTATGTTGAGGGCGACAATTTTTCTCGTGATCAACTCATTAATGCACTTAAAACAGAATTTAAAACAAACGATAGTGCATTACTTGAAGATGTATTGCAGGTCGCCGAAAAGGTGCTTGTCCGACTTCAGGAACACGAAGAGATGGAAGAGCAGACCGATGTGGCCAGTTTAATTCCCATTTCAAGCGAAGCGCTGCGCACGGTATTGCTCGGAAGATTTGGTGTTGGTAAATCCACACTGATTAAAGCTTGTACTAACTTCTCTGAAAACATTGACTTTCCCGTAACAGATACAGCTAGAACAACGACTTATACAACTGAGTATGTGTTCAAAGATCCTTTCACAGTTTCAAAATTTGCATTTGCCGTAGCATTCAAGCCCGAGAGTGAATTGAAATTGAAATTGGAAGAAGCTAGTACCCGCGCCTTGCGTAAAGCAGTTCAGTTAGCACTGAAACCAAATGAAGTTATTGATTCAACAATCGAAGAAGAAGTACTAAAGGCGTTTGTTACCGATCCCGAGCGGTTATTTAAGAATGAATATATTTTCGGTAAATATTACGGGAAGAATCATCCAAAAAGGTACGATGACACAAAAAAAGAGCAGATAGTATGGTGGGAGCATCTATACAATCAAATCGATCAATTAATGAGGCTTATGTTTATCGAAGAGGGCATTTCCTTGGAAAGCGAAGAAAATTGGTCAAGGATTGAAGGGATAGAAGAAAAACTCTTAGAGCTATCTAAGCGCTCGGAAACCCAATCTGCGTCGAAGCTCCAGAACATTATTGATAATCTAATGAACACCATTCGACAGAGAGCCGAACTGTTGTGTTCCGAACTTGAAGCTGATGATTTAGGCAAAGCATTTAGAAATTCCACCGGCTCAATCACCGGCTTTTTCACTCGTGAATACGATGAGTCGAATGTAGAACGTGTCATTACTTTATTTACTTCGACACAGGCGAAACATTTCAGTCGGTTGTTAACCCCCATTGTCGACCACATCCGCATAGAGGTTCCTTATAATGAGCGTTTTCCAGAGGAGCTGCGCAAACAGCAAATTATTATAACCGATACAGTCGGCATTGAACATGCAAAAACGACCGATACAAGAAGCATTGAAGGAAGTACAAAGTATTTCTTTGAACAATACAACTGTATTACTGTTGTAGACGATGCTTCGAAATCAATGGATTCGACAACGACCAATATTCTGCGTAGTTTGTTCGGTTCCGCAGCAAAGGGGAAAATTTTTCTAACTTATACGTTCTACGATAAATTTGATAAAAAAGACTTTGAGGATGAGGCAGATAAGGACTTTGAGTTACTCGGCTTGCAGGATGCGGCTCTTCGGAAAATTGCAGATGAATTGTCATATGACAATACGAACTGGATGATTGAGGATTTAAAAGAAAGAACCATCTTTCTAAAAGACCTAGTCCCCGGAACTAGACAAATTGAATCTATAATCAAATACTTTCAGAAGATGGTTGCACACAAGGCAGAAATGAATGACTTCAAACAAATTCAGCCGCTTAACAAAAACAAACCTATCCTTGGCTACAACTATAAGAAACTGGCGTTAGTATTTGCCCAAACTCAACAAGAGTTTCTCGAACAGCAACGACAGATTTATTTCCAGGAATATCTCCATTGGAAGACAGCAGAAGCTCTAACTTGGCGCTTGTACTCTGGTTCAACTTACTTTATTGGCAGCTATAAAACGTTAAGACCAGTTGACGACTTCTGTGACTTGTTACTACACAAATTGCACCATTTTCTTTCTAATCCTGCAGAGGAAAACTTCGTCCACAAAAATGACCGTATTGAGAATCTATCGGAAAAGGTGAAAGATTGGCTCAAGGAGCTCGTTGGGGATAGTGTGAAAAAAATGTCCAACAAAGAATTCGTCGGTCGCTATCATGAATTTTGGAGAATCGCATATAACGAGCATGGATTTGGCTCAGACCTACGAAGAAGAAAAATTATTATGGAAGTGTTTAATAAAGTACTTCCCCCACTACAAATGGATGCCAGCAATAATGCTGATATTTGGATCGATGCCCTTGAGAATATGATTGAGGAGGCGATTGAGAAGATGGGAGGTGTGAAACAAACACTAGAACTGAAACGGAAGTATGATCAAAACCCATTATACCGAATTAAACGATCTATCGAACGAGAAATCTACGAATCTAATGATATTCTTTCCGCAGATAAACCATCAACGGACGAGTGGACAGTTAAAAATTGTAAAGGTGAGTGGAGTGAAATCCGATTTGGGACTCTCGCAGAACACCCACAATTCTTTGATTTTGTCGAAGAAGGTGCTGCTAAACTTGAGGCGAGCAGTGGATATAGCCGCGTCATAATGGTCTTTGCCAACCCACTAAAAGTTGAAAGAAAATATAACATTCAAAAATTAGGTAAGGTTACAGTAATAATTGTCAATGAAAATGAGATCGACAACTTCTCCATATTGAAGTATGTGCTATAAATCCCGGATTCCCGAGCTTACATAACGAGGATTGGGCGAAAACCCCATAGAATCAAGGGATTTCAGTCTTTCGAACTCCAAGATTTCATCGTTACGAGTAAAACCTCATACCGAGCCGACTTTCCTTTATTTATGCGGGTTTACGGCTCCTCGTTATGTGTTTTTCGGGAATCCAGGATAAATGTAAAAATACTTTTATTCAGCATCAACACCAATGTCCTTGTTGAGATAGTTGACTTTGCTTAATATGGAACTGGCTCACATTCATTTTTTCGATGCCGATATAACCCCTCCCCCCTTCAAATAAATAAGCTAGCCTCTTGGAATTAAGAATCCCGCATTGACTCTGGCCTTTCGGCCAGGGTCTTTTATTGTTTCACCCCCAAAACGGGAGAGCGAACAAATTTTCCTCTCGACTTTTTCAGAACACTTCCATAATCGCCGAGAAGGCATTTTTTACAGCCTATCACTTAGAAAATTGGGTGATTGTGAATATTTCGATGCCATAGAGCCATTGAGTTAATGAGTGAGAGCCACTCTGTTAATGAGTCATGTTATAATTCCTTTATTAGTTCCCAGAAGGCTTTGTCCCTTATTAATACAGGTTGATTGCCTTCAAGGTTAACAATGCTATAATGCTTTTCTAATTTTTTAATTTTATTTATAATGTTGTCTTCTTCAGCTTTTGATTTTGTATTAAAAATAAACTTAACATCTTTATTACCAATATCTGAGACATTATGAACTATCCATGTATAGATGTAATTAGCAAACTCGTTGTCGGCCGTAGAGAAATGACTAAGGAGCTGTGTGGATAAAATAGTTCCGACTCCGTATTCTCTTCCTTCTTTCATAATTTTTTTGATTGATTTAAAATCTTTACCCAGAAAATTGTCTGCTTCATCAACTAGTATCATTTTAGTAATTTCGCGAAGATTACCTTGAATCGAACTGTGACCTGCCATTTGCATTTGATTATAAAAAATATCTAGGGTTATCGCTACCACGAGGTTTTGAATTCCTTCATCATATCCTGAAAGATTAATAACTGTAACGCCAGTGAGCATCTCAAAAAGAGGTTTTGTTTTATTAGGATCTGGTTCGAAAATTTCAAAATCTACCAAGTTGGTTAAAGCTGCATATAAACTATCTTCCTTAATTGATTCTTTTTTAACATAAATGTTATAAACATCATTAAGAGTTGGTGCTAAAATACTCCAAGTACTTGAGTCAGTCCTACTAATTCCTTTATTTTCGTAAGCTTCTAATATAATATCTTTCAAAATTGCTTCTTGTTTAAAACCAAGATTAAATGCAGTTGAAATAGTTTCTTTTAGGTTATTTGCCGTATGCAACGGTAATAAAGGTTTATTCGAGTTTGTAATATACATTGACAATGGATTGTAAGGAAGATGGTACAGCTCAAGCACTTTGGCATTAGTCGCCGTAGTAAAATCTTCTTTGATATAATCTCCTTTATAATCAAAAACTAAGATACCTATTTCTGTTCCATTTACATTAGCTAATGAACTTTTAGACAATTGGGTAATAAGAGATTTAGTAAATTGTGTTTTACCAGTTCCCATCGTTCCTATAATACCTGTGTTCGTATGCATTAGCTTATCAGTTGAAGTTGGATACCAACGGATCGGTAACCCTGTCTCTACGTTATTACCAAAAACTATCTTCATAACGTTGTTCTCAGAATCCGGCATAATGTCTTCATGTCCAATCATTGATGACTCTTTTTCCTCAAATTCTTGAACACGAACTTGAGGTTGATTTTCTTGCTCAATGACGTGTGATTGAATATTCTCATGAAAACTTTCATTACATGCAGAATACTTATAGAACAATAAATCCGATTTTTGGAAATCACTTTGACCAGTGAGAAACTTATCTTTTATAATTTCTATTTCTTGGGTTATATAATTATATCCATCTTGTTCCGGAAATTCTAAAACTAATACCTCATTCTGAATGTATGAATTCTTGAAGTGAATATCTTTTTTAAAAGAAATGACAGCACCTTTTCCAACAAATTCATCTAGATCGTTACTGATTTCATAGTTATCACTTAATAGTTGTGTACGCAAGTCACTGTCTATAATCTGATCCCAATTTTGATTTGGCCAAACATCATAAAGCTTCATTTTTTCTGCACTAACGATTGCTAATTGAATTAAGAAATTTCTATACACTTTTTTTGTAAACACATTAGCATTTTTTTCTACTGAGCTATTATCTTCTTTTAAGTTCTCCTCGATTAACTTTCTTGTCTTGTAAGCCTGCTCCAAAGCTTTATTAATTGTTCCAGAATCGTTATTCCCTATTTTCACTTCAATTGGATAGTAATGTACTTTAATTACATGGTTACATTTTTCAATACCGATCAATAACAGATCATCACTATACGAACCTTGCTTTTCCCCGAGAATTTTCGATGAAAAAAGGCCTTCGCTTTTTTTGAGTCCCGCCCCACCAGATACCCTTAAAACTTCTTCTAAGGATATAGGAATCCAAATAATATCCTTATGATGGAAATACGATAGCGCAATTTTCAAAGCAGATAGTACGCTCAATTTCTCACGTGGAAATTGTCCATTATGTGCAATCAGTCTTAATAACCAATCTCCATTTACTGCATTAAAAAAATTGATAATTCTTGGTGAATATTCTTTTGCCCCGTGTACATTTTTTTCTCGGAGAAACTCTTCAATAATAACTTGATATTGTTTTGACCTTCTTGTGACAGTTATAGCATCATAGCCGCTGGATGATGTATATTGATCACTATAATGAATTATTAATAAGTCTCTAGCGTGTATATCATTTTTAAAGAAATTTAAATTCACTTTGGGTTCAATAAAAGTAATCCAATGAGAACTATCATATATTTTATCAAAAGATTTCTTATATTTCTCAGAAACAGCAGTGATAATACATTCTTCTGGCTTAAAATGATCTGAACTTCTCGCGGCTTTTGCTAACGCATTTATTTTTATAGCTAAATCTAACAGTACACTTCCATTTTCATTTAAATGCTTGCTACCAAACCCTGTCCTGTAAGAGTCCCCAATGTAAACAGATGGGACCCCTGACATTAACCCATCTAAAGAAACTCCTGTATTTAAACTTCTCATTTCACTAGAGGTTATTTCGAAAAGTGAATCCATTTGACATAAAGTTACATGACAATACTGATAACCATCTATACTGGCATCTTTCATATAAAACTGCACTTTTTCTCTAAAAACATTCAATATGTCTTCTTCGCTATAATGTTCAGAATCTAATCTGACATCAAAAGTGTTTTTAATTACTTGGGGATTTTCATAAAAAGATATTTCTTCAAATGCATTAGGTGCATCTTCTTCTCCATAAATACATAGCTCAATCGGACGTAATTCTTCTATTTTGGGATTTTTCCTAAGTTCTTTAACATAATACTCAAAAAGCCCCTGTAATACTTCTCTGCAGTCCCCCAAATTAATCAAATTAATTTTCATTGGTGCGCTCGATGCAGAAGAAAACAAATAAGAAAAGTGTTCAATAAATTCATCTATTTTCTCACTAACTAACTTAGAAACAAAATCACGAGAGCCATTGTATCTTTGAATTTTACTATTTAGATAATACGTCCATTCTGGGGAATGATTTTGTTCTATCGGTTTGTATATTTCTTTTTCATCATTATAAATGTAAGGTAGTAAATTTATTGGACTTAGTCGCTTTAATATCTCTTCATGAATGACCTCATCTTTAATTGCATTGTTCATTATTATTTGATATGCAATGTTTAATGGGTGTAGTGGTGTGAAAATAATTTCACGATCCCCATTCAGGTTTTCTATAGTTCCAAGTTTCATTAGATTTCTTTGTCTGGTAGATAATAGCGCACCATCATTTATTTCTTCAATACAATTAATAAATTGAAGAATGTACTTATTAGCTAGCTCTGCTATCTCATCGTTAAAATAAGACAAGCTTGGCAGAAGATTATTTACTTTACAATATGCTATTAGATTTTTATAGCATTGTTTTAAGTCAGGATCTATATCAAGATCTTCAATTTGTAACCCCTCTGAGGTTTCTGTAAAAAACAAACCACTCGCTTTAATAATTTCCTTTTCTCTTTCTATGTTTTCTCTAAATTCTTCACGCGCATAAAATTCCTTGGTGCCATGAATTAATTTATTATTACCCTTGTAAATGAAGTGTTCTTTATTCTCTCTTTTAAGTTTCCATAACGAAACTCCCGTTATCACTTTTGGTTTATCGATCTCTTCTTTGAGAGTAATTGGAATTATTGTATCCATATATTTTAACTCGAGTTTTATTAGCTCTGATTCATCATCAAAATTTTCCACACTATTAATAATCTCTAGCCTTTGATCTACATCGAAAATCTCTACTGTATTTTCAACTTTAATCAAAGTTTCTTTAACTTCATCAGTTCCATTTGGATTAATAATTAAATTTTGCTCGCCACAGTTTGCAACAATATATTTCCCTTTAGTGCTAATAAGTATAGAGTAATTCGTTTTTATTGCTTCTAGTACGTTCTCATCACATTCTACAACTGCAATTCTAAATTCAAACTTGGTGTTTTCAACAGCATATATAATTTTACTAAATCCCGTTTTACCGGCAATATTCCTAATTTTAAGTTTAATTTTTTTGCCGCCTGGTTCCGCGACGATTTCTGAGTTTTTATCAACTTTTAAAAACTCTTTTTTAATAAAATCATCAAAACTTAACTCAAGATTAATTTCCTCAAGCTTATCAATATTAAAAACAATAATATTTCTAATCCTTGACTTTATTTTGGTATCGCCTTCTGATTTTTCCCAATAAACAACATTCTCTTCGGAATATTTTTTATTACTTTCAATATATTCCAGAGTTTTATTTCTGTTTTTATTATATGCGGAGTTCCTTACATCTTTATACTCAACTTCATTCCAATCCTTATTAGTGAGTAACTCAATACCTTTTTCATCAAAGTACTTCTCCAGCTCTTGATCCGGATTGCCAAACTTATGTATTGAATCAACTTTTGAAAAATACTCAACGTTTTCTTTTATTCTTTCTTTGATATCTTTAGTAGATAATTCATGTAGATTTGAATCATAAAACATACCAAAGCTTCTGTACTGCTCTCTTGCCAATCCACTAGTGCTCATAACCTCAAGTAACTCCTCATATTCAAATAAGGAGGAATTATCGACAAAGACGTCTTTATTTTTCTTTTCTAAAGCATATTCAACAATAATTCTTTCAACCCTCGATAAGTTCGAGGATTTCAACATATTTTTAATATCCTTTACTATCGTTTTGATATGAAAAGGCATTCCTTCTTTTTGAAAACTTTCAGTGCCTTTAACAAGGCTATCAAGTGACGTATTATGAATAAACAATATTGCTGTATTACTAAATTGAATATCGTCAGTAGTAACAACTTTGTTTCGTAAAAAAGTTAAAAAATCCGGTTTTATTTGGTCAATTGTCGCAGATACAATCAACCGCACATGATTAAAAACGAAATAATATGTTTCGTAATATGTTTTTTCAGAAACATAAAGAAACGGCTGAACATTCATATGGTTTTTCAATACGTCATATAATGTTTGAACCTGTTCATCTTGTTCAAACATTATATGATACTTATCACCCGGTTGCGGTGGCTTCACTTCGAAAAAATTAATGATTTTTGAGGATATGTACTTATAAAATAAATTTGACATACTGCGCATCACCACTATCACTTTTTTTCTCTAACAAATTTAACTTTTGAAATAGTTGTACTATCTTTTCCTTTGAATCTCTATCAAAGAAAACTCCTCTTTGTTCCAGTTTGTAAAAAAGTGATTTCAACCGTATCTTTTTTTCATTATTTATACAAAGCTTTGTTAAAAAAATTAGATATTCTTGTGATAAATTTAAGGTAAGGCCTAAAGGCCCCCTCGGCTTTAAAAAATTAGATTTACAAAAGTCTGTAAACCGTTTACTATAATTCTCATTGGCTGATTTTCTTCCACTACTTTGTTCTGTAAACTGATAATTTATCACTTTTAACAATTTATGAATAGCATCATATAAACTTTGATTTTCGGCGACTTTTTTATAAGAAAAAGCACTCCAATCAACATCACCAATATGATCTTTATACTCGGATATTAATCTTTCTATGTCATAATAAAGTGACATCTTGTCGTTTTCGTTCATCATTTCAATTCTACTTTTAATGTCTACATAAGATAACGCTCTTGGGTTTTCATCATTTGAATGATTTAATAATTCCAAACAATTTGCGTGAGAAAATAAATTAGGAATACTACGACATAGCTTGGACCACCCTTCATCATAACTCATTCTTTTTCGTGAGGTAATTTCCCAATCAAGATTAAAATAGAGCGGCTCCGAAGACTCTAAATCCGCATTAAACACCCCATCTAATTTCATTGCTACTTGAGACACATAAAAGAAGTAATAATACTTTATTAACTTTTCAAAGTTTTCTACGAAAAACTCGCTTTTAGACAATATAAAATTGAGATCTTCAATAAACACTTCAGAAACAAAATGAATATATCTCATGTATTCTTCTTTTATTTCACTTGTCTCTTCTAACTTAGGTAAAGAATCAAATAATAATTTTAATAAAACATTCCTAGGCTCACTTTTATACATTTTTAATAGCTGATTTTTGATATCATTATTACATAGTACACTATGCAAAAAACTTGCTATTCTTTTATGTTCGCTAGTCCCTACTTGAATATAATTAAATAAAGCAGGATGAAATATTATAATTTCTTTATTCTCATCAATAAAAAGTTTCTGTAAGATGCTTTTAAGCTTAACCTTCTCATCTGTCCCGCTCATCTCGATATCTGCAAGTACATTCTCTATTATTGACTCAACCTCAAATTCTTCCTTTAACATGCTGTCCGTAATAATACGCGAATATTCTCCTAGAATATTTTTAAAGATCAAAATATTACTACTATATTTAGCAGTGTAGGGAAAAATCTTTATTTTATTTCCTGTATTATGTTTCAGTCTTACTTTCTTGCTAGGATCACTTACAAAACGATAACTTTTGAAAATGTCATTGAAGTTCAATCTATATGTCATATTCTGATCACCACGAATCTATATTGTTCGAACTCTTTGTCATATTCTAATTTATATCTTTGAATATTACCGCCATTCTTTTCCTCAAAAATCAATTCTTTATCTTGGTTTCCTAAAATCAAAATTTTATTGATAAAATCAACAAAATTAATGAAGTTATTTTTATCCTGCTTATTAGGTCTATACCCATTTTTAATTCGCATTAAAAGCTCATATAAAGAAAAATCAATTGAAATTTCAACAACTGCTTCTTCCCCTTTTGTCTTATACGCCATAATTAAGTATGGAGTAAATCTATCCAACTTAATCAGGCTTTGTTCTTTCAAGTCAATTACATGTGGAGCCAAATCTAATTTCTGACTTATTTTATATTCAAGTTGATTTTTACCAATGAATAAATTGATATATTCAGAAATACTCTTTCCATTCCATTTATAAATGGCATCACTAACATCTTTATATAATTTAATTAGTTGCTTTTTATTTTGTATATTCCAATAAAAGAGATTTTGCATATATTCATGATACAAAGAGTCATTTATATTTAACACTTCTTTTTTGGGACTAAATTTATAATATCTGAAAAACAACTTTACCAACTTATATCTTAGATTGATGTTTTCTTCAGTTAAAAGAGTCTTCAACATTAACTCATTGTTTAATATGTTGGTTATACATTCGTTATCAATCATATCAATGTATTCATAAAAAATAGATGAAATATTTTCTTTAGTATTTAGTGAAATTAGCAGATTATCCATTTCTTCCGACCTACTATGAACAGGATCCATTTTTGATAATACTTCAAAAATATTAGACCTATCCTTATGTTCAAACAGCAAATTGGGTAGAAACCACTCTATGTATTCAGAAAAGGAAGCCTTCATTATTGTTTCCTTGATTTCATCTCTAGGTAACTGATCAATAAAATTCGAAACGCAAATATCGTAAACAAAATTAAATAATGCACGTGTTGAAATGATTAATTTGTACTTAACAATTCCCTCAATAAGAATCTGAATTAGCTGTTCTTGAACCCTCGAACTCATTAAAAATTCATAGTTAAATTTTACTGGACACTTACTTGAACAAATGCAGTTCTCCAAGCAATTCTTCTGATAAGAGGTATAAAACGGATTTTTTTCATCCTCACTTGAAATCTTGAAGAGAATCTCATTAATGTACTCAGAACTTGCTCCTTTACTCGTTAAAGTAAACATATGATAATCACTGAAATTGATAAATTGAAAAGAATTCTCTGAATCAAAAAAACTATCAGAGACTCTAGCCTCCAATATTTTCTTTGTGATAACAAACTCTTTTAAATGTTGATAACGATCCTGATATTCTGAATCGACAAAGTTATTTAAAGCACCTAAATTAATTGCAAGAATCAGTTTTTTAGATCCATTTATATTTAATTTTCCATCTGAAAAATCATCCAAAACATCATTCAACGTATCTATAGATGTTTTTCTTGGTTCGAAGCTTTCTGTCGCATCGTTGTGCAACTGAAAATTTGTCAATAGGTCTTGATGTTTGTTCTTTAAGTAAGAAATTAAATGAGATTTCCCATCACCGACTCCACCACAAACTAAAATTAATTGAGATTTGTTCGATTCTTTTGCTCTCAACAATAAATCTAGCAATTCTGATTCTACACTTCTTTTTATGTGCATGTAATCTTTAAAATCGCTAAAAGAATCCAAATTATCTACGGCTTCTTTGGATGATTCTTTTAGTTTTCTGAGTTCATCAATTAGACAACTTCCGATTTCCCCCAACGCCTTCACCTTCTTTTTTTGTTGAAACTATCCTTCATAAGAAGACGATCTTTATCTATTGATAATTAAAACATATCTAATCTCACAATTCACTTGGATCTATTTCAGGAAATTCCTTCCTAGCAGGAATATTCGACAGTTACTTCAAAATACCTCTTAAGAACTATATGAATTTAAAATTTAAGTTTCTTGTTCTGACTGAAATAATTCAGGTGTTGATCAGAAGGCTTTCCAAGCGTGGCAACTGTCACCTAAAGCGTCAAGATTTAATTCTCTAATACTTGTGGATCCATGAGTGTTTGATAGAGGCAAATACCATCGCTATTATTGAAAAACTCAAGTGCAATTGTTTGACATTCTCTTGGGATAAAATCAACAGACATCTATTTAGAAGCGGCCACTTCTGGTAATACGAATATCTAAACGTCCGCTTTGTATCAACCAGCACAGGTTAGCTACGTTATACTCAAGGCGGTTTTTATAAAAATCATCATAAAGCAACATAAGGTGTTCTTGCAGCCACTTATGTTCTTCGTACCCTTCTCGAATTCTTTCAATATCTTGAGGAGTTAATTTTGCACTAGTAATGAGACGAATCTTTCCCTCACGTCGAATAAACGGTTTCAACCCTTCTTTAACTCAATGATAAATCATCGAGTTAAAGAAGACGGCTGCTCTATCGTATGTAAAGGAGCGAGTGAGACAAGGAATATAAAACTCTTCTAAAAGATCATTTTCGCCAGTAACATACTGTTCTTTTAATTGTAACTCCTGTAAACTCAACTGCCTCCTACTACTACTAACTCTTAATCACTCGAAATTTCTCATACACTTTTTCAATCGCTTTTACTGAATTTCTAATGTCATTCACTTCAGTATATTTACCGAAAGACACACGAATAGTGCTTCGAATTTCGTCTTTATTCAGCCCTATAGCTGAAAGTACATGGGATGGCTTTGTCGCCGAGCAAGCAGAGCCAGCAGATACTGCTACATCACTGGCTAATGCTTTGATAATTAGCTCGTTGCTTACTCCGTATAAAGTCAGGCTTACAATGCCAAACAAACGATCTGATCCAAAATTATTAACTTTGAAACTAATGCTCGATTTCTGTAACTCTTCTATCAGAAATCGATAAAGCTTCTCTATATGTTTTATCGTAACAGAAAGGTCTTTATCAGCTATTTCAGCTGCTTTACCCATGCCTACTATGTTTGCGACAGCGCTTGTACCACCGCGTAGTCCCATCTCTTGCTCTCCTCCATGAATTAACGGGGTGATCTTAGGTAAAATACCATCTTTATCCCTCTTAATAACTGCCCCCCCAACTCCTTTAGGGCCATAAAACTTGTGGGCTGAGAACGATAACGCATCAACATTGACCTTGGAAAAGTTGATCGGGACTTTCCCTACTGCTTGTGTGGCATCAGTATGAAAAAAAATTTGACTTGAAACATTTTTGATTAAATTTCCAATTGCTTGAATATCCACTAATGTACCAATTTCATTGTTGCCCCAACCGATTGATACCAACGTAGTCTCTTCAGTAAGTGCGTTGCGAAGATCATCCAATTCGATCTGACCATTATCGTCTACCGATAGATACGTTACTTTGCAGCCTCGCTTCTCTAAAAATTTGCAAGTTGCTAATATTGAACTATGTTCAATCTGTGTTGTAACGATATGTGGATTCGTTTGTTCTGAAGCATCGACGATACCTTTAATAATAAAGTTGTTCGCCTCCGACGCTCCCGAAGTGATAATTAACTCATCCATCTGACATTTCAAGAACTTAGCTACCCGTTCTCTTGCATTATCAACAGCATTTTTTGTTTCTATAGCCTGTGTGTAGTATTTACCGTTTGGGTTCCCATACTGTTGTAATAAATAAGACTTCATATCTTCGTATACTTGCGGATCTATTGGTGTCGTTGCAGCATAATCTAAATAAATCATCCTATCACCCCAACTGTGCAAGTTGTGTAATCAATTTTTCAACATTACCTGCATACCGATAATGCTCAGACAACATAGGTATTCCCCTCTCCAAATGAGCCTTAAAATAGCTAGGAAAGTACTCATCATCAGATAGAGGATGCCCTGTATGTTCAATAATCATTGCCTTAAACAAAGCATCGAACTCCCCTGTAATTGTTGAGCGGTTAAACTCCAGTCCCGAATTGTCTCTATAGTTTTCAACGAGGATTCGTTCATCCGACCTTAAAGAGAGTGCCACTGCTAAGCGAACCAAAATATATGGCTGCAAATTTAACAGTTGCTGTAACGA
Organism: Cohnella boryungensis; assembly: GCF_042651945.1. Lineage (NCBI taxonomy): Bacteria > Bacillati > Bacillota > Bacilli > Caryophanales > Paenibacillaceae > Cohnella > Cohnella boryungensis. Next base: position 399,713 of record NZ_JBHSED010000058.1, on the reverse strand, counting down.
TTTGATTTCATTTTCAATCTTTCTCGATGTCCTAAGTCTAAAATTCATTTACTATGCTCCTCTTTGCTTCACTTCCGTTTTTCCTGTTTCATCGAGAAAATAAATGTCATATACTTTGGATACAACTGGCTTTAATTGCTGAATATCTTCCTTGGAGAACTCCGAATCAGTTGCAAGAACAATGGTCTGAAAAGGAGTTTGTGCCAAGAATCTGGATATAATAGCATTTCGATGATTCAAGTCCAACCTTCCCATTAATGTATCCAGAACTAGCGGCATTTGTCTTCCTGAGGTTGTGATAAATGCCTGGATAATTGCAAGAAGAAGTAATTGACGCTCTCCTGCTGACATGTACTGAGGTGGAATTTCTATACCCTGACTGCCAAATAACTTCAATTCGAAATTAGTTGGATTAATATCGACTTTATGAACATATTCTTTCTTCTGGATAAGGTTAGTGAATCGCCTGGTTATTTCTTCAGACAATTTTTGCACTTGTAATCGAAGTGACTGGGATTCGAAGTCCTTCATCAAGATTCTAATTTTTTCAGCTAAATTAACTACACTTTCATCGCGTTGACTTTCATTTAATTTCGCAGATATCTTTTCAAGTTGAAGTTCCAATTCAGCAATTTTGTCAGCATGTACACTTGCTTCTTCTAGTAGCTTTCTGCATAAAAAACTTTTTTCTGCTATTAATTCATTTGTTTTCTCAATTTCATTCCACTTATCTCGTAAAGCTGATTCTGCAATGCTTTTCTCTAGCTTTTTTCGATAAGACTGAATTTGACTGGTGTGCTGCGATATTGTCTTAAAATATTTCCTATAGATATCAGGATCACTGTTCAAGATTTCGTCTCTTTTTGTCAACAACTTTCTCAACTCTGTCTCTGAAACGTCATGCCAAAATTCATCTTGATCTTTCTCTGTTAAAGAATCGATCATATATGAAAGAAAACTCTCTGTTGAATCCTTCGCATTCAAATTGTTATATTTCCTACTCCATTCCTCGAGGAGATCTCTTCCTTTTGTTGCGATAATGTCATATGCCGCGTTCATCGTTCGGGCATATTTTTCTTTTTCAAGCCGCGCAACTGTTTTTCCTAGTACTGATGACGCGATTTGGAATGGCAGATGTTCAGCAATTTTTTCTTTGATAGTCTCATTCATTTTTGATCTACGCATTTCATTTTCTTTGATCTTTGCTTCAAGATTTCGCTGTTCTTCTGCCGATAATCCGCCATGCACTCTAAACTCATCAATTAAATTTTCTTTTAATTGCTTGATGATTTCAGTCTCTTGCTCTAGTATAGTAACTTGACCCAATAGATCATCATACTTCATTTTTACTTGCTCTAACTCATGTCTTGTTTCAATCTGAAGATGCTCATCAGAGAATATATTCTTCTGGTACGCATCTTTGTTAAACGAATTCTGTAGATCCACTTGCAACCGACTCACAATATCTAGTCCGAACATGTTAATCGCACCTTCTCGGAGAACGGTTGAAAAATCATTATTTCTCAAGATAGAATCGATACGTTCTCCATCAAAAAGGAAAAATTCCATTAAGGAAGGTGGAATAATCGACCGGATTCGTTCTTCTACTTCGAACGCTTCGGCTTTATCTAATAAAACTTTATTTCGGGTAATTAATTGATCTTCGTTAAGCTTTCCATTGATACTAATCCACCAACGCCGCTCGAGTTGAATAAGATCCAACGTTCTACCTGTTTTCCACTGAAAATAAACGGATATACCGAATTCTCCTTCAGGCGCTTCACTTCTGGCTATTCTATTAAATTTTTGCTTCACCATTTCTTGGTATTTTACATTCATGTTCTTAAGACCCCAAACAAAAGAACCATATAACCCTAGCTGTATTGCTTCTAATAGAGTCGTTTTGCCAGCACCATTATGCCCCATAATGATTGATACTGTCCGTTCCTTTTCTGGATCCAATTCAAACTCGTGTGTTCCTTTATATGGACCGAAATTATTTAGTACAATTTTTTTAATAATCATTCCAACACTTCCTCTGCGTTATCCACATGTAACCATTGTTCCCGAAGCATGGATGTTAACTCTTTCGTCATTCCGTGACGGTAAGAGTATCCAAGGTTCTTCCACTCTAAGTAAAGTAAGCGTTGAACAATCTCACTGGGAACTTCATATTGCTCACATAACGACCGCAATAAATCAGTTTGCTCTGGAGTCATGATTTCCCTCTCAGATCCATACCAGGTCAACTCTTGATTAAATATGTCTCGGTAAATTTTAAAAACACTATTTTCCCAATCGCCCGAGGTCGTCCACATCTCCTGAATCTTATATAATTCGTCCCGAGAAATAAGCTCATACGGCTGCCCTTCTGGAGTACGGATGTTTTTTTGTCTCTTCAATAATTCAGAAAGAATCTCTTTTCTCATTGCTAAGGTGAAAGGACCTAAGCCAACCCGACCTGGAGCAGGTGAATACACAGTTCCGTTTATTCTCTTTGTTTCTCGATGAGCTGGCACATCACGAATTTCAACTAGCCAGTTCCTAAAGTTGAGTAAGGGCCGGAGCCATTCTTCACCATTTTGAATAAAACCCTTGAGCGCTTTGTCCTCGGTAACTACAGTACAAACCCAGCAACCAAAACGGCTGTTTCCACATGAGGCTGTTGTTTTATCAACTACAAGCGGACACTCCGCATTAGAGTTCTGGTACAGGGCCATTAATTCATGATTGTCACTCCCCCAAGGAGAAGGAACTTGTAGTAAATAGGTCCAAACATCATCGGTTGTAAAATCACGTATAGGCGCATAGACGTACGCATTCGTCATTGTGGAATGCCTACTAAGGAGTCTGCCTTTCATTGTGTGCCGATTCATAACTTGAGCCCTTGTGGCGCTTTCCGACGATCGGACCCCGAGCAGAAGAATTACTTCACCATGTTCCGATACTTTCTCCATAATAAACCGATTTGCTGGTTCTATTTTCAGCCTATCGGTACACCAACGAAATTTTTGACGAGGACTTGGATACCCTTTTCCTATGAGGTTTACCCAGAACGTATTCTCTGGTAAAGGTTTAACTTTATCCGTTATTATTGGTAGCCCTTGTTTGTTAGCCTCATCTTCGATTTGCTTCAAAGTTTTACTTATATAATCGATAATAAGTGGTGTTTCAACCAGCGTATCCGATGAAATGATATATACTTTCTTTTGGATCGGCTGGTCTTTAGAAAGGCTACGCAATGCATTAAATACTAATTGGACAACGGCCGTTGAATCTTTGCCACCGCTGTAACCAATTACCCAAGGCCGTTCATCCTCAAGATATAACTCTTGTATTTCACGGGTTACTTCATCCAAATTGGACAAACTAAATAGATCCATTCTCTACACCTCTACTAGCTAAGTTTACTTTCATACTTTTGATCATCTTCGTTTAAAGGAATATTTAACTGCATCTTGATTTTGTTTGAGGTCAATCGAACAGACTCCAGACTGTTAGAAACCCTACCTGCATTCGATAAAGCTCGTCCTACCCATTGAGGGTTTGACTTTGTCCAGTCTATGCCGGAAAGTCCATCCAATTTAGAGAACGACGTATCTTTATGATCAAAATATAGTGACGCGGCGATTAAGCCAACAGCTTCTAAAAAAACACTAAATCCTGTAATATACGTGCTTCTTAGTTTTGCTGCGGCAAGTTCTTTCGCAGCAATCATTCTCCATTCTGGAATGGTCTGATAGAGTTTATCCCAGAAAGTTAGAGCCACCTCTACTTCCTCGACACTAACTGTCTGAGACTTCGTTTTCCGTAACAGGTTTTTCATCGTACTATAGATACTGCTTAACGTATATAATTTGGGTGATAATTGTGCTAATGTAGGTGATTCAGCGTCAACGAACTGCCTCAAAAAATGATTCTTGTGAACGATCTCTTTGGTTGCAAGAGCTAACGGATCCCTAAAATCATAGAGTATCCCAATCGAACGCGTAGTATTGACGGCATGTTTATTCAAGTCAGCAAACATCTGCTGGCTTCTTTGGAGTTTAGCATCCTTGAAGAAAACAACGGAAATCGTTTCGTCCCCGAACTCAGCTCGTTGCTTCAATGCTTCTTCAATAGCAGCTCTACGGTGCTGTCCATCATTAATCAAAAACCGTGCATCCATAGATACGATCAACTGCCCAATTTGGCTAGTGGGTCGGTCATCAAATGGAACAAATTTAATTTCTCCATCAATAGAAGCCGTCAACGAAGAGAAGACATACTCATCGGGATTCTCAATCATATACTGCGCTATGCTTGGAATACGAGACTTGTTTATTACCCGCTGAGACCGATACTCTGGCGGTACTTCTTCTTCGTCAAACATAAAAATTTTAGGAATCAATTTAAGTCTGCACATTGCTATGTAGTATTCTCTTCCAGCTTGGATACCTCGAACCGCTGGAAAAGAATACGTAAAGTCTAGGCTAGTATCTAACATAGTCCCTCCAACTACGTACGTAATTAATTTATATTACGTACATTATATCGCTTGGAGGCTATTTTGGAAAGCGTTGTCGAAAAATAGCCTTATACGCCGCAAACTCCATCACACTCATTTTCAAAACTGCTATTATCTTTGAGAAATTCTCCAAAATCAATAGTATCTATCGGCTGTAAACTTCGGTGTAAATACAATTCTCCTCTTATTTTAGAAAATCCATTTCTAATTTTTCGATCTAACTCTACTATTTGATCCCATTCACTTGGCAATTGTTCTTTGATTCGTCTCCAAGTCTTATCACTATGATATGGGCAAAAAAAACAGGACGACTTCGGCGGTAAAGGATATCCTCGATCCTTTAACCATGCCAGACAGTCGTCCCTGGTCATTTCTTTTTCAATTAATGGGTACTGGTTCGTTATCCATGAATGCCGCGATGATTTAACCCGTGTGATCTCATCAGTTGATATTCCAAACCACTGAGTTACTCTCACATTTTTAGGAACTCGCTGCTTGTAACGAAGTCCTATCAATTCTTCTCGGATTGCTTTGATAATCACATCGATCTTGTAATCTTGAGTACAGTACCTTCTTAAGATCGAAGGAGCTCCATGATCCGTCTTGACATAGAACGGTGGATTAGCAAATCTGGTAGTCTTTCCTTGGATAGTATTCAACAAGTCATCTTGCAAATTACCGTTATTGCATCTTAAGATCGGAAAGTCATACTTCTTGGCCTCAAGCTCTAGCCAATTAAGATACTGGTAGACTTCACGCGGCTCACATCCAGTATCTGCAAAAATTGCACATTGAGGCTTTTCAATAAACTCTCCATGCAAAGCCATCAATAACATTGTGGAGCTTTGAACTCCCGCCCCTAAACTAAGTACAGTAATTTGTTTAAATTGATTCCCTTGAAAGTTGCCCTCTTCCATTGTGATACACCCCGCCTCTCAAACTAATGACTTTGAGTCGTGTCGAGTGTACCGTCGATTTTCCCTGTCAGCAAGCTTAATTTCTTGCATTTAGCTCATTAATCATCTGTGAAAATCTTATTAAAAATGTTTCGATTGTATGAGGCTTATCACCTAAGTATTCTTTAAGTACCCCGATACCTCCATTGACGTATCTGTTCATTTCCTTTTGTCCTTCTTCATTTATTAGTCCTGAAAGTGAGTCGGAGTCAATATATTTAGACGAAATGAAATTTAAGTCATCATCAACACACAGTCATGCTTACATTGGAGATAGAATTTTTTCGCAAATAGCGTAAAATATAAACATCACATTCACAAACTCAGTTTTAAATTAAATTATCGCATCTTATGCTAGGTTGGCAGCCACCCATGTTGGTAGCCATTAACAACTACATACTTATGTAATTCTTTTAGCTTCTCAGCAGTATATGTTTTCATTTCTTCATCAAAGTTGTAATCATTCTCAATAAGTAATTGATTTCGGTCAATAATCTTTTCAAGGTATAGAGTATCCGCTATCTTATTGCTTTTAGAATTATTACAAGTTCTACATGCTAGAACCAGATTCCATAATTGATCGTTATGTATGAAGCTCCATGGTATAAAATGATCAACTTCAACAACTGTATTTGGTGTAAATTGCTTATTACAATAGAAACAATGATGACTGCCGTATTGCACTAGCATCTGACGATATATATTTAATAAAGATCTCAGTGAGATATTTTCAACATTCTTAATTAGATTTGCACATGAATCAGAACTGTTATTGCGCTGCAAAAATTTTATCAGCTCATAATTCGTTAAGCGAAATAAGACCTGCTGATGTGTCTGCATGAACGTTAAAACAACTGGATTGAATTGCATATACTCCTTATTCTTGTCGAAACCAAAGAATTGGCCTTCCGTATCACCGTAAACTGCCCCAACAACATAACGTGTACCCGCCGCTTTTGCCTTTTTATAAGCTTCTTGTTGTACATGTAATGGTAATGCATCGAAAGAAATGCCATCTGGAATTTTATTTTTGTCTTTTATCGTAACCAAGACTTTTTCTATTAATGATTGACTATGACTGTTATCTGTCTGCTTCAAAGCAAATCTAACAACAAGATTCCAGTAAATACGTGTAAATGAACCGTAAATCTGGTCAAAATCAAGATACATATCAGAATCTGTATTATATAAATTCTCCAACAAAGACCTGATAAACCCATATTTATAGCTGGTTTGGTTTTTGGACTTTGAAGAAAACAAAACATTAAAGTACCGCCATATCTCATTCTCGGTCAGCGAGGTGATTTTTAATTCTCCTTTGTTTAACTTCCATCCCTCCATAAGCTAGCCTCCTACAGTTTAATTTTCACTCCACTCATCACAGTATACATGTCAAACAAAAAATAAACCCCTCGAATTTAATCGAAGGGCATCACTTTAGGTATGGTGCGGTCAAGAGGACTCGAACCTCCACAGGTGATTAGCCTATACGGACCTGAACCGTACGCGTCTGCCAATTCCGCCATGACCGCATATAAAATTGTGACTTGACTCTGTTCCCCGGTCGAGCTAATGTCGACACAAGAGCCGCGCTAAACTTTTTCCGCGCAAATCCTTTGGTAAAGCGAGCGCGTTAAACTTTGGCTCAAAATCAAGTGTTTGGTGCGCCGCGCATGAGTTTGACGCGGTGCGTTGAAAAGGAAAACGCAGTAACCGTGCGGCTTTATCGCCACTTGGCGCGTAAGACTCGAACCGCGCTAAAACCTGAAGCCAGCGCGTCTGCCAATTCCGCCATGACCGCATATTTCGATCGGATCGTTAACCGATCAGAATCATAATATAACACCTCATAGCACCATATGTCAACAACATATTATAATTTTTTTACGATGCAAGAAATGACAGCCGAGGCTCCAAACATTAGAGTTACGCTATATAGGCGGGAGTTAGATTTCTTGCGAATTTCACTTCATTCTTTTAATCCCGATAATGCCAGCGATAAGACCGGAGAAACCAACTACGGAGAAGATGATTTTCAGCCACATCTGGGGCATAGCGATAGAGAAGCCTAGGCATAACAATCCGATTACAAGATACATCACGGGAGCATTGGAACGATTATTCAATGGAAGTACTCCTTTTCATTCTTCGGCAAACCAGGCCATGTCTGCGCAAGTGTTGTTTGCATTCATTATATCATTTCCATCACATTTAGAATCAAAAATTATGAGGTAAGCGTTCGATTCGCATGCACGAAGACGACTCCGCTTCTCGGTCAACTCGCTGCCTAAGAGATTGACTGCAATGGAACGGATTTGAGCTTTCGAACAAACGGAAGGAAATCTAATACAAAATATGCTATTCTAGCAAGTAAGAGTGCGAACCTTAAGCGCACATGATTTTCCTGGTAGATTCGCACTCCTTGTCCCGCTTGGAATTTCAGGTTTTCAAGGGTTTAGGCGATCTCTCTTTTGGCATATAGAAATGGGGTTCGCACTTTTGACCTCCGAATCCCTTGCTGTGTAAGGCCTTTAGAGGGCCGCTGTCGCCCCTAGTGTAGGAGTGTGGATTGAAGCTATTGATTCCTGCTCGGCATATTCCCTCCGAACGTCGCCCCTAGTGTAGGAGTGTGGATTGAAGCTTTCTTGGCGCTAAAGGCACGACGTTGTGGATACGTCGCTCCTAGTGTAGGAGTGTGGATTGAAGCCGCCTGCAATTCCTGGAGCGCCAGCGAATTTTTCGTCGCTCCTAGTGTAGGAGTGTGGATTGAAGCTTACAGGACCTTTGCAGCAAAGAGGGCTTAGCCCGTCGCTCCTCGTGTAGGAGTGTGGATTGAAGCCGCAACCGTTCCATTTCAGTTTTATGCTCATCGCGGTCGCTCCTCGTGTAGGAGTGTGGATTGAAGCTTGAAGCTACTGGATTCGTCAATGACGACCATATGTCGCTCCTCGTGTAGGAGTGTGGATTGAAGCCTTAAGACGGCCCACGAATACGGCGCCCCGCAGGTCGCTCCTCGTGTAGGAGTGTGGATTGAAGCCTCAACCTCATTTTTCTTTCTGTTCACCATTGCAACAGTTTATAATAGAGATAATTCATCCCTTTAGTGCAAACCCCAAGCTCACACGATTTTCCTAAGGGATTCGCACCTCTTGCTGTACAAGGGTTCGCGGCCTTTCATAGAATTTGCCTGTTTCCCTATGTCAAAAAAATCGTTTCGCACTTTTGTACCTCAAAGCCCTTGTCTGGCAAGGGCTCACAATGTTCGCTGTCGCTCCCTACGCGGGAGCGTGGATTGAAACAAGCTTATCAACGTCATCAAACGATCCTGATCGGCGCCGCTCCTTCCGCAGAAGCCTAGACTGAAACTACCCATAGGTATCAGCCTAGGAGTTTTTATCCAACCGCTCGAAGCGCGTCAATCAAACCTTCCTCTCCCGTCCCCAGTGACGAGCCTGACTTGTCCTTTCGCTCCCCTTGAATCAACCCATATAAGCCAAATATGCCGTTTAACCTCCCCCTAAGTTGGTTCAATTCCTTTCCGCAACAATGATGCCGAAACTTGTCGTACAATGGGGGATTTTGGATAGACGTACAGCTGGAACCTTGGTATGTTTAATAGGAATTTCATTATTTGGAAGAGGTGGATTCTCTTGAAACGCAGTTTAATCACCGTACTTATTTTAAGCATAGTCATCGCGGCCGGATGGGTTCCTGCAGCCGGAGTCGCATCCGCGCAAGCCACGGGCCAAGCTCCCCGTATCCTTTCCGTCTTAAGCAATGGTGCGCTGCTGGCGGATGACGGCACGGTCTGGTTGACGGACTCCTTTGGCAAATTAACCATGCAGACCCGCTCGCTGGGGATTCAAGCAATCTCAGGCTCCACGTACCAGGGCATCGGCGTTCTTCCCGACGGCTCGCTGACAGCCTGGACGGATAAAGCAGATTACGGCAAGATCGCGAGCGCATCAGATGTTAAGCAAGTGTCGGGGAGTCATTGGCTCAAGCCGGACGGCTCCGTGTGGACTTACAGCTTACAGACCGGGAAGCCCGAACAGGTACAGGGCTTATCCGATGTCTCCCTGATGGCGGTCGGCAACCGCTATGCAGGCTTAGTGAAATCGAATGGCGATATCGTGTATAAGAGTGATAGAGGAACTCCCGTCGTATGGGGAAAGGTTTCGAACGCGGGCGATGTGGCCGATGTTCAGGTTTCCGAATCGGTCATCGCAACTTTGCTGCGTGACGGGCAGGTCGTATTTTACAACCTCAACTACTTCGAAATGAACGACGGCCCGAATTACCTGAAGCCTATACCTGTTACCGTCGCTACCGATGCGAAGAACATCGCCCTCGTCAGCGACAAAGCTTTGCTTATCGTACGTAAAGACGGCTCCGTTGCGCTCAACAACCCTTTCGAATCGCGAAATGGCAAAATGGCGACCTCCGAGCTCGCAGGGGTACGGGGAGTTGATCGGGTCGTATCGGCCGACAACGAATATCTGTTCTACGCTCGACTGGATAACGGCGATTGGATCGCATACGACCGGGACGGCACGACGGACACGCTGTCGCTTCCGTATCCGCAAGAGCTCGCGGTGTCGCTGGATCGTACGAAGGTGCAGGTGGGCGAAAGCCTGAAGCCGCAGCTCGTGTTGAAATACAACACCGGCACTAAGAAGAGCCTGGGCGGTAAAGACGTGCAAGTCTCCATCGATAAGCCGCATCTGCTGAAGCAGCAAGGGGACGGAACGTGGAAGGCGCTCGCCGTAGGAGAAACGACTGTTACGATAACTGCCGCCGGATTGTCGAAGACTCTGACTGTCGTTGCTTCTCAGAGCAAAGCCCTGCAAGGCGGCAAAACGATCTCCGGCGTAACCATGCTGCCGATGAAGTCCGTCTTTCAGACGCTGGGCGGCACGATTGCCAGCGACGCGGCGACCAAGAGCCATACCATTACGGTCGGTAAAACCCAGATCAAGCTGAAAGCAGGCAGCAAGGCCGCGACCGTGAACGGCAAGAACGTAACCCTGAAGGCCGCGGTGCGAAGCGAAAACGGCCAAACCTACTTTCCGGCGGATTTGCTGAGCGCCGCGCTGGGAGCCAAGCTGACCTGGAAGCCGGCTACGCAAACGCTGACCATCGCCTTCGGTCAGGCTTCGATGAGCGTAAGCACCTATCAGTCCGGACAAACAACCAAGACAGCCAGCGGACTTTATGCCGTCGCCGGCACAGGCAAATACGCCGGCTATAAGCTGCTGAAGGGGCACCCTTACGAAAGCACGACAGCGATCTACTTCAAGCAAAGCGGAACGATAACCTCATCCATTCTCGTCGACGTACGCAAGGTTGATCTCAATCGCAAGATTACTTGGGTCGACCCTTACGGCATCAAGCACACCAACACGGTTGGCGAGCTTCGGAAACTCTTCGCCGACGTCAGCAATCAATATACGAGCGACTGGCTGCTGGCCACATTCGGCAGCGTCTACACGGATTATTTCCCCGAGAACGTGCCGTCCGATCAATTGATCGAACAATACCTGCGGGAAACCGGACAAATCCAGTAATAATCGTAGATCAGTAACGGCTCATCTAGAGATGCAGGGTTATCCTTGCATCTCTATTGCGTTGCTAAGAGACTTTATAGATCAGGAAACACCGCTCTGCCATGCGTTCGGCAAATCACCCTTTCGGAGCTCCCACAAGCGATTGCTTCCAGCACCGATTTCACCTATGATAGGATAATCCTTGTCATCCAAAGAAAACCGGCTCCTTGTTCATGCTTAAGGAATGTTAATCGGAAAAGGAGAACGATCTATGCCGGAACAACAAGAGCGATATCCTCAAAACCATGAGCAGCAGGCCGATACGCTGTTTCGCCTGCTGGATGCCCATGCCTTCTTTATATACATTGAGCCCGAAGCTACAAAACAGTTTTCCGAATGCTGGACACTTCTTCTTATTCATAGCGGCGAAGGGGTATTGGAGACAGATGGATGCCTGCTCCCTCTCCATCGCGGACAATCGGTTCTGCTGAAGAGCGGCCAGTTGTTCAAGCTGAACGCCTTGCCAGGCAAGGCGCTTGCGGTTGCACGTATCCGCTTCGAACGACTTCGATACTCGGGCCATCGTGGACAGGATCGGTTCTTTGTGCAAGAGCGGGAGTGCGAATGGCTTCCTATCGGCAAGCTTTCTGGAACTTTCTATTACAAAGCGCGTCCGCTCGTCGAACGGCTCTGCTCGTTGTCGGAAGCGAGATCGCCGCTGAATGAGCTTGAATGCCATCTGGCGTTTCATCAGTTGCTCGCCATGCTTCCCGCGGACCGACATGCCGAAGATTCGGCCAATCAGAAGGAAGCTATCCGAAGGACGATGAGATACATGACCGAGCACTATCATCAGCCTGTATCCCGTGATCGGCTTGCAGCGGTAGCAGGCATGAGCCTGTGGCATTTTTCTCGCAAATTCAAGGAAGCAACCGGGGTGAGTCCCTCCGAGATGCTGAAGCGAATACGTATAGACAAAGCCAAGGAATTGCTGCTTCTGCAAGGGAAAAGCTCCATCCGGGAGATTGCGGTCCTTTCCGGCTTTCAAGATGAAGCCTACTTCCGAAGCCGATTCAAGGAGACGGTCGGCGTTCCTCCCGCCGATTATCAGACGCGCAAGCGCGAGAAGGCCGCAGTGCTGAGCTATCATTATGCCGCACACATGCTGGCTTTGGGAATTACCCCGTTTGCCGCCTACGTGGATCCTCGTCGCGATGGTTCCAGGACGCGGTTCCATGAAAGCATAAGCTGCCATCTCAGAAAAGAGCAGCATCCCGATCCTTCAAGCTGGCAGCAAAACCTGCAATTACTTGCTCGCGCCGAGCCCGAAGTCATCTTGTGCGATGAACTGATCGACGAAGCGGTACTGGAGCGCTTACGGGAGATCGCCCCCTTAAAATGCATTCCATGGATGCAGTTGGAATGGAGACAGCATTTTATGGAGATCGCCGAGTTCATGAACAACCGAAAAAAAGCCGAACACTGGCTTCGCGTCTATGAACGACGGGCCAAGGAGGTTCGCATGTCCGTTCAGCGCAGGCAAGGTTGTCCGCGGACGGCGCTGCTGCATATAAATGAAGGAAAGCTACTGGTGTACGGACGCCGCAACGGCGGCGCGGTTCTGTTCGAAGATTTGCGGCTCCCCCCGGCATTTGAGGTTCATCCTTCAAGAGTGTGCAGAGAGATCGGCTTGCAAGAACTGATCGAGGGCGAAGCCGAACTTATGCTCGTCGCAATCGACAAGTCCGCAGTTTCTGAACGACTCTGGAGAAGATTGCAGACTGAGCCACAATGGAACCGCATACCGGCCGTCAACAAGGAATCCCTGTACATCGTGCCGGAAATTCCTTGGTTGGAATACGCTTCAGTCAGCCATCTGACACAGCTGGAATGGGCATCCGCAAGCTTGAGTTAGTCTGCTGTCCGCGCACAATTGCCTAAATTGAGTACGCACAATACTCTATAGTGACGCCGATGTTTCTCGTGGTATGATTCAAATGAGAATGATAATCAACATCGGAGGAATACCATGACCAGATTTAGAAACATCTTGTTGTCCGTCCTTACACTATCCGTATTCGGTTTGCTTGCGGCAGCCTGCAACAATGCCTCAACTGGAGAGCCGTCTGTGCAGCCTAGCGTCGAAATTTCCCAATCCGCAGAATCAAAAGAAAGTGCTGCTCCATCCGCCGAACAGACAAGAACCGTCCATGATGCCGTCGGCGATGTCGTCATTCCCGCCAACCCCGAGCGTATCGTCGCTCCTTATGTGGAGGATGCGTTGGTATCCCTGGGCATTACGCCGACCATGCAATGGTCGCTAGGCAGCTATGTTCAAGACTATCTTCAGCCTTACCTAAAGGATGTCCCCTTCCTGGACTTTACGGATGGTCCCAATCTGGAGGCATTGCTTGCCGCAGACCCGGACCTCATCGTGCTCTATACGACCAATCTTGCCAAAGACGGAGGTTATGAGCAATTCAGTAAAATTGCGCCAACCTATGCTTTTGAAGACGCTACGGTCAGTTGGAAAGACACCTTGAATACGCTTGGCGACATCGTAGGAAAGCAAAAGGAAGCCGATGCTGCTATTCAGGCATACGAGGACAAGCTTACGGAAGCCAAAGCCGCTTTGAAGCCGTATACCGAGGGCAAAACGTTCGCCGTTATCCGCATCAAGCCCAAAGAGTTTTTGCTAATGGACGGCACCTACTACAGCGGCCCCGTGTTATACCAGGATCTGGGGTTGAAGCCGCATCCTCTCATTAAAGAACTGAGCTGGGACTACAACTATCCATTTTCTCTTGAGCTCCTGCCCGATCTGGATGCGGACTATATTTTCCTCCTCGTACAAGGGGAAACCGCAAGAGATAAGGCGAACGAGCTGCAGAACAGCTCCCTCTGGCAGGATCTGCCCGCTGTGAAGAACAATCATGTGTTTGAAGTAGACATCAGCTACTGGATGGCAGCCGGTGCGATTGCCCACAGCAAAAAAGTCGACGACGTAGTCAGGCTGATTACACAGCAATAACGATCGGTTCGACACTCGATTGGCTATAGAAGAGCATAATTAGAACAAGGGTCCGCCATAGGGCCCTTGTTTTTTCTTGCAGATATCCAGTGCGCAATCAGAACGGTCGTCCCCACATGATCCATAGCGACGAGGCATATCGGACGACCGCTGCCGAATAGGCTCCAATGATCAGAAGCTTTCGCGCAAGGAGGCGATTTCAGATGCATCCTGCTATCGCATATGCGGCCAACGCGGATGCGTACACGTTCCAGACGTTTCGCGCGCTCGTCGATGCGATTGTGCCTTATACGCCCGCTATGGCCGTGCTGGGAGCGGAGCAGCCGATCGGCGCCGTCCAGCTCACCGTTCACGAGTATATGATCTGGGAGCTGGATCATAGCCTGACGCTTGTGCTCGGCGCTTATCCGGAAGCCGTGCCACTGGCCGCTCCCACCGCCGGATTGCTGAATGCCGGGGCGGTTCAGCTTGCGGCCTCCGGACAGGTCAAGTATGCGGCGCCGGGCACAGTCCCGTTCGCCTCCTTCTCTCCCGAAGATCGCATCCGCACGCTGGCCGGGCTCGAAAACCTGCAGATCGATCTCGGGACGCTGCCGCCCCCATACCGCAATGACGGCGGACTCGTCAAATACGCCGTCGATTTTCTCAATCGCCAAACGATGTTCGGAAATTACTCGGAGTGGCCTGCATACGGAGCAACCCGGCTGGCCGCGCCGACCGAACGAAGGCTGGCGTATTTTCCGATAGGCTGGTTGCAGGCCGGTTATCCGGGGGTATCCAAAGGCTATCGCGCATTTCGGGGATACGAGCTGACAATTGTACGGGAAGGAGGCGGATGCTGCATTGTATGATGCGGATGTCATTGTCGTCGGGTCCGGCGGCGGAGGCGCGGTCGCGGCCAAGGAGCTCGGAGAGGCCGGGCTGAAGGTGCTCGTGCTGGAAGCCGGCCCTTTCTATGGAAACAAGCAGTGGCAAGAGCCCAATCGCGAGCGCGGCGGAGAATGGAGCTCCAGCTACGACGATCTGGATGTGGGCATCTACAAACGGGTCTTTAACATGTACGAAAATAATATGAACGATGTCGTATCCGGCGTGTTCCGCTTCGGTCCAGCGGACCGGCGACGCTCCCCATGGCATCGGGTGATGCGCCAGAAGGGCGACATATGGCAGGCGGCTGGGGTCGGAGGAACGACGCAGCACTACTGGGCGCAGTCGCCGCGCGCCTTCCCCTCTGCGGTCGACGGCGTCTGGCCGATCGGATATAACGAGCTGATTCCGTATTACGAGAAGGTCGAAGCCACGCTTCCCGTCCAGTTCTCGCCGACAACGCCTAAAGAGGAGCTGTTCTATTACGGCGTCCGTAAAGCCGGATGGGAGCTGATCCCGACGCTGAACGTGACAACGCCGGGCTATCGGCCGAACCCCAACGCCATCCTTCCGGTCAACCCTCGCCTGATGGATGAGCGCTATTCGATGGAACAATTGTGGAATATGGAAGGCTGTACCCTGCAAGGCCACTGCGTCAACGGCTGCACCGCAGGTCCGTCGGTGGACAGGATCGCCAAGCGCAGCACCTTGGTCAGCTATGTCCCGTTGGCGCTCAAAACGGGTAACGTAGCGATCCGGCCCAACTCCTTCGCTGTAGGCCTGTTGACGGAGCAGCATCCGCAGGAAGGCTTGCGCGCAACCGGCGTTCGATTCAGAGATACGTGGACCGGGGAATTTCACGAGTTGACGGCAAGAACGGTTGTGCTCGCCGGCGGCTGCATAGAGACCCCGCGGCTATGGCTCAACTCCGGTCTGCCTTATAATGCCTGGGTTGGCCGAGGACTTACAAATCATTGCTTCGATTGGGTCGGCGGCGTATTCGACGAGCAGGAGCTGATGCGCATTCTGGGACAGCCTGCCGTATTTCCGTATGTCGGCCATACGTCCGGCGCCCGGGTCGACATACCGGGCACGGGCATTTTCCAGGTTTCCTGTCTCAGTCCGGGCTTGATGTCCTTCCTGACCTATGGCTTTAGCGAAGCGGGCTACGATGCTCTGCGCGCGCCCGAGCCGGGAGAGCCGTGGGACATTCGGGGTCGCGTGGTTGGCCCCGCGCTGAAAGAGTTGATGCGGAACTATGCCCGCACCATGACCTACCTTCTCCTGACGGACGACGAGACATTGCATCGCAACCGGGTGGAGGTCGATCCGGTGCTGAAGGACGAGAACGGACCGATTCCGGTCGTCCATTACACGCCAAGTCCGAAAACGCTGCAACGGCGCGATCGGCTCGCCCGCTATGCATGCGAATCGCTCAAGGCGGCCGGGGCCAGAACGATCATCCGTTCCGATACGCCCTTCAGCTTTATGCTTCATATGGAAAGCACGATGAGAATGGGTTACGTAGTCGACACCAATTGCGAGGCTTATCAGGTCAAGCGCCTGTTCATCGCCGATAACAGCGTTCACTTCAACGGAATCGGCGGCCCGAACCCGACGCTGACGACGCAGGCGCTCGCGACGAGAATGTCGGAAAAGCTCGCCTGTCTCTATTTTTCTTAAGTGTCCTCTCCTATCGCCGGGCCAAATTCTATAATTTGCAGGGGTAATCCCCTTACTTTCATAGGTTTCAAGCGTTTTGTCTCTTTGATAAAATTAATGAGGCGTTTTCATGAACCCTACAAAAGGAGCCCCAGAGATGACAAAACCCAACGAGCCGCTCGTCACCCACATCTATACCGCCGACCCTTCCGCCCACGTGTTCGAAGGCAAGCTTTACATTTACCCTTCCCACGATCTGGATCACGAGATGATCTCGAACGATAACGGCGATCAATACGATATGGAGGATTATCACGTCCTGTCCATGGACGACGTTTCCTCTGCCTGCATCGATCACGGAGAAGCCCTTCATCTCAGGGATATCCCCTGGGCAACAAAGCAATTGTGGGCGCCGGACGCTGCATACCGGAACGGCACCTATTATTTGTTTTTCCCGGCCCGGGACAAAGACGATATTTTCCGAATCGGCATCGCCACCTCGGCTTCTCCTTCCGGTCCCTTCAAAGCCGAAGCGGACTATATCCCGGGAAGCTTCAGCATCGATCCGGCGGTGTTCGTCGATGAAGACGGCAGAGCGTACGTCTACTTCGGCGGATTATGGGGCGGTCAGCTGGAGAAATGGCAAAGCGGCACCTTCGACCCCGATGCGGAAGGTCCGTCGGCGACAGAGCCCGCGCTTGGCCCGCAAGTCGCGGAATTAAGCGACGATCTGCTCTCTTTCAAAGAGCCGCCGCGGGAAATTCGCATCGTCGATGACGAGGGGCAGCCTCTGCTTGTCGGCGACGAGGACAGAAGATATTTCGAAGGTCCTTGGATGCACCGCTGCAACGGAATCTACTATCTCTCCTACTCGACCGGTACGACGCATCGGATCGTGTACGCTACGAGCGACAACCCACTCGGGCCATTCGTCTACAGAGGAACGATACTGACGCCGGTCCTCGGCTGGACGACGCATCATTCCATCGTGCAATTTCAGGACAGATGGTATCTGTTCTACCATGACAGCTCCTTGTCCGGCGGAGCCGACAACAAGCGCAGCGTGAAGTACGCCGAGCTCTTCTACAACGAGGACGGTACGATTCGAACGATCGATCCGTACCCGGATCAAGAGTAGCGCAATCCGCCCTATAGATGAAATACCCGATTCGGCTGGAAGAAGCTTAAGCCGAATCGGGTATTTCGCGTGAATGCCTAGAGAGGCAAATAAATCTCGATCTCGCTTTCCGCTTGCTCAAGCGAGTCCGTCTTAGGCCAATACTCAAAGTCGAACGGCCGACAATCGCACAGCCCCTGCTCCCGAATGGAGTCGTAGGTCAGGTCGATTTCGGACTCGGGTCCTTGATGCGTAACCTTCACATAAGCTCCGGCCGGCAGCGTATGCCGAACGAATTCTTCGGGAACCGAAGCGAAATCGCTCACGGCGATCCCGACGATGCTGTCGAAAGGAACCTCGGGCGTCCACTCCTCCGCCGGGTACACCTGGACCAGATACATGCCTTCCGTCTCCCCGGGATGGCCCATCTCGCGCAGCCTGTCCCGGAGCTTTCCCCGTAGCGCTCCGATGATTCCCGTTGCCAGATCTTGATTCAACGAAGCCGTGACCGAATACCCGATCAGCCTCGTCTCCGCTCTGTCCACGGTTTGCGGTTTATTGCTCATTACGGCACAGCTCCTCTGCCGGGATACTTTCCCGAATGCTCTCAGTTCGCGGCGTTCGCCTCGCGCCAGGCGATTCGCCGCCGTTCCCGCTCCGACTCCTTCAAGCGGGGACAGGAGAAGCAATAATCCCCGTCCTCCCACTTGTAATACAGGCAGCATGCGCTTTTGAGCGGAATCATCTTGCCAGGCTCGCGCGCGTCCTCCGTCAGAATCGGGTCTCTGCGATAAGGGTTAACCTTCATCCCGAACGCCGACGGGTCAAGCTCTTCCCGAAGATACCGGTAATTCTCCTCCAGCGCATGACGCAAACAGTCCGAGGAGGCTCGCTCCGACCAGACCCGCATATAGTAGCGCAGGCCGGTCGACAATTGCCCCCACAGCTCCCGGATAGGAATGGCGGCTACCCGGCTGGCCGTCTCCAGTATAGGGAGTAACGTGCGGGAGTAGGTCTCGTGCAGAGCCTCTTGGCGCCAGCCGTCTCTGGCCAAGCCGGGTGCCGGCGCAATCCGTTCCCCCCATCGCTTTAACGTATAACCTACGGCGGTATACCCGTTTTTCATGAACACATGCACGTCAACGTTGTCCAGGGACAAATCGATGGCGCAGTCGTAAGCGGACAGGGCATATTGCTGAGCGTACGCCAGATAGCCCAACCCGGAAGCAACCGACACTGCGGAAGCCTCGGGTGCGCTCGTCTTGATCGTCTTCATCTGGATATGTATGAGGAACAGCATCTTCTCGTCCAGAAGCAGTTCCGTCAACGGCAAGCTGAACATGGGATTCTCCGCCGCCGTTAATCCGATGTTGAACATATTCGCCAGTTCCTCGAAGCGGCAGCTTTTCGATGTGTCGACGCTTTCCATAGGTAACATCAGCCTCCCAAGTAAAAACGGCTTCGCCATCCTTTAGTAAGGCGGCAGACGTTTTGTATCGCGCTATCAGATGAGTATAAAGGAGGTCTGCTTCTAATACTTTCCGATAGTTGAAGCAAAGGGCAGGCCTTGCTTGACCTGCAATCAGTGATAATCAATCTCATTATAGAGGGCCGACAAGAAGTCGGTCAATGCGTAAGCCCGGATAGGAGCGAAAAACGGCAATAAAGCGTTAAGCGGCAGCCCTCGTCAAAGTTTGAAAAAAATCAAACAAAATCGTAAGTTTGCGGCATCGCGAACAACCCGTTGCAATCGTAACATAGAAAGCGGGAATCCAATTCGTCCACAGCCGTGCACAAAGGAGAGATTGTCCATGTCGCCTGCCGAAACCTATGAAAGCGCATTAGCTTACGTCAACCCCTATTCCAACCCATCGCAGCTCAAAATAACCGACATCCGATTCGCGGATATCGTCGGAGCGCCTTTTCACAGCAGCCTGATCAAGGTGTATACGAACCAAGGCCTGGTCGGCTTCGGAGAAGTGCGCGACAACGCCGATAAGTATTACGCGCTGATGCTGAAGAGCCGGCTGATCGGAGAAAATCCCTGCAACATCGACAAGCTGTTCCGCCGAATCAAGCAATTTGGCCATCATGCCCGGCAAGGCGGAGGCGTCAGCGGCATTGAGATCGCGCTCTGGGATCTCGCGGGCAAGGCTTACGGCATTCCGATCTATCAGATGCTGGGAGGGAAATTCCGCGACCGGATACGGATGTATTGCGATACCGACGTTCACGGCAAGGATACCGGCTTAGCCATGGGCGAGGCGCTGAAGCGCAAGATGGAGAAAGGCTTTACGTTCCTGAAAATGGACTTGGGCATCAGTCAGATTATCCATGAGCCCGATACGCTGAGCGCGCCAATCGGCTGGTTAAACGAGCTGAAGGACATCAGCCGGCAATGGTACGGACGAAGCCGCGAGCTATCCGAAGACGATACCCGTCAGCTTCGCAGCCGGCATTACGATCTGTACAATATCGCCCATCCGTTCACGGGCATCCACGTCACGGAGAAAGGGCTTGATCTGCTGGAGCAATATGTTGCGGAGGTTCGTTCGGTGATCGGCTCCGAGGTGCCGCTGGCCATCGATCACTTCGGCCATATCGGCGTCGAGGATTGCATCAAGCTGGGCAGAAGAGTGGAGAAATTCAATCTGGCCTGGATGGAGGATATGATCCCCTGGACTTATACCGAGCAATACGCCCGGCTGGCGCGCGCGGTGGCGACGCCGATCTGCACGGGAGAGGATATCTACCTGAAAGAAAACTTCAAGCCGCTGCTGGAGGCCGGAGGGGTATCGGTCGTACATCCGGACGTGCTTACGACGGGAGGCATCCTGGAAACGAAAAAAATCGGGGATATGGCGCAGGATTACGGCGCGGCCATGGCGATCCATATGGCGGAGAGTCCGATCGCCTGCCTGGCTGCGGTGCATGTGGCCGCCGCTACGGAAAATTTCCTGGCGCTGGAATACCATTCCGACGGAATCGATTGGTGGGACGATCTGATCGTCAGCGGTTATCTTCCGAAGCCGCTTGTCCAGAACGGTTTTATTGCCGTGCCGAACGCGCCGGGCCTCGGCATCGAAGAGCTGAACGACGAGATCATCGCCCAGCACCTGCATCCCGAAATTCCCGGCGTATGGGAGCCGACAGACTCATGGAACCAATATTGGAATCACGACAGATTATGGAGCTGATTCTCCCGGGAGCGTGAGACGCAATGCCGTCCGGCCAAGGGAACGCGCTATTCGCTGTCCTGCCCTTTGTCGGACGAGCCCTGCTCCCGGTATTCGCTCGGGGTCTTCCCCGTATGCTTCTTGAACATCTGGCCGAAGTACTTCACATCTTCATATCCGACCATCGCAGCAATGTCGGCAATCTTGGCCGGCGAGGTGGTCAGAATTCGCGCCGCCCGTTCCATCTTTCTCTGCGTAACGTAATCGACGAATTTCATCCCGAGCTCTTTCTTGAACAGCTCGCTTAGATGATTCGGATGCAGGCGAACATGCTCGGCTACCTGCTGCAAGCCGAAATCCCGGCCGAGGCTCTCTTCAATGTACGCGATTGCCCGCTGCACATGCGCGGTTTTACCTTCCGCGAAGCGGTGGTGATACAGCTTCATCACGGCATGCAAATGCTGAAACAAGCTGTCAAAGGGGCGAGTATCCGGCTTATACTGATAAGGCTCGATGACGCCTGCCGCCTCCCGCTCCCTTCCGATCGCGACCAGCACCCGATCCAGCCAGCGATGCGCGGCGATCGCCACGGATTGAACAGCCGCCTCGAACGATTCGGGCGTCGCTTCCGTATCGTCCAGAAGCTGCTGGATATAGCGCTGAACCCAGGTTTTGAGCCCGATAAGATCATTGTCCAGTAGCCGGCACGACAGCTCCTTCTCCTCCTCGGAGGTACAGACCGCTTTCCCGCCCTTGCGATGCTCAATATCCGAATAATCCCAATGCTTGTGCGGAAGCAGCGCTTCGTACCTGCTGGCCTCCAGCACGGTTGCATAAGACTCATGCCATTGCTCGGGGCTGGTGACGGGCTTTCCGGTAATGACGGTCAGCTGGCATTTCAGCAGCCTCTCCATTTTGTCCATTGTCATTCGCAGCTGCCGCTTGTCTCCGAAGCCCCCTTCCCGCGTCGTAACCATAATGACCTTGTTCTTGTGAACGAAGCGGATGCAGGACAACAGGTCCGCGAGCAGATTGTCTACGGAGAACAGCAGCAAGGACTGCTCCGTCTGCAAGCCGCCCCAGCCTGCCGCCGAGACGGACGAGACGATCGCCTGCTTGCCGGGGCCGACAAGGCCCGCCGCTTCGGCTATGGACGACAGCTCGCTTTCCGCTTCCGCGCTCAGCTTCTCGCCGTCAACGATGCACCGCTTCAGCAAGCCGTTGCGGTGCTCCCGGCTGTACGCCAGCTCCCGGCTTTGGGACGTTCTCCGTTCCTCTACGCGCTGCTTGACCTTCAATACGGTTTTAATGATTTCTTCCGGTCGGCTGGTCTTCAGCAGATAGTCGCTGACGTTCTGCCGGATCGCTTGCTGCGCATAGATAAAGTCATCGTAGCCGGACAGGATAATGACCTCCAGATTCGGCAAGGTCAGCCGGGCCTCTTCGGCCAGTTGCAGCCCGTTCTTGCCGTTCATCTGGATGTCGGTCAACAAAATATCGGGACGCTCGCTCTCGATTCTCTCCAGCGCTTCCTCCGCCGACGCTGCGGGAGCGAGCAGTTCGATCCCCATTTCACTCCAGTTAATGACGCTTGCCAATCCTGTCCGGATAATGACCTCGTCATCCGCGATCATGATTCTCATAGGATTCCTCCCGCAATGGAATTGAGAAGGTGATTCTCGTGCCGATCTGGTGCTTACTCTCTATGCGCAGCCGGGACTGGGGACCGTAATGAAGACTGAGCCGCTCGTTGACGTTCCGCAGGCCGTAGCTTGAATGTGGCGCGTATGCATCGCCGCCCGAATGAAGCTGGGCGCGAACGGCTTCCAGCCGCTCCTCCGTCATGCCGATTCCGTCATCGATGACAAGGACGTTCATGCGATTGCCCTCCCGCTCCAGATAGACTCCGATCGTGCCCTTGCCCGGCTTCTTCTGAATTCCGTGAATCATGGCGTTCTCCAGCAGGGGCTGCAGCAGAAGCTTCAACATCATGCGCTCCTCCAGCGAAGGATCGACGGTGCAATCGACCTCGAATTTGTCGGGATAGCGGATCGATTGAATCTGGGCGTAGTTGCGTATGTGCGCAACCTCCTGATGGACGGGGCAGTAATCGCTGCCCTTGTTCAGGCTGAATTGCAGGAAATCGCTCAAAGCGCCTACCATCTCGGCTATTCTTTTCTCCTGCGTCATTAAAGCCATCCAGTGAATGGAGGACAACGTATTGTACAGAAAGTGAGGGTTGATCTGGGCCTGCAAGGCGCGAATGTCGGCTTCCTTCTTGCGGGTCTCGTCGCGGATCAGCTGCGCCTTCAACTGCTCGATGTGCTTGCCGAGCAGGTTGTAGCTTTCGCCCAGACGGCCGATCTCGTCCTTCGCCGTCGAATGATAGACCGGCATCGGGCCGTCGGGATTCACCTTCGTGAGAAGCCGCGTCAGCACGCGCAGTGGATTCGTCACGCGCTGGATGACGAACAGGACCAAGCCGACATTGATGGCAATCGTAATCAAGACGGCAACCGCGGTCAGCAGCAAAATATATCGGTTCTGCGAGCTGTACAGCTCATACGGTATCGAGCCGACGAATGTCCATCCGGTCGTCGGCTGCCGATAGTACAAGATCGTCTTTTTATCTTTATTTTCCCCGTATACGGTCTCGCCATGGTCGCCGCTGTGCAGCCTGCTCCATAATTTAGGAAACAGCTTGTCGTACGGTTGCGACAGCCACTGCTTCTCCGTGGAGGAAAGAACGATGCCCTGTTCATTGAGCAGCGCAAGCTGTCCCTGCCCGTCCCCCAGGTTGGGCTCGGACCAATACTCCGAGATTACCGATTCGTCCAGGCTGATCACAAGCCACCCGATGTTCTCGTAATTATAGATGCTTCTAAGCGGGCGGATAAAGGAAAGCACCTCATGCCTGCCGGAAAAGTTGGACACTGTGTAGATACCCGTCCACATTTTGCTTTTGACCTGATAGAGGTTGACTTGCTCATCCAGATTGGACGCGTAGATCGTGGAGTTGGACAAGGCGGAGGTCGCGTTGTTCGGGTAGATGGTAATGTTCAGAATGTACTTCTTGGAGCTGGACAGATTCAGCATCAGGTTCAGAATGCGAGACTTGAGCTGCTCGTCCTCCTCCGCTTCGATCAAGTATCGCTGAATGTCGTAATGTCCGATCAGGAACATCGAGATATTCTCCACGTCGTCGATCAGGAATCTCAGCTTCCCTTCCATCTGACGCAGCGTGTCGATGCCGGATTGCTTCGTCTTCTCCTCCGTCACTTTCGAGGAAATGATATACGTAAAGGCTCCCAAGGAAAGCAAGGGAACCAATGTGGAAATCATAATAATTATGGATAATTTGCGTCTTAGCGAGAGGTTCATCCAATTCCTCATTCGCGTTCCTCCCAGCCTTATCCTCTAGTTGCCCATCGTGCCGGCATACGCCTCCTGTATTTTGCGGGCAACCTCCTCGGGATCCTCGCCGAGAAGCAGCTCTTGCAGACCGCTGTTCATCGCCTCTACCGGAACGGCGCTCAGCTTGACGTCGTATACCGGGCTCACTTCCACGCTTTGCATCAATTCGTTCAGTTCCACGAACATCGGATTGGCCGTGCTCTTGTCCAGCTCCAGCTTGTAGCTGATCAAGGTGTTGCTGTCCAGCGTCGCCCGCTGGCCGTCCGGCCCGGAGAGCGCATAGAACAGCTTCATCGCCGCCGCTTTTTTGTCTCCCGTCAGCTTCTTGTTGACGCCCAGCCCCGTGCCGACAACCCCCGACGTGGAATGCGGATTGCCCCTCCCGCCTTCAACGGCGGGCAGTATGGTGACGTGCGTATGATCGAGCACTTCCTTCGGCGCATTCTGAACGATACCGGATGCCGCCCACCCGCCGTTGATCACCATCGCCGCCTGTCCTGTAAAATAAAGCTGCATCATCTGATTGTCGTCGATGCCGTTAAAGCCCGGCTGGAAGGCGTTCAGCTTGCCGAAGTCCTGCAGCAGCCTCAGAGCCTCGATAAACTCGGGGTCCGTAAACGAGGCTCCGTCTTGGGCGACTGCCCGAAGAAACCAATCGGTCCCGGTAACCCGGTCGGCGAGCGTGCTGAAGATCGTCGACTGGACAAACCAGTTGGATTTGTTGCCGAGCGCGATCGGGATAAGGTGATGGCGATTGAAGGCTTCCACCGCGTCGATCAATTCCTGCCAGGTTGTCGGTACCTTTACGTTATACCTGTCGAAGAGCGCTTTGTTGTAATAGATAAGCGAGGTGGGCGCCCGATTCATCGGAACGCTGTAGATTTTCCCGCCAACCGTGTAGCCGTCGAACGCGTTCGGAATAAAGTTGTCCCGCCATTCGGGCTCCTCGTTCAGAAAGTCGTCGATCGGCTGCAGCAAATCCCCGCGTACGAAATCACGGGTCATCGCATCCGGCCACATTACGAACAAATCGGGCATCTCGTCCGCCGCAGCCAGCGTGCGAAGCCGCGCCTTCAAGCCGTCCGTGGACAATCCTTCCTCCTCGACCTCGATGAGAGGATGCTCCGCCCGAAAGCGCTCCATCACCTCTCGCATCGCTTTGGCTTTACCGTCCTCGACGGTCCAGTTATGCATAATCGTAATTTTGATTTTGTCTTGAGTCGGCTCCGCCCTCTGCCGGGGACCGAGCAGGCTGCAGCCGGCAAGAAGAAGGACGGCGGCGAACAGAGCCGCCAGCGTCGGTATTCGAATGCTCATCGCCAATCCCTCCTTATGCGCTCCGGCTTCTTATTTGATCCGCGCCGCTTCCATCAGGCCTTTCATGTAGCCGACGCCGAACAAGCGACCGAGCAACTCGTAGCCGGGGTTGGCATTGGCCTCTCCCTCCATCGTCGGCACATGGTCCGGTCTCATCGGACCGTCGAAGCCTACGTCGTAATACGCTTTCATCGCTTCCAGCATATCCGTTTTCCCGTCGTCATGGAAGGTCTCCTCGAATTTCTCCGGGGTCCCCCGAACGTCGCGGAAGTGAGCGAAGAAGATTTTGCCCTGTTTACCGAATCGGCGGATGACCGCCGGAATATCCTCCCCGGCCGTCGCCAGCGTGCCCTGGCACAGCGTTACGCCGCTGTATTCGCTCGGCACCAGATCAATCGCCTGCTGCAGCGCATCCGCGCTGCGCAGAATGCGGGATACGCCGCGAATCGGCGTAATCGGCGGATCGTCGGGATGCAGCGCCAGCTTAACGCCGGCTTTCTCCGCGACCGGGACAATCTCTTTCAGATAATATTTCAAATTTTCCCATAGTTGATCCTCCGTGACAATCCCCGCTTCCGTAAGCGGCGCTTCCGTCATGAGAGAATGATCGTAGCTGGACACCAGCGCTCCTCCGCGCGTGCGTGTCGTCGTCGACGTACGGAACCAATTAAACTGAGCCATGAAATTGTAGCAAAGCACCGGAATGCCGGCAACTCCCATATGCGCGATCAATTGCTTCACATAGCCGATTTCCTCGTCTCTCCCCGCTGCGCCCAGCTTGATGCGGTTCGTAGGCGGCGCGGATTCGATCACGACGAGGGATAAACCGGCATCCTCGAATCGCTGCTTCATGCGGATCATCGGCATAAGGTCCCACGGCTGTTCCGTTGTCTCTTCCCAGGGCAATGGTCCGACGGCGTGGCCGATGCCCATCTGCCTGGCGAGCTGCCACAGCCGGTCCGGCTGCGAGGTGAAAAATTCTGCGAGTTGCATGGATGAGCCTCCCCATAAGTCCTTTGATATGTCAGGTGCTGCCGATGGAATAACAGAGGCCGTCTGTCGATTTCGCGAATGCGATCAGACGGCCCGTGCAGGGCAAGGCTTAAGCGAGCCTTGCGTTATTTCGTTCTGGCGGCGATTTCCTGTCCCAGCTTGTTCAGCTTCTCGTAGGCGTCTTCAATGCTCATCTTGTTGAACATGACGACTTCCATCGTCGCTTTATACGTATCCACCCATTCGGTGTAGCCCGAAGCGATCGGGTAGAACGGCAGCGCTTTTTCCAGCGCGACGTCGTAGATCTTTTTGCCGAGCTTGTCTTTCGGCTGCAGCGTCGGCTCCAGCGCCTTGTAGATTTCCGGATTGATCGGGATGCCGCGCGTCAGTCCCAGCGCTTGGCCGGCTTCGGGGTCTGTAATGAACCATTTTACGAACGCCTTCGCTTGTTCCTTGTTGCTCGAGCCTGCGCTGACCGACAGGAAGATCGTCGATTGCGCCCAGCCGCCGCCCGCCGAGCCGGTCGGCATGTTCACGACGTCGACCTTGCCCGGAAGCAGCTGCTCCAGCGCGCTGACCGAGCCGGTTGTCGCTCCGCGGGTCATAATCGCTCCCGATCCCATCGGATCGGCCGTGGGATCGTTCTCCAGGAAGGCCAGCACTTTGTCGGCCGGAGGCACGATCTTATCCTTGCGCAGCTCCGCGAACGTGTTCTGATACTTCATGAACAGCTCCTTGTCCAGCGTAAACGTCTTGCCTCCGTCCGACATGAGCGGCTTGCCTCCGTTAGCCGTTTGGTACCATTGATACCAATCCCACAGATTGGACGTGTCCGAGATGCCGTATTTGCCTTCCGGCAGCTTCTCCTTCGCCGTCCGGGCGAACGCGAAGTAATCGTCCCAGGTCCAGTTCTGCTGCGGCAGCTCGATGCCCGCCGCTTCAAGCTCCGGCTTGTTGAAGGCGATGCCTTGCGCATTCTGGCTCAGCGGCACCCCGTAAAGCTTGCCGTCGATCTTCAGGTTCTCGATAACGGAAGGATCTACGATGCCGTTCAGATCGAGATCGGACAAGTCCTCCAGCGTGTTCTTCTTCGCGTATTCCTGAATATACGCCGCATCCATCTGCAGCACATCCGTCATCGTCTTCGAGGCGGCCAGTGTCGGTAGCTTGGCCCAGAATGCGTCCCAAGCGACATATTCCGGCTTGAACTTAACGTTAGGATTCTGCTTCGTGTAGATATCCAGCGCTTTTAGCGTCGCTTCGTGCCGGGCGTCCGGTCCCCACCACATAATGCTTAGTTCTACCGGCTTGCCGCTGTCCGACGGCTTGGCCGAGGCGGCTCCCGAGGACGCCGGAGCGCTTGACTTGCTTCCTTCGCTGCCGCTGTTGCCTCCGTCCTTGCCGCAAGCGGCCACAAAGAGCATTACGGCTGTCATAAGCACTGCCAAGACCAGATTGAATTTGCGTTTCATTTGGTTTACCCCTCTCGATTTGTGATCTTCAGCCTTTAATGCCGGTTGTTGCAATCCCCTCGACAAAATGTTTCTGAGCGAGGAAAAATATAATCGCGGAGGGAATGACCGATACCAACGCCATGGCCAGCATCGGACCCCACTGGATTTCGAATTGATCGATGTACATCCGCAAGGCCAGACCCACCGTGAACTTATCGACCGAGGTCAAATAAAGCACCTGCGAGAAAAAGTCGTCCCAGCTCCAGATGAAGGTGAAGATGCCGACCGTCACCAGTGCCGGTTTAATCAGCGGAAAGACGATCTTCAGGAAGATGCCGTAGACGGAAGCTCCGTCGATCTTCGCTGCTTCGTCCAGATCCCGGGGAAGTCCCCGGATAAACTGCACGAGGAGGAAGATGAAGAACGCTCCCCCGCCGAAGAAGTGCGGCAGAATCAACGGAATGTAGCTGTCCACCCACCCCAGGCTGTTGAACAGAATATACTGCGGCACCACCGTGACCTGAGCCGGAAGCATCATCGTCATTAGCAAGATGGCGAACCAGAAGCCCTTCAGCCGGAAGTTCAGCCGGGCAAAGCCGTAAGCGACGATGGCCGCCGTAATGACGCCTCCGACGACGTTCCAGAGCTCCATCAGCAGCGTATTTCCGAAAAAGTGCGCGAACGTGTATTCCGCCGGCGAGAAATTCCATCCGCTGATATAGTTGT
Source organism: Cohnella boryungensis (assembly GCF_042651945.1). Taxonomy (NCBI): domain Bacteria; kingdom Bacillati; phylum Bacillota; class Bacilli; order Caryophanales; family Paenibacillaceae; genus Cohnella; species Cohnella boryungensis. The sequence continues at coordinate 370,947 of NZ_JBHSED010000058.1, read as the reverse complement.
CCCATACCGGAGACTCGGGCCAGATGCCGGGAAGGCGCATCTCCTGAATCGTCTTGAGCGAGGCTCCCGCCCACCAGATGACGGGGTATATCATGAGCAGCGAGAACAAGATCAGGAACAAATGATTGGATACGGCCGAGCGCCAAGCTCTCATTTGCCTCCCCTCCCATCCGATTCGTAGAATACCCAGTAGCGCGAAGCCGCGAAGTTAAGCGCCGTAATGACCGCTACAATGACCAGCAGAATCCACGCCAGCGCCGAAGCGTACCCCATCTGGAAATGCTTGAACGCTTTCTCGTACAGAAACATGGCGTACATGTAGGTGGAGTGCATCGGACCGCCTTTCGTAATGATCAGCGCGGCGGTGAACATCTGGAAGGAGCCGATAATGCCGAGAATCAGGTTGAAGAACATGACCGGGGACAGCATCGGAAGCGTAATATGGAAAAACTTCCTGAGCTTCGTCGCGCCGTCGACGGAGGCCGATTCGTACAGCTCCTGAGGAATTTGCTTCAGCCCCGCCAGGAAGATGACCATCGTCGAGCCGAACTGCCAAATGTTCAGAAGAATAAGCGTGCTCAGCGCCGTGTCGGGATTCGAGATCCAGCCCGTTCCTTGAATGCCGAACCAGGACAGCACCTCGTTCACGTACCCGTCCACCCCGAACATATTCCGCCATAGCAGGGAAACCGCAATGCTTCCGCCGATCAGGGACGGAAAATAGATGGCTGTCCGATAGAAGTGCATGCCCTTCAGCTTCTTGTTGAGCAGCATCGCGACCAGCAGCGAAAAGATCAGCTTGAGCGGCAACGAAATCAGGACGAACGTGAAGGTAACCGTCAACGACTGAACGAAGTCGTCATCGTTCGTAAAGATTTTCTTGTAGTTGGCGAGCCCGCTCCACACCGGATCGGACAATAAGGGATAGTCCGTAAAAGATAAATAGAATGATTGCCCGATCGGCCAAAGCGTCAGCAGCAGAAATCCGATCAACCACGGCGAGATGAATACATATCCGGCCCAATTGTTCATCTCCATGTTCTTGCGTTTTCTTGTTTGCTCCATCTCTTCTCCCCTCGCTCTCACTGTCTCTGGAGTTCTTGTGCTTCACTTTAAAGGAAGCGCTTTCGAGTGAACAGGTGAAAAAATCAATGCCGATAGGTGAAAAAAACAAGGGAATCCCGAGCGGTGGTCGACAATCTTACGATGGCCGCAAAACTTCTTAAAAAACTCGCATCGACAGTGCCGAAGGGGTCTTGAATAATGAAGGAGTGAGCGCCTGACCCACCTCTATCACAGGGAAGGAAGAGTGACGATGAAATTCAATCATACCGAGGAAATCGCGCAATACACCCCTCATTGGCAAGGGGAGCGCTTCGCAAACGGCAGACCGAAGGTGCCGTCGGACATTCTGCGCCGAATGAAAAAGATTACGATCGAAGAGGCTTGGGGCCCGCTGTGGAACAGAGGCTACACGTTTCAATTCGAGGGAGATTTCAAGATCATTCATCCTCAGCAAGTCATGGTAGGGCGAGCGGTAACGGCCGTCATGGTGCCGAAGCGCCCGGATCTGCATGACGCTCTGCTGCGCTACGGCCATGAGCAAGAGGGACGCAAGGGCTTTTTCAACCAATGGGTCATTGACGAGTTGGAGGAGGACGACGTGGTCGTCGTCGATCTGTTCGATAAAATCTTCAAGGGCACGTATGTCGGAGGGAACCTGTCCACGGCGATCTCGACGCGGACGAAGCGCGGAGGCGCGGTCATCTGGGGCGGTATTCGCGACAATCAGCAGATCGTCGAGATCGACAACATTAACGTGTTCTACCGAGGAAGCGATCCGACCGCAATCGAGGATGTGACGATGGTCGGGATGAATACGCCAACGCGAATCGGCAGGGCAATCTGCCTGCCGGGAGACGTCGTGCTGGCGACGCCATCCGGGGTCATCTTCATTCCCCCGCACCTAGCCGAGCTGGTCGTCGTCCAGGCGGAGAAATCGCAAGTGCGCGATATCTTCGGGTTCGTGCGGCTGCGGGACTTGACCTATTCGACCGCGCAGATCGACTCGGCTTGGCCCGTGGCGCTGTGGGAGGACTTCCTGCACTGGTTCGGAAGCGCCGCCGAGGCGCAAGAGTATCACCACTTGAATTGGGACGAGGAATTGGCGGAGGCGCGCAGACTGGGAGATCAAGGCTCGCAAGCCGGCGTTCGGCTATAGCGGATAAGCGCAGGAGGATCGGCAGACGCAAGAACAGCGGCGCAGGGAGTTAGCTCCCTGCGCCGCTATTTTATAAGCACGCGCCCCTATCGTTCTTGCAGCTCCCGATACTGAGAGGGGGACAGACCGACCCGCTTCTTGAACAGCTGGCTGAAATATCTCGAATCCTGATAGCCAACCTGCTCCGCCACCTCGTAGTTTCTCATGCAGGTGTTTTTCAGCATGTCCTTGGCTTTATCGATACGAATATCCGTCAGCTGCTCGATGAACGTCTTGCCGGTATTGACCTTGAACAGCATGCTCAAGTAAGAGGGCGTCATGTAGACCTTGCGGGCCATTTTGTCCAGAGAGGCGTCCCGGCACTCCTGCTCCATATAGGAAAGCGTCCGCTTGATGACGCTTCTGACGCTTTCTCCTTCCGCCCCCGCCATCCACTCCTTCAGCTCCACGCAATAGCGCACGACGAAACGCATCAGCTCCTGCAGCGTCTCCGACTTGAGAACGGACATGATCTCGTGACGCAGGCTCGCGCGGGCTTCCCCCGAATCGCTGACGATTTTCTTCTCAGTGCCCGCCAGCAGCCGGAGCGTCATTTCTTGAATCTGGCAGATCTCGACGGGCCCGTTTCTTAACAGGAAGCGGTAATATTCCGCAACCTCCCGCTCGATCTCCGCCGGGCTTCTGGCAAGCTTGATCCGATTAAGCAGCTCCTTCTCCCTGGCCAGGGGATACTCCTCCAGCTCCTCATAAGCTTCTAGCTCTGAGAACAAGATGATCTGGCCCGCTCCCCGGTAGAACTTCGCCTTCAGGGCTCCCTCCGCCTGCGCGTAAGAAAGCTGGATGTCCTCCAGGCGAGGGCAAGGCGCACCGATGCCGATGCTGACCGCTCCGGCGCAGTTCTCGCTCATCTGCGCGCGCAGCGAACGGACTTCGCCGACAAGCGACCATGGAAACAGCAGTCCGGTACGGCGTTCGCCGTCCCTGTAGACGACGCAACGGGGAAGCCCCTTGCGCAGGACGTCCCGAATCCGCTCGTTCTCGCGCTCCCGCTCATCCTCGGCAACCATCTCCGACTCGAACAGGGCAATCGCCGGACGACCGCAATCGGCTTGAACGTTGAGAACGGAAAACTTGCGTCGAATATGCTGCTTTTCCCTATCGCTGTTGGAGATCAAATCTCGCAATACGCTGTCTCTCATCCAATCCAGCACGGCTGGATCGTCAAGCATCGGCAACGCGTTTCGCATGCTTCATTTCCCCCCCGGGGCAAGGTGTGAAGACACTGGACCGTTATTTCCACTCGATGATCTTGTAAGCGTGCATATGCTCGATGAATTGACGCTCGGCCTCTTCCTCGTCTCCTGTCCGCAGCGCCTCGACCAGAAGGCGATGCCAGGCCACCAGCTTGTCGGTGGAATAGTGTCGGTTGGAGATCGCCATAAAGCGCATAATCTTCGACTTCATCCGGCTCCACAATTCCATTACCGCTCCGTTATCGCATTTCATGTAGAAGTAGCCGTGGAACTCCAGATCCTTCTCCAGAATGGCAATGCTGTCACTGGCGTTCACCGCTTCCTCCAGTTGCGTCAGCAGCTCCTCCAGCCGTTCGTAGTCCTCTTCCCGCAACGACTTCATCGACTGCTTGACGGCATAGCCCTCGATCATTTCCCGCAGGACGAAAATATCTCTGATTTCCTTGGCGGAAATCTCGGAGACGACCGAGCCCTTATTCGCTTGCCCGACGATAAGTCCTTCCTGCTTCAGCCTCTCCAGCGCTTCACGCACGGGCGCTTGACTAATGGCATACCTTCCGGCGATATCGAGCACGACCAGCCGGGCTCCAGGCTGCAAGGCGCCCTCCATAATGTCCTTCTTAAGCGCCAGATATACATTATCGCTGATCGATTGAACAGCAAACGGTTGGGAAGGGTTCGGCAATCTCGATGTCCTCCTATACGGATTATCGATTATCGATAATTTTAATTTTGAGCTCATTATAGGTTGATTTGCGTTCCGCTGTCAATCCATGTCCGGCTAATTCCTGCAACGGTAGCAATTGATTAACCAGTAAATATCCCCGCCCCGACTGAGTGATGAGGCAAAGGTCGCGGATGCTGAGCGGACTGAAGCGGGTGCCGAATCGGACATCAGAGGCCTTATATCAGCAAAAATACGTCCCCATCGCGAACGAGCGGACACTCTGGCGCTTATTTGTGTTTGTCACTTGCTTGCGTACCTATACGTCTCCTTACCACACTCTATTGTCGCGTTTTGCGACTGTAAGTGGGCACCCTCGGCTTCTCCCTCCACCATCGTTGCATTTTGCGACCAATATGCGGGGTTACTCATCTTGCCCACACTCTACTGCCGCGTTTTGCGACTGTAAGCGGGCTCCCCCGGCCTCTCCCTCCACCATCGTCGCATTTTGCGACCAATATGCGGGGTTACTCATCTTGCCCACACTCTACTGCCGCGTTTTGCGACTGTAAGCGGGCTCCCCCGGCCTCTCCCTTCACCATCGTTGCATTTTGCGACCAACATGCGGGGTTACTCGCCTTGCCCACACTCTATTGTCGCGTTTTGCGACTGTGAGCGGGCTCCCCCGGCTTCTCCCTCCAACATTGTTGCATTTTGCGACCAATATGCGGGGTTACTCGC
>NZ_JBHSED010000058.1:54833-365976 GCF_042651945.1 Cohnella boryungensis | reverse complement strand
CTCCCTTCACCATCGTTGCATTTTGCGACCAACATGCGGGGTTACTCGCCTTGCCCACACTCTTTTGTCGCGTTTTGCGACTGTTGTGAGCGGGCTCCCCCCGGCTTCTCCCTTCACCATCGTTGCATTTTGCGACCAACATGCGGGGTTACTCGCCTTGCCCACACTCTATTGTCGCGTTTTGCGACTGTGAGCGGGCTCCCCCCGGCTTCTCCCTTCACCATCGTTGCATTTTGCGACCAATATGCAGGGTTCTTCGCCTTGCCCACACTCTACTGTCGCGTTTTGCGACTGTAAGCGAGCTCCCCCGGCCTCTCCCTTCACCATCGTTGCATTTTGCGACCAACATGCGGGGTTACTCGCCTTGCCCACACTCTTTTGTCGCGTTTTGCGACTGTTGTGAGCGGGCTCCCCGCGGCTTCTCCCTCCAACATTGTTGCATTTTGCGACCAATATGCGGGGTTACTCGCCTTGCCACACTCTATTGTCGCGTTTTGCGACTCTCGGGGGACAAAAAGACGGAGATGCGATAAAGCGCACCTCCGTCTTGCATAACAATCCTTATTCAGAACTCCTCTACAGACCACTGCCAAGCCTGGCCTCGTCTGCTTAACGGACTAGCAATGCCTCGTTTCCGCCAGTGCCGCGCATTCAGTCACAGCATTGTCTGTCCCAGCCAAAGTTCCAGCCAACTCCGCAGCCGCCCCTGCCGCAGCTACCTCCTTGCGCCCCATCGCAGCTTCGCTCAGATCGCGGCGCCGTCCTTGCGCAGAGCCGTCTGAAGCTCGGCGATATCGACATCCACGGCGTCCTTCCCGGCAAGCGCGGCGAGCGCGGCAGCCGTACCGGCCGCTTGGCCGGTAGCCATGCAGCTTGGCGTCAGCCTGGTCGTCGCCAGCGCCTCGTGCGACGTAGAGATGCATCTTCCCGCCGCAAGCAGATTGCGCTTGTCCGCCGAAACCAGGCAGCGATACGGGATATCGTACGCGCCGTCTCCTGCGATCCAGGCCGCCGTAACCCCTTTGCCGGACGGATCGTGAATATCGATCGGATAGCCGCTGCGCGCGATCACATCCTCGAATTTGCGTCCCCCCGTCACATCCTCTTTGGTCAGGGCATAACGACCGACGATCCGTCTCGTTTCCCGGATGCCGATCTGGGTCCCGACCGAGGATACGGACGCTTTCTCGAAGCCCGGCACATCGCGCTTCAGAAACTCGGACATGAGCAGCACCTGCCTGCGTCCTTCCTCCTCCGCTTGCGTCAGCGCCTCGACATCCGTACCGTCCAGGCCCTGCACTCTCGTACAGTTAATCAGCACTTCGTCTTCCGCAGGACCGGTAAAGAAGAGCACCTGGTCTCGGTTGATCGGAACGTTGGCCGCCTTCCACTGGGAATAGAAGCCGCTTACTCCCGTTAACGGAATGTGCGGCAGATCGGCAAACGGCGTTTTCTTGTAGAAATCCTCGGGATGCGCGATCATATAGGCCTTCACCTTGTCCAGATCGACGCCCCTCATTCGGAACTTCATCGTCATCGGCTGCGATTGATGGTCGCCGTCGCGGCCTTGCAGCGTCTGCGCCCCCGACAGATAGGCGACATCCGCGTCTCCGCTCGCGTCGACGAACGCTTTGCCCTTCAGCGCAATCCGTCCCGATTTGGTCGAGATGCGAACCGACGCGATCCGGTCGCCCTCCATCTCCACCTCGTCGACGAAGCTGTGCAGCAGCAGCTTTACCCCCGCCTCGCGGAACATGTCCATCGCCACGATCTGAAAGATTTCGGGATTGTACGGCGTCAAGGAATGCACAAACCCGACCGTATCCCGCAAGTGCCCCGGGGAGCCGCCTCTCTCCATCAAGCGATCGACGATTTCCTGCGCGATGCCTTTAATGACCTGTTCCCCGCTGTCGCTATGAAAGGTCATCCAGGGGTAAACCATCGCTGCGGTGGACATTCCTCCGACAAATCCGTAGCGCTCCACCAGAAGCGTCTTGGCTCCCGCGCGTCCGGCTGCGATGGCCGCCGTGATGCCCGCCGGCCCGCCGCCTACAACGACTACGTCAGCTTCTATCGTTCTCATTCGCAATCACTCCTTATCCGGTTATTCCTTAAGTCCTGTCATGGCCACGCCCTCGATAAACTGCCGCTGCGCCATGAAAAACACGATCAGCAGAGGCACCGTCGCCATGACCGTCGCGCTCATCAGATGATGCCAGGACGTGCCGACTTCATCGGTGAAGAGCGACAGGCCAATCGGCAGCGTCATCAGGTCGCGGGTGTTGATGAAAATAAGCGGATCGAAAAATTCGTTCCAGTTCGTCACGAACGTAAAGATCGTCAGCGTCGCAATGCCCGGCTTCGCGATCGGCAGCATAATCTGCGCGTAGATACGGAATCTGCTGCAGCCGTCGATCATCGCCGCCTCTTCCAGTTCCTTCGGAACGGTAATGAAAAATTGCCGCATGACGAAAATCCCGAACACGCCACCCGCCCCGAAGATCGGAAGCAGCACAAGCGGCCAATGCGTATCGATCCAGTTCAGCTCACGCATGAACAGGAACATCGGAATCGCGGTGACCTCATGCGGAATCATCATCGCGCTAAGCAGGACAAGGAATACGATATTTCGCCCTGCGAACGGAATGCGAGCGAACGCATATCCGGCCAGGGAGGCGAAGAAAGCCGTCCCGATCACGACGACCAGCGCGATATAGACGCTGTTGAAATAGAACGACCCGAACGGGATGCGATCGAACACTTCCGCATAATTGTGAAAGTTAAAGCTCTCCGGAATAAACCGGGGCGGATATTTGAAAATATCCTGCGGCTCCTTGAAGGAGGTGGAGAGCATCCACAGAAACGGAACCAGCATGATCACGGAAATGAGAATCAGCGCCGCATACGTTCCAACGGTCTCTAACGATTTGCGCGCGGAGAGAGAACTAGTCGCTTTCATTGAATACCCACCTCTTTCTAAGCTGCCATTGCACCAGTGTCAGCACGAGCACGACGAAGAACAGCACGAATGCCGCCGAGGAGGCATAGCCGAGGTCGTACAGCTTGAACGCTTTTTCCCAGATGTAGTACACGAGCACCTTGGTGCTTTCGCTCGGACCGCCTTGCGTCATGACATAGATTTGTCCGAACACCTTAAGCGAGCCGATGACGGTCATGACTACCGTCAGGAACACGGTAGGCGTGATCATGGGCAGCGTAACGTTGAAAAAGGTTCTCGTCTTGCCCGCTCCGTCCAGCTCGGCGGCTTCATAGAGAGAACGCGGCACCTGCTGCAGCGCGGCGATGAACAGAACCATGTTCAGACCGACGTTCTTCAGCACGCTTGTCACGATGACGGCCGGCATGGCCAGATCCGTATCGTACAGCCAGGCGGGACCTTTAATTCCGATCATCTGAAGCATCTGGTTGATCAGTCCCGATTCGGTCGCGAACATGTACTTCCAGACGATCGCCCATACGATAAGCGACGTCATGACCGGAACGAAAATCGCCGTGCGGAAGATCCCGATGCCCGGCAGCTTCTTGGACAGCAGCAAAGCCAGCAGAAGCGCGAGAATAATGTTTAACGGCACCAGTCCAACGGTGAAATACGCGGTGTTCCCGAACACCCTCCAGAATAGATCGTCTGCAATCAGGTTGCGATAGTTGTCCAGCCCCGTAAAATGATGCTCTCCAAGCAGAGGCCAGTCGGTCAAGCTCATGTACAGGGCCAGCCCCATAGGGAACAGGAGCAGCAGCGTAAAGCCGATGACCATAGGCGAGATAAACAGCCAGCCCGTTATCTGCGCTTCGCGCGTCAGAGGCCCCTTGCTCCGCCGCTTGTTATTGTTCTTCATCTTGAGCTCACCGCCTTCTATGTCAGTCTGTCGATCGCATTGCGGAACTCCGCCACTTTGCTCCGCATCTGCTCCTCGGAGCTGCCCAGAACGATCGCGCCCAGCAGAACCGCCTGAACGCCAGCGTCGCTTAGCGCCCGGATGTCGTCCGCCACCAGCTTGCGCTGCGAAGGCACGAGGACGGGAATCTGCGCTTGCTGCACCAGCATTCGATATTTCAGCACATCCGCGAAGCTAAGCGGCGTACCGTACTCGGAGCCCGGCACGATCGAAGCCTCCAGCGCCGTAAAGCCGAAGTGGCGCGCCGACTGTACCAGCGACAGATCGTATTCGTTATTGATCGCGAACGTTTTCTCCAGCCCCGATTCGTACAGCATATGGGAAGGAAGATGATGCGCGTAGATGGAGTAGAAATCGAAGCCGAGCGGAGCAAGCTGCCCGATCGACTCGCGCTCCGCGTCCTCCAGACTCCCTGCGGGAACGACCCCCAGCGGTCCGTCGAACATGCCCCGTATCGTCTGGAATACTTCTCTATAGCTCTCAAGCGATCCGAAATGCGTTCCGCTTGCCCGATGTCCAACGTTATAATGTACCTTTAATCCGTCCGCGCCCGCGTCCAACGCCGCTCTTGCCAACCCGGCGTCGTTAGCGGGAAGACTTACGATGAGCGACAGCTTTCCTTGATTCAAACACTGCTGTAATCTGGCCAACCGCGATTCCTCCCGTCAAGTAAAAACGGCTTCGCCGACCTTAGGTACGGCGGCAGACGTTTTGTATCGAGCTATCAATTTGAATAAAGAGTCTAAACCTTATACTTTTTGATACTGGAAAAAAGGAAACGGCTCGAAATCGAACCGTTTGCCTCCTATTTACTTGGATTTCGTAAAGCTGCAGGTTCTACTTGAGAGTCAAGATGGCGTTAACCTTCTCGGCTACGATCTTCAGATTGCTTTCCGCAGGCTCCACTCTTCCAAACAGTCTGTCGAAGCCTTGAAGAATGGCGTTGTCGATATTCTGCCATTGCACGTGGCCGGGCAGAATGCGAGCCTTCGGCATTTCGTCGATGACCGCCTGAACGATATGCTCCTTGCTCGGGTTGTTCGGCTGATTGATGAACGCGTCCGAATTCAACACCGTCGTGCGCGGAGGAACGAAGAAGGTCGCCGTAGCTTGAATGCCTTCCTGGCTGGCGAAGTACTTCAGCAGCTTCTTCGCTTCTTCCGGGTGCTTGCTGTCCTTGAACATTGTGTAGCCTGCTTGTCCGAGCATTGGCGCGCTGCCTTGGGAGCCCGCCGGAGTCGGAGCGATGCTCCACTCGAAATCCTTGATTTCGCGCGCTGTCGATACGTAGCTGTAGGAATCGAAGAACATGCCTACATTGCCCGCGTCGAAGCTGACTTGCTCGCCGGCTTTCGGATGCGACTCATCCGTGAACATCATGCGCTCCAGCATCTCGAACGTTTCTACGCCGTACTGGTCGTCCCATGTGAACTGTGTAATCTCTTTGTTAAAGGGACCGCTTCCATTCGACCAGGAATAAGAGGACAGAATAACCCAAGTTTTCCAATCACGGAAGAAATTCGCGCCGTACACGCGGTTGGAGGCCGACTTGTCCGTCAGAGCCTTTGCCGACTTTTCGAATTCCGCCCACGTCCATTTGCCTTCTGCAGCCAAGGTGTTCGGATCGGTCAGACCGGCCTTGTCGAACAGGGCTTTATTGTAGAACATGACGACCGGAGGCGTAGAGAAAGGCAAGCCCAGCAACTGGTCTCCGTCGCGGAACAAATCCAGCGTGCTCGGAATGTAGTCGTCGAGCTTGAATTCCGCGTCGTCCTTGAATTCCGATACATCCCCCAGAATGCCGTTAGCCTTGAACTGAGGCACCATGCGCTCGGATACCCATGCGATGTCGGGCAGCGATCTACCCGCGGCAAGCACGGATACTTTCTGTTGGTAATCGGCGAACGGTACGGATTCCATCGTTACTTTAATGCCCGGATTCTGGGCTTCAAAGTTCGCGATCAGCTTGTTGTACACGTCCATGTGAGCTTGGTTGCCCCACATCATAAACTTGAGCTCGACATTATCCGCTTTGGAGCCGTTCGAAGCTCCCGGCGAGCCGGATGCTCCCGCACCGCTGTTGTCCTTGTTGTTGCCGCAAGCCATGGAGAATACGACCAGCAGCGCCAAGGTTAGCAGGAACCCTGCCTTTTTCATGTGAATCCCCCTCATAAGCTGATTTAATATCCTTCATAAGTATAGCGAGAGCGGCTCTCCCCCTTAAATCACGCCAGCTTAAGAAAAGGTACGTTTTCTTATTCAATTTGCCTCAGTCGGCAGGTTCTGTGTCAGCTTTCTTGCCATGTTGATCCCTATAATCTCCCGCTGTCAGTCCGACCTGCTGCTTAAAGGCCAGCATGAAATGCTTCGGGCTCTGATGGCCCGAAAGCCGGGCTACGTCGTATATTTTCAGCCGCGTATTCGCGAGCAGCCACTTGGCCCGATCCATTCTCGCTTCCGAGACGTATTCGGAATAGTTCACCCCGGTCTCCGTCTTGAATAGCTGACTTAGGTAGGCGGAGCTTAGGTTCACGCGATCCGCCACCGTCTGCAAGCGCAGATCCCCGTCAATCTGCATCTTGACGATCGCCTTTACGTCGCGAATGATTTTCCGCGTATCGTTGCCGGAATCCCGTTCGCTGGCATGCGTATCCGAAGGCGCGGGAGTCGGCAATCCCCGCTTCTGATCGATGACCAGCTTGATCTTCCGCATCGTCGAGACGAACTCGTGGCGTTCGATCGGCTTCAGCAAATAGCTGAAGACGCCGAACTCGATCGCTTTCTGGGCATATTGAAATTCCCCATAGCCGCTTATAATCACAATCGGCAACTCGGGATACATCTCCTTGACCTTCTTCACCATCTCCAGCCCGTCCATCTCTCTCATCCGAATGTCGGTAATCAGCAGATCGGGCACATCGCTTTTGAAATAAGCCAATGCCTGTTTTCCGTTATCCGCTTCTCCGCATACCTGAAAGTCGCTTGTCGTCTGTCGGATTAATTCCCGCAAGCCTTGGCGGATAATCAGCTCGTCCTCTACCAGCAAGATTTTATACATGCGCGTCCCCGTCCATTCCTTGAAGTCGAATCGCAATCGTCACGGCCAGTCCTTGTCCGATGCTGCTGTCCACGGACAGATCGCCGCGTTCGCCGTAGATCAGCTTGATCCGCTGATAGATGTTGCTCAGGCCGAGCTCGTCGTTATCGTTGCGCTGCCAGGTCTGATAGGAAGGCTCCGCTTTAATCGCCCGATTCAGCGCTTCGATCTCGCCCTCTTCAAGCCCCTTGCCATTGTCTCTGACCGTAATGATCAATTCGTTGGCGAAGGTCAGCGCGGAAAGCCATATCGTTCCTCCCTGCTCCCTGTCGCCAATGCCGTGGTACAGCGCATTCTCCACCAGCGGCTGCAGAATAAGCTTCGGCACAAGCAGCTCGCCGACGCCTTCGTCGACCTCGTATTCCACCCGGAGCCTGTCCCCGTAACGGAGCTGTTGGATGCGAACATAGGAATCCACGAAAGCAATCTCTTCGTTGAGCGGAATCAGTCGATCGACCTTGTCGATGGAATAACGAAGCAGCTTGCCCAACGCCGATACCATGTCCGACACTTCCTCGTGCTTCTGCTGAATCGCCATCATGTTGATCGACTCAAGCGTATTATAGATAAAATGCGGGTTAATCTGGCTTTGAAGGGCGGACAGCTCCGCTTCCTTCTCCCGCATGCCGAGCACGAACACTTCGTTGAAGAGCCGATGGATTTCTTCCATCATTTTATTGAAGCCCCGGCCGAGCTGTCCGAATTCGTCGTTGCTGAACGAGGTTACCCTCATGCTGAATTCCCCCTGCTCCACCGACACCATCTTCTGCTTCAGGGCGATCAGGGGACGCGTAATCCGATAGGACAGAATTACGGCCAGAATCGTAACGATCACGACGCACAGCACCGCGAACCATAAGGTGAACGTCCAGATTTGCCGCGATTCCTTCTGAATAACATCGATGGGCGTGAGGCTGATGACGGCCAAACCCGAATAGCCGGAGTTGTTCTGCACATACATATACTTCTCGCCTTCAAGCGTAATTCTCTCGTTGCTTCCGAACTGCCAGAGGCGTTCATGCTTCAGCAGCTCCTCGTATACCGACGGGCCTCCGGCGGAATTCCGCTCGAAGAGCAGACGCTTGCGATTGTCTACGATGATCAGATTGGCATCCTTCTCGAAATTCAGGTTGGATAGAATGCTGCGGAACGCATCCGGCTTGATGTCGATGACGACGTAGCCGATGCGCTGGAGCGTCTTCGGCTCGCGGATGACTCGTCCGACGGCGATGAAAGGCTCCGCGACGTTGACGGTATAATAAGAGGGCGTATGCGGGGGAATCAGCACCCATTCTCCATCGGACGCGTTCAGCTCGTCGAACCATTCGTCCTGGCGGCTGTCCCACACCGAATCGATCGCCATGGAATCCACGCTGGAAAACAAGATGCCGCTATTGCTGATGAAGTGGATGCCGCGAATTTCCGGTCGATTGTACACCTGAGCGGAAGAGAACAGCTTCATCTTCATATAATCATCGGATTTCGCCCAAGTGGCCGAGCCCATAAGCCCCTCGTACTTGGCCAGAATGTCTAGAACGGTCTGATCGTACAACGGCATTAAGGACACCCGTTCGAGATCCTTCAGCAGCCGATCCAGATTCGTATTGATCTGCCGAACGATATCGATCGTGAAGTGCTCGGTTTTCTCGTCGACTGTCGACGAGAAGTGCCGGTAAGTGACGATCCCTTGCAAGCTCAAAGGAAACAGGATCAAGATCACGAACAGGAGCAGCAATTTCGAGCGCAAGTTGAATGGCCGCCCTTTGATTCTTGTCCACCTCTGATGCATATCGATTTCTCCTTCCGTCCCGCGACGCTGGAAGCCGGACTCTCAAGAATTACTCTATTATACCGACAGCGCGTCGAAAAGCTATCCCCTATATATTCGATTTGGTACGGAATCTTATGCAAGAACGGAAGTCCGCGAATACGCAAAAAAAGAAGGACACCCCTTGGAGCCATAACGACGCGAGTCCGACAGCCTGTCGGTCTTCGTTTCGTTATACTCTTCGAAGGGGTGTCCTTCGCCTTTCGTTCCTCTCGCCTATTGCGGGAGATGCTTCGAATCGCCGTTCAACGCCGATAGGGCGATGCGGAAGCGCCGTGAATCGGGGCTGAGCAAATACTTGTCCATCGTCGGCGCATAGCCGCAGCTATGATTGCCGATGCCGCTGTGACCCGCGTCCAGATGGACAATCGTCTCGTTCCGTCTCGTCAAGCGGTGAAGGTGATCGGCCTCCGTCAGGTCCGCCGCGGAATAGTGGCGCGCACTCATCTCGAACAGCGGGGCTCCGGAGAAGTGCAGACCGCTTCCCTTATCGTCGGTGATCGTGCACCAGCGCACGTCGGACTTGTTGCCGTTCTCCTGCGGATGCTCGTAGGGCACGAACTGCTCCGCCACCGTTCCCGCATACAAGCCCAGCTTCCCGCTATCCTTGCGATCCGGGTAGCACTCGTGCGGACCGAGACCGAACCAGCTCAAGCGGTCGCAGCGATCAGGCATACGCAGCTCCAGTCCGAATCTCGGCAGGGAAGGCAGCTCCTTCAACGCCTCCATGGCGACATCCATACGCAACTCGCCGCCGCGATCCAGCTCATACTGCAGCGTTGCGCGGAATGCCATCCCTTCCCCCCGCGCGCCCAGCGCCAATTCCACAGTCACCCGGCACAGATCCGCTCCGAGCTCGTCGATCGTAAACCTGCGAACCGAGGAGACCAGACGATCATAGCCGGCTTTCTTCCACTCCTTGGCCAGATGAACGTCGTTGTCCACCGGAGCGCGCCACAGGTTCAGCCGCGGACCCGAGCTGAGCAGCGAGGTGTCGCCCGCTTCCCAGCTCGTAATGCAGCCTTGAAGCTTGTCGAACACAAGCCGGAAGCCGTCTCCGGCAATCGCCAGCTCACGCCCGTTCTCTTGCGCTTGAAGCGGCGTGGCGCCAGCCCAGGCTTCGGCAGGCTTGCCTTCCTCCGCCGAGGCCGATGCGCCGGAGCGCAGCTCCCGCAAGCCGTCTTCGGTCAACGGAATGTCGGCCCAGGCGATCTCGTGTCCGGCCGGAGCCCATGCCGAAGCCTCCGCCAGCGCGAACCGGATATGCACCCAATACTCGCCGGGTTCATTCAGCAAGCCGCGGCTTAGCGGCAGGTTCAGGAGGTCTTTCTCTCCGGGCGGGGTCGACAGCCTGCCGAGCTCTCCGCGCTCCAGCTCCAGGCCGTCGCGCATCAGCCTCCATTCCCCCGTCAGATGTGCCAGCGTCACATAGTGGTAGCGATTGTGCACGCGCACTCGTCCGGCGAAGGGCTGAACCGCTTCGAGCCTTACAGGCTCGATCGCTTTCTTGTACTCCAGCAGGGAAGGCTTTACTCCCCGGTCAGGGAACGTCAAGCCGTCCATGCAGAACGGACCGCTGTGCGGCTCGTCCCCGAAGTCTCCGCCATAAGCGTACCAAATCTTGCCGTCCTCCGTGCGCTGAGCGATGCCGAGGTCCGACCATTCCCAGATTAATCCGCCGAGCAAGCGCTTATAGGAATAGACCGCATCCCAGTATTCCCTCTGATTGCCGGTGGAATTGCCCATCGCATGGCCGAATTCAATCATGAGATACGGCCGCGGGTCGTCCTTCTCGCCCTCCGCGATCAGCATGTCGACCGACGGGTACATCGTGCTGACGACGTCGACGACTTCCGCTTCATAAGCCCGTTCGTAATGAATCGGCCGGGTCGAATCGGCGGCCCTGATCCACTCCGCCATCGCATCATGATTCGGACCGTAGCCCGATTCGTTGCCCAGCGACCATAGAATGACCGATGGATGGTTTTTGTCCCGCTCCACCATTTTGCGCGCCCGCTGCACATATGCCTCCCGCCAGTCGGGGTGCTTGCTCAGATAGCTTTCGTCTTCGATAAAATGAAACCCGTGCGTCTCCAGATCGGCTTCGTCTATGGCGAATAAGCCGAACCGGTCGCACAGATCGAGCCAGCGAGGATCGTTCGGATAATGAGACAGGCGGACGGTGTTGATATTGAATTGCTTCATCAGCTTAATGTCCGCCAGCATCGCTTCCTGCGTCGTGACATAACCGAGCGTCGGATGGAATTCGTTCCGGTTGACCCCTTTGATGATAATCGGGGTGCCGTTGACGAACAGCTGGCCGTCCCGAATCGCAACGTCGCGGAAGCCGACCGCGATCGCCTGAATCGATTGCACCTCATCCCGATCATCGTAGATCGTCAGCAGGAGCTGGTACAAATACGGAGTTTCAGCCGTCCAGCAGTACGGAGCGTCGACTCCCTCGGCGAATGTCACATCTGATCCGCCGTCTGCCCCCGCCTGTCCGGAGAGCTTGTCGAAGCGGTCGAAGACCGCCTCTCCGCGCTCGTCCAGAAGCGTCGCGCGCAGCTTCCACGGAAGGTTCCCGCTCTCCGAGCCGCGGCTGATCGTCAGCTTCGCGACAAGCTGGGCGCTGCGGTAATCCTCCGCAAGCTTGGTCTGCACTCCGGCATCTTCAATCGTGATTTGCGGGAGCGACAGTAAGTATACATCGCGGAATATCCCGCTCAGCCGCCACTTATCCTGCGATTCCAAGTAGCTGCCGTCGCACCACTGATACACGCGCACCGCCAGCACGTTGTCTCCGTCCCGAAGATAAGCGGAGATCGAGAACTCGGAGCGGTTGTGGCTTCCCTGACTGTAGCCGACAAGCTGACCGTTCACCCAGACGTGAAAGGCGGAATCGACGCCGTCGAACACCAGACGCGTCTGTCGGTCCGTCCAGCCCTCCTTCAATCGAAAAGTCGTCCGATAGCAGCCAACGGGATTCATCAGCGGCACATGCGGAGGATCGATCGGAAAAGGATACGGACAGCTGCTGTAATGCGGGCGGCCGTAGCCGTGCATCTGCCAGTTGCCGGGAACCGGCAAGACGCTCCAGTCTTCGTCCGCGTAATCGGCGGCGTGAAAGTCCTCAGGCGCCAGCTCGGGAGCTTCGGCATAATGGAACTTCCAGCTTCCGCTTAACAGGCAAAAGTACGGCGAGGCCTCGCGATCCCGCGCCAGAGCGGTTTCTCTATCCGCATAGGGGAGCAGATCCGCTCTCGGGGCGACCGTGCCGCGCTCCAGGCAATTCAAATTCATCCAATCCGGCAAAGCAGGAACACCGTGTTCTAGTGCGCTCATTTCGTTTTACTCCTTTTCTTCCAACGGAACGATTCGATAGGCTTGGCCCGCCTCAGCTTCGAAGACGAGGACGCCGTCCGTCCATACCGATCCCTCCGCGCCTTCGACCCGTGTCGGCTCGGCCGTTCGGATAGCGCACGTCCCGGCGGCGGATGCGTGAACGGTTGCTTTGCTCAGCTTGCCTTGCCGCCATTCGACCGCAAGCTCGTAGCCGCCTCGCGCGCGAAGCCCCTTCACCCGACCTGCCGGCCAGCTGGCTGGCAGCGCCGGAAGCAAATGCACCTCGCCGGCGTGGCTCTGCGCAAGCAGCTCGGCAATGCCGGCCGTTGCCGCGAAGTTCGCTTCAATGGAGAACGGATAGAACGTGATCTTCGGATGCCGGTGCGCGTTGAACAAATTCGGGAACGGATTGCCAAGCAGCTTGCGCAAGTACCCGTAAGCATTCTCGGCATCCTCCAGCCGGGCATAGATGTTGATATTCCACGCAAAGCACCAGCCGATCGTATCGGTGCCCTCGTAGACCCGCCGCCGATCCAGGCTGACGCGAACGGCCTTCGCCAGCTCAGGCGTGCCGCGAGGCGTAATCTGGTTACTCGGATGCAAGCCGTACAAATGCGCCGTATGGCGATGTCCGGGTTCGGCCTCCTCGAAATCCTGAGACCATTCCTGCAGCTGCCCGTGCTGTCCGATCTGGAACGGCAGCAAGCGATCATACGCTTCGCGGAGCGTTCTGTCGAAGCCGTCCGACTCTCCCAGAATGCAATAGCTCTCCATGCAGTTGGCGAACAGCTCGCGCATTAGCGCCACATCCATAGTCGCGCTTGTGCAGACGGCCACATGGGAGCCGTCCGGCGCAACGAACGTATTCTCCGGCGAGGTCGAGGGCGAAGATACGAGATTCCCCTTCTCGTCCTCGACCAGATAATCCAGACAGAACTGGGCGGCTTCCTTCATTGTCGGATATGCGATGTCCCGCAGAAATCCGACATCCCGCCCGAAGGCGTAATGCTCCCACAGATGCTGACACATCCAGGGTCCCGTCATCGGCCAATACGCCCATGTCGCCGGACCCTTGGAAGGACCGCCTTGCGGCGTAGCCGTTCGCCACAGATCGACGCCGTGATGGGCCGTCCAGCCCCGGGCCCCGTAATACAGGCTGGTCATTTTCCCGCCGGTCGTCCGCAGATCCTGAAGCATATCAAACAATGGATAATGAAACTCCGCCAGATTGCAGCTTTCGGCAGGCCAATAATTCATCTCTGTATTTATGTTCGTCGTATAATTGCAGGACCATGGCGGCTTCGTCATATTGTTCCAGATGCCTTGCAGGTTGGTCGCCTGCGTGCCGGGCCGCGAGCTGCTGATCATGAGATAACGGCCGTATTGGAAAAACAGCGCCGCCAGCTGCGCATCCTCGCCGCCGTCCCGGACCGCGATAATGCGTTCGTCGGTGGGCAGCTCCGCACGACTGTCTCCCTCCAGCTCCAGCTCTACCCGCTCGAAGTAAGGCTGGAAGTCGGCGGTGTGGCGGGCTTTCAGCTCCTCGTAGCGATAGCGCGAGGCGGCCGCAAGGCGCTCTTCGCACAGCTTGGCGGCGTCGACGCCGTCGGCTACAGGATCTTTGTCGTAGCCGTTAAAGCTGGTCGCGGAAGCGATCAACAGGGTGACGGAGCCGGCCGATTTCACAAGAAGCCGCGCGCCATGCGATTCCACCTGTCCCTCGTCCGCAATGGCCCGAACCTGCACATGGAACCTGACGCCCTTGTCCGCTTCATAGAATACCGTCTCGCCTCCCGCATCTCCCATCGGATCGATGCGGCTGGGGGCCGCCCCGTACATGCAGATCCCGTCGACTCCCCGCTTGGCCGCCGAATAATTCAACGGGCTGTGCAGCGAGGCGTGCAGGTTCAGCTTGCGGGGCCGATCCGCGGTGAGCCGCACGACCAGAACCTGATCGACCGCAGAGACGAAGGCTTCACGGGTATAGGTCGTGTCGCCGATTCGGTATTCCGACGAGAAGACCCCGCTTGGCAGATGCAGCTCCCGACGGTAGGCTTCCGCTTCGGAGCCGTGCTCCAGCTCCAGCTCCAAATCCCCAAGCGCCTGATAAGCCTCCGACCAAGGACCCAGCATATGATTCTCGATTATCGTCTGAGCCTCGCGATATTTCCCGGCGAAGATCAATCGGCGGGACTCGTCCAGATGGCTTAGCGCCTCCTGATTGTCGGCTTCCCTCGGGGAGCCCGTCCACAGCGTATCCTCGTTCAACGAAATGCGTTCCCGCTTAATTGCGCCATAGACCATGGCTCCCAGCCGACCGTTGCCGAGCGGCAGCGCTTCTACCCATTGCTCCGCAGGCTGGCGATACCATAGCTTCATCGGATTGTTGTCCATGCTGTCTCTCACTCCTCTATCTGAAGCAGCTTGAGGCCCTTCGGCTCAAGCGTCAATTCTCCGCTTGCCTCTCCGCCGTCCAGCAAGTCCTTGTGCTGCCGCGGTCCAATATTTACTGTCTCGGCCTTGTCGTTATGGTTCAGAATGAACAAATACTTGCGGCCATCCTTCTCCCGATAGGTCGCTTCCACGTTATAGGGAGTCTCCAGCAAAGGTTCGATGCCCTTGCTTGCGCACAATTGAAGGATAAGACGCTCTAGGAATGCCGGCTCCGGGCTGGTGGCTATATACCAGGCCTCGCCCTTGCCGAAGGCATGGCGCGTCAAAGCCGGCTGGCCCTGATAGAACTCCCGGCCGAAAGTTGCCAGCACCTCGGCGCCTTCCGGATGAACGACATCGCACAGAACGCTGCATTCATATTGTCCCGCAAGCTCCCCCAACGCCGGTTCAACGCAGATCAGATTCCGCTGCGCCGCCAGCAGCGCGTCGATCTCCTCGACCCAGACGCCAAGCAGCTTTCTCAGCTTGCCGGGATACCCGCCGACCGGAATGCGATCGGACTCGTCCACGATGCCGCTGAAGCAGGTCGTCAGCAGCGTGCCTCCCGCCTCCACGAAGCGTTCCAGCTTCTCCGCATAGCCTTCCTTCACCATGTACAGCACGGGGGCGACCACCAGGTCGTAATCTCCCAGCTCGAATTCCGTTCCTACGAAGTCCACCGCAATGTTCGACCGATGGAAGGCATCGTAATATTTCTGCACTTCCTGAAGATATTTCAGCTGATCGGTCAGCCCGCTCGAATATTCGACCGCCCACCAGTTGTCCCAATCGAAGACGATCGCCGCTCTCGCGGGAGTGCGCGCGCCAAGCAGCGCATCCCCCAGCTCGCCAAGCTCCCGGCCGACCTGCGCGCATTCGCGGAAGACGCGGGTATGCTCATGGCCGGAGTGATCGATCATCGCTCCGTGGAATTTCTCGAACGCGCCGGCGCTCCTTCTCATCTGAAAGTACATGATGCTGTCCGCGCCGCGCGCGATGGCCTGATAGCTCCACAGGCGCGATACGCCAGGCCGCTTCAGCGGATTCTGCGGCTTCCAGTTCAACTGGCTCGGACAGGACTCCATCAGCATGAACGGAGCTCCGCCCTTCAAGCCGCGCATCAGATCGTGACGCATGGAGGAATAGCTCGCCGGAGAGTCATCCGGCGGATAGCTGTCCAGCGCGATGACGTCGAGCTCCTTCGCCCACTTGAAATAATCGAGCGGCTTATAGGTGCCGTTCCCCTGGAAGTTGGTCGTGACCACCGCGTCGGGAATAACGCTCTTGATTGCGTCTCTCTCCAGCTTATAAGCGTTCAGAATGCTGTCGGAGTTAAACCGCGCATAATCCAGAGATATGCCCTGGAACGACGTCGCATCCTGATTGGAGGAGCTTAGATGCTCGCTGAGCAGGTTCGGCAGCACGATTTCGTTCCAATCGTAGAACGTGTGTCCCCAGAACCGCGTATACCAGGCTTCGTTAAGCGCCTCTAGCGTGCCGTACTTGCGCGCCAGCCATTCCCGGAAAGCGGCCTCGCAATTGTCGCAGTAGCAGCGCCAGCCGTACTCGTTGTTCACATGCCAGAGGAGCAGCGCCGGGTGGCCCTTGTAGCGTTCGGCCAGCCGATAAGCCATCTCCCGAGAATAGTGTTTATAGGTCGGACTGTTCGCGCAGGAATTGTGCCTGCGCCCGAACTTGCGCTTGCGTCCCTCGAAATCGACAGCCAGCACGTCCGGATAACGGGTTGCCATCCACGCGGGGTGCGCCGCCGTCCCCGTCCCCATGCAAGCGTATACATTGTTGGCCTGAAGCATATCCATAATCTCGTCCAGCAAGCCGAAGTCGTACGTATTCTCATCCGGCTGGTTCAGCGCCCAGGAAAACACGTTCAAGGTGGCGATGTCGACGCCAGCCAGCTTGAACAAGCGCATGTCCTCCTGCCAGATTTCCTTGGGCCACTGCTCTGGATTGTAATCCCCACCATATAGCATCTTGGACATTTCGCGTTTGAACATCATGATCACATCCCCTTGTCATCTTATTGTCACACGAAGCGACCCGCGAAAAAATAGAACATATTTCAGGTTCGAATGTTCAATTTGAAGCATTCGGCCTGTAATATGTTCTCTATCCGGTCGCAGCGCATCGGACCGGCATTCCGATTAGACGCGCATCTGCAGCTTGAACTGCTCCCGATACTCTCCGGGCGTTGCGCCGCTGTATTTTTTGAACACGTTAAAGAAGTGCCTAACGCTCTCGTAGCCGACCCGCTCCGAGATCTGGTGGAAGGACAGTTCGACCTCCTTGATCATCATTTCCTTCGCCTTCTTGATTCGGAACAGATGTAAATAATGAATGAAGGTTAATCCAGTTTCCTTGCGGAACAGGGCGCTGATGTAGTTCGGGTGCAGGAACACGTGATCGGCGATCTGGTCCAGCGATATATCCTTCGTGTAGTGCTTATCGATGTATTGAATGATTTTTTTGACGTTCTTGGACAGATGATCGACCTGCAGCTCGTCAATCGTCGGATCGGGTGCGGTATGGCTCGTTCCGCCGCTTGCCCCGGCGGGTGCGTTCTGGTTCAGCAGCTCGATCGAAATATTCGCGAGCAGGTCGTACAGCTCGGCCTTGTCGATCGGCTTCATCAGGTAGTCGATGACCTGACACTTGATCGCCTGTCTCATATACTTGGCGTCGTCATAGCCCGACAGGATGATGAAGCGCTTGCAAAGACCGCGCTCCCGGGCCTGGCGAATCAGCTCCAGTCCGCTCATCTCCGGCATCTGAATATCGGTAATGAGCAGATCGGGCCGGAACGCCTCCAGCTTCTCCAGCGCTTCGAAGCCGTCGGAGGCCTTCACGACCTCGGAGCACGGCGTCGCTCCCTTCTCGATGATGTTCATAAGCCCCTTCAGCATAAACGGTTCATCATCGACGAGCATCAGATTCAGCATACGGGTATCTCCTTTCTCTTAGAAGCCTTACGGTGTAGACGGTGCCTTCCCCGATCTTGCTCTGAATGTCCAGGCCGGAGCCTTCTCCGAAAAACACTTTAATGCGTTCGCTCACATTATACAGCCCCAATCCGGAATCCTCCGTCTGAAGCTCGCTGCGATCCAGCCGATTGTCGATTACGCCCTGCACGAGCTCCAGCCGCTGCGCCGTCATTCCCGCGCCGTTGTCGGAGATCGTAATTACCAGGAACGGGCCTTCGTCCGCCGCGCGGATGCGAATCTCGCTTTGCCCGCGGCTTTTCGAGACGCCGTGATGGATGCAATTCTCGACCAGCGGCTGCAAAATAAACCTCGGACAGAAAACATCCTTGATCTCCGCCTCCACGTCGATCTCGTAATGCAATCGATCGAGCATGCGCAGCTTATACATTTCCAGATAATTGCGCAGATTGTTGATCTCGTCGGCCAGCGGCGTCTCGTTGTCCCCGGAGGATAACGTATATCGAAGCAGCTTGCCCAGCGTATGCGTAGCGCTGACAACCTCCTGATCGTCGTTGATCTCCGCCAGCATGCGGATCGATTCCAGCGTATTGTACAGAAAGTGCGGCTTGATCTGCGCCTGCATGACGAGATAGTCGGCTTCTTTCTTCATCAGCTCCGCTTTCTGCACCTTATTGAGCAGCTCATCGATACGGGAGATCATCGAGTTGTAGGAATGCGTGAGAAAGCCGATTTCGTCGCTGGCCACTTCTCCTTCGTACAGGCTCAGATTGTTCTCGTCCACCCGACGCATATGCTTGGCCAGCTTCAGAATTCGTTTGGTCAGCAGCGACGCGATCAAATAATACAGCGCCGACAGCATGAACAATAGGGCAAAGAGCAGACCTCCGGTTACCCATGTCTTCTTGCGAAAATCCGAGAACATCTCGTCCAGCGGACTGAAAAAATAAAACGTCAGCCGAAGATCGTCGCGAGCAAGGGCGTTCACCAGCATATCCCCGTCCGTCCAGTACTCGTCGTTCGCCCTTGAAGCCGCCGAAGCGACGAAGGCGCGAGCCCGTTCGTCGTCGTAGCCTCCCTCGCTTCGATAGACGATCTTCCCGTCCTGGACGATCATCGCCTGGATGCTTGGATTGGCTTTGGCCGCATCGATAAAGTTCCCCAGCATCCGGTCGTCCACGACAATCTCCAGAATGGCCAGCTGTTTCGTATAGCTGTTGTTGTACAATCTCTGGTAATACCCGATGTAAGGAACGCCTGCGATCCCAACCTGATCCTGCTTGTGCCACAGCCCCTGATTCAGCTTCAGCTCATTCAGCTGGCTCTGCACTTCGGGATAAGGAAAATCCTTAAGGCTTTCCACCTCGTTCTGAACCGGCAGCACCACATCCGCGGATTTGTACAAACGAATGGACTTGATCGTTTTATTGCCCAGATTGGCGAACGTGAAGATCGGGCGGATATCCTTCAAATAATGATAGACCTGATCGACCTCGGTCACATATTCGCCGTTCAAATATTCCGTAACCTGCGCATTGTATTGAAACAAGGAATGAATCGATTTGACCTGCTCCAGGCTGACCTCGAAGCTTCCTGCTGCCTGCTTGACCAGCCTCTGCTTGCTCTGGGCATACTCGCCCATCATGTCTTGGTACAGCTGGCCGTAAAAATAAAATCCGAACATAATGACCGGAAGAATGACGAGAAGAATGTAGCCCAGCGCCATCTTGCGGACAATCCGCACGCTGCTGAACTTCGCCCATTGGCGGCGAAAGAAGGACATCCACCTTTTCAAGGCTGCATCACTGCTTTTCTGTTGATAAGGGCAGGAGCCCACGTTTATTAAGCGCTTTCATCGCCGCAAGATAAAAAAGCGGTACATGTATTGTACCGCTTTCAGCGTGAATTCGATAGGGTGCTTTTCTAATATGCCGATGATGATTTTACAGATTTACGCCTCAAGAAGCCTGACGGGACCGTATAATCCGCCTGACGAGAATACGTCCTGAACGTCGGGCGAGATTCCCGGCTCCCAGTAAGTGACCTTCGGATCGGTGCTGCCCCCGACATTGGCGGACGGACGGCCGACCTCGTAATGGGTGCCCAGCGTGTTCGTGACTCGAATGCGAAGCGTGTATACTCCGGGCGGGAACCCTTCGCCGAGGTCGAACCGGTACGGTCCCCATGCTCGAACGCCAAGCGGTCTGCCGCCCAGCCAGCACTCGGCCGTTCCCCGAACGTGACCGAGCTCCAGCACCGCTTCCGCCGTCCCTTTAAGCTCTACCGTCGTCTCATACTCGACCGCCCCGCTGTAATGCGGCAGGTTAAGCGCCGACCGCCAATCGCCCAAGACGCCTTGCGCCGGGGCCGTCTCATAGCGAATCGGCGCCGTCAGGATATCGGCGTCCGAGCATGGACCAGCAGGCTCGATCCGCACGGCAGCGCAAGCATGCGCCGGCTGCGGAGGAAACTCGGCCCTACCGTTGCGGACCGCGACCTCTATGCCGTCGATCCACACCTTGGCCGTGCCGTCGCAGGAAAGCTTCATCGCCATCGCCCCCGCCGGCAGCGTATAGCGCAGCCAGATCGCCTTGTCCGCTTCCGCATAGTCGCACTGGAAGCGCAGCGGCTCCGGCTTCGGCGCCGAGTTCGGCATGAGCCAGCCGACGCCGGGCAGCGGATGCGGACGATCCGTCATCCATAGCGATTCCGTCTCCGCGAACTGCAGCACCGCCTCATGCTTGATGTCCGGGGCGTGCCCCCGGTCGTCCAGCCAGTCGTCGCCCGTGCAGAAGTCGAAGCGCTCGCCGCTCGCCAGCTCGACGAAGCCGTCCGCGAATACCTCGCCGACTCCTTCGGGCAGCTCGAAGCGAATGTCATTGTCGCCCTCGCGCCAGTAAGGCGTCAGGTCCAGTTCTTCCTGCCCCTGGCGAATATACGGGTTGAAGTCGCCGTGCTCGATGACCTGCTGTCCGTTCACGAGCAGTCTCGCCCTGCCTTTAGCCGCGAACAGCATCACGACGCGGCGCGCAGCTCCTTCTCCGGCGCAAATCGTCTTCAGGAGCGCGCTTTCGGGTGCAGGAGATTTGGCCATGATCCATTTCGGCAACGGAGGTCTGGCTTCGACGTTCACCTCTACGGCCGCGCGAATCTTGCCCCCGACAATCGCCCTCGCCCGAAGCAGAAGCGCATTGGCGCCCGCTTTGAGATGAATCCTCGCCGTCTGCTCCTCGGGACCGCCGCTCCAAGCGATCGCTTGGCCTTCCACCGTTCCGTCGATTCGAGCGTTGCTCTCCAGCCTTATCCAGTATGTGCCTTCCGCAGGGGCGATCACCTCTGTCGCGGCGCACACGGCTTCTCCCGCCTCCAGATGTCCGAGATTCAGAAATCTGCGCGGCACTCGACCCATACGCCCGGCCCAGGTCTGGAAGCTCATGTCTCCCAGAATTCGCGAATACGTGACAGGCCAGGCTTGCTCCGGCAGAAAGCTCTCGCCCTTGGACGCCCGCCAATAATCGGCCTCGCTCCATAGACGGCGCTTCCAGCCCGAGTCGTCGTATGCGCTTAAGTGCCATCCTGCTTGCTCTCCCGCCCCTTCCGCGCTCTCCCGCCGAACGCGAACCTGTCTCGTTTCAATCGGGACGTAGGCGCAGGGTTCGCCGTGCAGGTCGAAGTCCCCGTAGCGGTTATCCAGCGTCGATACCGCTCGAACCTTCCAGCCGTCGGGCTTGAGCTCTTGGGCGGATCGTATCGGGAAGTTCGGCCGCACCCGCGCCGGCCCCCGCACGACTGGAGAGTCCATCGTCCGCTCCGGCAGCGAGGCTTCGCTGAGCTCCTCTTTAGGACATACGACGAGAGCGGCTGGCCAGGCGTGGAAGGGAACGTCCACCTCTACCCATTCGCCGTCGCGTTTGTACTCCGCCGGTTGAACTTCCCCGCTCACAGGGTCCCATAGCTGGGGCGCTCCGGACGTACGTAGACGATAGACAGAGGATGAGCTCAACCGCGATTGCGCCGTCGCCGGTTCATGCATTCGCAGCAACTCGCCGTCCTTCGGCAAGAGCAGGAACACATCGGCATCCGCCGTGCGGCGGTGCAAGCTTGTCCCCGGTCCCTCGACTCTTCTCGGGACAAGGTCGGTGATCAGGGCCATCGCTTCTTCGGCCGTAGCCGCGTAGGTCGCTCCCGCTAGCGACGGCTGATCGGCCAGCGCATCGACGACGATGACACGCCCGCCCTGCTTAATCCACGCTTCCGTTCGTTCGCGGGCCCGCTCGTCCATCTCCGTCGCGCCGCAGAGCAGCAGAACGGAGAAACGTTCATCCGCAATGACCAGCTTGCCCTCCTCCACGCGCGACTTCTCCAGCGCCGAATCGTCAACGATATCGTAGTCGTAGAACGCCTCCCGAAGCGCGCCCAGATTGCGCTGCTCCTTCCTTCCCCATCGCCCCGTGAGCCGTACGTAAGTCTCATGGATATGCTTAAGCGCTTCGTGCGGCATCTGATTCGCGACGACCATCGGATGCTCCAGCGCCCCTCCGTCGTCCAGGGACATATAACCGCATACCGCATAGGAAGGATAATGAACGGCTATATCGGCCACATGCGCCCCTTCGCTGAGGAGCGAGCAGGTTCGCGCAATCGTGTCCGCGAAGACCGCGTAATGCTCGTAATAAGGCTGCCTCCAGCCGGTATCCGGCGGAGCCCATTCCCACCAGCCTCCCCGCGTGCTGTAATACACCGAGTGAGGACTGTACAGCGTCGCTCCCGCCTGAAGCCAGGGGATCAGCCAATGCAGCGTTTCTTCCAGCGTGCCTCCCCAGCCGCTTGTATGGAACGCTTCCAGGAAAACGCGTTTTCCCCCGTGCAGATGCACCATCGAGGAATGGGGTTTGATCTCTCCGTCCATATCGCTGCCCGCAGCGCTGTACCAACGATGCGTGCGGAAATAATCCAGATACAGCCGCTGCGCGCCGTGCACGTCCGCCCGTCGCGCCGGCCCCGCCTGATCGCAGCAAAGCAGCATATCGTATTGCCCGTGCCACTTCGCCAGCGGAATAAACAGCGCTTCCTCCGCCAGCTCTGCCGCAAGCTTGTACACTCTTCTGCGCACCGCAGCCGATCCCGGACGCTCGTCGAACAACAGCGGCAGCAGCGGCAGCAGCGCTTCTCCGTGTTTGCGGAGATAGCGCTCCGGCAGCTCCGCCGTCCACATCGGCAGCGGCGGCAGCTCGTCCTGGAAGCTTCCGCCGAGCGTTCGGCCCAGATCCTGCGGGAATCTTCGCTCGAATTCGCCATGGACCTGCTGCATTAACGCGGCAGTTGCCTGAGGATCGAGCCAGTTAAAGCCGTATCGCACAGTGTAATAGCGATAGCCGTCTGCTTCCAGAAGCGGAGTCGCCCCGTCGGGCAATGGCTCCGACAGTTCGAGCCGACGCAGGCCGTAGGCCGCATATGCTGAATTCTCGGTCACCATTCTTGCCGGAATGTTCATGCCCGAGAAGCCGATTTGATCATAAAAATAAAGACGCATGCCGAGACGCTCCGCCTCGCGCAAAGCGACCTCGAACATCGCCCACCAGCGCTCCGAGAAATGAACGGGATTGTCGCTGACGCTCCCGTATTGCGGGCCGGTAGGCGCGATGTTGATGATGCCGATATTCCGAAGACCCCCGTCGCGGAATTTCTGCAGCTGCCAGCGGATGCGCTCGGCGGTAATCTCCTCCGCGCTCCACCACCAGAACGGCAGCGGCCCGAAGTCCGGATCGGCCTCGCTAAAGCGCTTTCTTAGTTCCGTTATCGTCTTCATAAAGTTCCCCCCCATTCTTCGTAATCAGTATAGTTCGTACGCTTGCGCGAACATAGCGATCATTTTTAATAAAAAGACTTCAATATGGGGAATCCGAAGCCCGACGGCAACATGCTAAGCTTATGCTGAGCAGGCGTATGCTAACGAAGCCTATTTAATAAAGGATGTGGAACTCATGCATGTTTCCAGATTATATGTGAATGCCCTGCGGCATCCGTTGGGCCTGGATCATCCTAAGCCCTCTCTGGGCTGGAGTCTTGCCGGATCGAATGAACGCGCGCAGTCGCAAAGCGCTTATCGCATCATCGTAACGTTAAGCCCGGATTCCGTCGGACAGGAGACTTCGGTCGTATGGGACAGCGGAATCGTGAGCAGCCGCCGCCAATTCGGCATCGTCTACGCCGGAGTGCCTTTGCGCTCCCGCCAGCGCTATCAGTGGAAGGTTCAGGTCTGGGACAACCAGGGCCGCATGACGGAAAGCGAGCCGGATTGGTGGGAGATGGGGCTGCTCCAGCCCGAAGATTGGTCGGCGAAGTGGATTGAAAGCGCTGCCGGGGAGACTGAGGATAATCGATTGGCTATGCCGATGATTCGCCATGAATTCGCAACGTCCCCTAACGTCACTAGAGCCCGGGCGTATATTAGCGGATTAGGCCAGTACGAGCTTCGGCTTAACGGGAGCAAGGTCGGAGACGATGTGCTGGAGCCGGGATGGACCCACTACGATCGGACCTGTCTCTACAAGGTCTACGATATTACCGCGCTGCTCTCGGAGAAGCGCCAAGCCATCGGCGTACTGCTCGGCAACGGCTTCTATCATGTCGAGAGCGGCGGACGCTACGCGAAGTATGAACGGTCGTTCGGTCGTCCGAAGTGCATCGTGCAGGTGGAGATCGATTACGCCGACGGCTCGCGGGATATCATCGGCAGCGATGCGGGATGGCAGGCCTCTGCGGGGCCAATCACCTTCTCCGCCGTATACGGAGGGGAGGATTACGATGCGCGGCTTGCGCAGACCGGATGGGACGAACCGAAGGACTCGGCTGTGTCGGCCGGTCATTGGACTGGTGCAGTCGAGTCGACTGCGCCCCTCGGCGCGTTAAAATGGGACAACTCCATTCCGCTTAAGGCGATGCGGAAGTATGAGCCAGTCCAGGTAACGCGGCTTGCCCCCGACCGTTACGTGTTCGACTTCGGGGTCAACTTCTCCGGTTGGGTCGGTCTGGCCCTTCGCGGCAAAAGCGGGGCGCGGGTCAAGCTGACACCCGCCGAGCTTCTTAACGAAGACGGAACGGTGAACCAGAAATGGACCGGCACGCCTTGCGAATGGCACTATACGACAAGCGGCGAGGGAACGGAGCAGTGGCAGCCTCGCTTCTCCTACTCCGGGTTTCGTTACGTGCAGGTCGACGGAGCCTATTGGACCGATCAGAGCGATGCGGCGGATGCGGCCATGGATAGCGCGATCCCGGCGCTGCTGAAGCTGGAGGGCTTGATGATCTATCCCGAGATCGAGGCGGCCGGAAGCTTCGAATGCTCCGAGGATTTGCTGAATCGCACTCACCAGATTATTAACCAGGCCATCCTGAGCAATACGAAAAGCGTCTTCACGGACTGTCCGCATCGCGAGAAGTTCGGCTGGCTGGAGCAGGTTCACTTGATGGGGCCTGCACTGGCCTACAATTATTCTCTGGAGCCTCTGCTGTGCAAGGTAATGGACGACATTCGCGACGCTCAGCTAGAGAGCGGCATGGTGCCGACGACAGCGCCCGAATTTGTCGTTTTCCAGCCTCCCTGGGACATGTTCCGTCATTCCGTTCCCTGGGGCGCCGCTTATATTTTGAACGGCTGGCTTCTGTATACCCGATACGGCAACTCTCAAGTTCTCTCGGATCATTACGAGGGGATGAAAAAATACGTCGAATATCTGGTCGGGCATGCGGACGGCTTCATTATCAAAGACGGGCTCGGCGATTGGTACGATGTCGGCGAAGAGGGGCCCGGCTTCTGTCAGAACACACCGATCGCCCTTCCGGAGACGGCCATGTTCTACCATATCGTGGATGTGCTTCGGCAAATTGCCGAGCTGCTCGAACAGCGGGAGGACGCCACCCGCTTGGCTTCGCTCGGATCGCAGATCAAGACCGCTTATCGCGAGGCATTCTATGATCCCGAGACGAAGCGATATACTACGGGAAGCCAAGCAGCGCACGCGATGTCGCTCGCGCTGGGATTGACGGACGACGATGATCGGGACGCCGTGCTTCGGCATTTGGTGGACGATATTGTTGCGCGCGGCTATCATACCAATGCAGGCGATGTCGCTTACCGCTACGTATTGCTGGCGCTCTCCCGCAATGACCGTAACGACCTGATTGCCCGCATGGCGAGTAAGACGGACCACCCAAGCTACGGCTATCAGATCGTGAACGGCGCTACCTCGCTGACGGAAGCCTGGGACGGACCTACCGTCGGCAAATCGCAAAACCATTTTATGCTGGGACACATCGAGGAATGGTTTTACCGGGATCTCGCGGGCATCGACTATGCCTTCGACTCCTCTGCCGAAGCCTTCCACTATGTCGTGAAGCCTTACCTCGGAGAGAGTTACGGTTATGCCAATGCCGCTGTTCGCAAGGACCTCGGCGAGTTGAAGCTGAGCTGGGAACGGGATGCCCGGGGGGAAGTGCGGCTCGATATAACCGTTCCGGTGAACGGCACGGCCACTCTCTGCGTTCCGGCTCCTTCGCCGGAGGCGCTCACCGAGAGCGGACAATCCGTCGCCGCCGCTCAGGGAGTCGCCTTCGAGCGCTATGAGGACGGCTGCGCTGTGCTGGCCCTTGGCTCCGGAACCTATCAATTCGCAATCGGGTTGGCGGATTAGGACATCGGTTGACGAAGCTTGAAACTGAAGAACGCTTGGTAGGCCGATGCCTGACCAAGCGTTCTTTTCGCTAATGAACAATTAGCTTAAAGAATGTTCCAAATATTGAAATGGCGTACTGAATTGATTACCTTGATATGAATTCCCTAATTAATCTTATCCTTTTAATATCTATTCTATCTGATACGGCCTGAAGAACTTCAACGCCTTCCCAGTATTCAAATTGTTTTATCATTTTATAATCGAATATACGTTTCCAGCTTTCTTCCTTAGTAATGCTCAACAAGTCTTTATGGTACTCATTTTCTTCCTCTTCCGTAAGAGCAAGAAAATGATTAGATAAAACGATGTGCCATGCCATAAAATCAGAAATTAATACTTCATAATCATTTAGTTCCACTTCGAGCAGTACCCCTCTTTGACCTTTTTCCAGCTTGCCTGAAGTCCTTAGATCAGGTCTTTTTGTCCATAACCATACGGGAAACTCCCCCGAATAATGGGGGAGTCTCTTCTTCAGATGATTGATCATCCACTGGTAACTACTTAGGAATTCATCCGAAACATAATTTCTATTTCCAACTAAGTAACCTATTGAAAGTGCATGATTCCAGGCACCAATACTCTGAATTGTCCAAAACTTCATAATTCACCTGTTTTACAATAGTATCGTACAACGTTCTTGTATTGACGACGTCAATCTTCCTTTCATTGATATTCTCGACTGCAAATCAAAAACCTTTCGTGATTGGGGTCTTTTCAATACCAAACGGCTACGGCTCTTCAATGAACCGTAGGCGTCTTATATCTAGGCTTATCTATGCGAGGCTGCATACATTAGTCCGGCTCCTTCGTCGCTTAACGGTTTTTGGTCAGGACATCTGCCAAAATATCGACTTGTTTCATCGCGAAGATCGGGTCGTTAAACAGAAATTGATCGAAATCAATCCGATATACATGGTTGTTTTTGACGGCATCGAGATTTTTCCATAGTCCGCTGGACATAAGCTTCTCGACAGCTTCTTCCGCAATGGAATCGGCGGCCAGAATGAGGTGATCTCCGACATATTCCGGAATAGCCTCTTCTGAGATATCCAGATAGGAGGATTCGTCGTCAATGCCATTAATGACATCATCAAGAACCTTCTCTTGCGGCTTTAATCCCCAATACGTGTACAAAACATTGCCTCCCATATTGCGGTCCCGATAAATCATCCGAGCCTTCTCGCTCCGCACGTTCAGAATCGTGAACGTCTCGTCAGGGCCGAACGCTTGCTGTATGCGCTCTTTCGTTTGGGCAATCTTCTCCTCAAATTGAGTAATCCATTGTTCTGCCTCTTCTTTCTTGTTCAGCAAATCTCCAATCAGCCGGATATCTTTTACCGGATCCTGATTGGCCTCAATAACGACGGTCGGCGCGATTTTGTTGAAGCCCTCATAGCCTCCGCTCGGCTCAAGATACGCTTCAATTAATATAATCAAATCCGGGTCCAGACTGGCAATCAACTCGAGATTAAGGGGAGCTCCCAAATCTACGATACCCGTCGTATCCATTGTGTTCTCGGAGTATTGCAGAATGTAAGTCGCAGCTCCAAGCGGACGTTCACCTAGCGCCAGCATATGTCCAAGATGATACGCGGTAACGACGCGTTTCGGCTTCGTTGGAATTTCTGTCTCGCCGAATTTATGCTTGTAGACTCTGGTTTCGGAAGAGGATCCAGCATCGTTACTTGCGGCAGCAGGAGCAGAACTGGCGGCACTGACTGTCGGGGACGCAGGGCTTCCCTTGCTTCCCGAGCCTGTATTATTGTTGCCCGCTTGGCAGGCGCTGACGAGCAATGACAGGCAAAGCATGACCAAGGCGGTCATTGAAGATTTAGAACGGTCATTCGAAATCAATTGTATCTCTCCCTCGTTGTGATAATCATTATCATTTACATTATGATTATAGGAGAGCGGCATAGGCGGAACAATGGAGGATAGTGACGTATTTAATGGATTAAGCTGGAGCGCGTTCTCCTCGGACTCAGCCTTGCGAGCTTGAAGTGGCGACACCCCGAACTGTTTTTTGAACAACCGGCTAAAGTAATACACATCCGAGTAGCCGACGGTTAAGGCGATTTCCCGCAGATTAAGCTGAGTTGTCCTTAAGTATTGTCGTGCCTGCTCCATTCGTATGCCGATAAGGTAATCGTTCGGGCTTTTGCCAATCTCCGCCTTGAACAGTCTG
Source organism: Cohnella boryungensis (assembly GCF_042651945.1). NCBI lineage: Bacteria > Bacillati > Bacillota > Bacilli > Caryophanales > Paenibacillaceae > Cohnella > Cohnella boryungensis. The sequence continues at coordinate 337,479 of NZ_JBHSED010000058.1, read as the reverse complement.
TACATATAGCTGCTGCTGCAGCCGAGCAGGTCGGCCAATTGATCCATCGTTACGGGTTCGGTGTAATGCTCATGGATGTAACGCATGGCATACGCCACAAGATCAGAGGGACTGCCCCTATCCTTGGAATTTTGCATCTGACTGAATAACTCATAAATAAATTCAAACAGCATCGACTTCATTCGAATCTGAGCCAACATGCCGGATTGCTGCCATTCCTCGTGCATTCGGCGAACTTGGCTGTGCACGAGTCCGGGTTCCGGAAGGATAACATGATAGAATTGACCGAATGGCTGTGCGTTCACGATTATTCTATTCGCGACGAAGCTTGTCGTGGAAGCAGGCAGAGCCGCCTTGTAGTAGACCAGGTAAAAAGAAAATTCATGCTTGGCAGGCATGATGTCCACATTCATCCCCTTGCCCGCATGCAGCAGATGGTGCCGCTTGACATAACATTTCCGTTCATCTATTCGCACGTAAGCACTGCCGCTGACCGCAAGCAGGAAGATGTTCGCAGGAAGCTGATAAGAAAGCATGTCTTGCCCCTCCCACAGCACTTTATAACGAATATCTACGATATTGACAGCCGCCTGATTCCACAGCATAATCTGCTCGTCCCAATTCAATGCCTACACCCCACGATTGCCATTTGCAGAATTGGGGATATTGTAATCGATAATCATTCTCACATCAAGGTTCAAAGCTACTTTGTGTCAAACGTCTGAGAAAATGTCACCTTAACTCGTCCAAGAAAATGTCATGTTCAAGTGGTGCCGAAGTGACTCATCAGAGCGCATCGACATAGCGATTATGTTGAGAATACAGAACGCCACGGGAATTGCCCTTGCTTGTGGTATGCTGGATACCTGCTCCATGCTGGCCGTTAGTTCGACTTTGCAGCACTATTCCTCTCCCCACCTGCTCCGTGCTAGCCACTAGTTCGACTTTGCAGCACTATTCCTCTCCCCACCTGCTCCGTGCTAGCCACTAGTTCGACTTTGCAGCACTACTCTTCTCCACACCTGCTCCGTGCTGGCCGTTAGTTCCACTTTGCAGCACTACTCTGCTGCTCACCTGCTCCGTGCTGGCCGTTAGTTCCACTTTGCAGCACTATTCCTCTCCCCACCTGCTCCGTGCAAACTCTGACTCTAAGGAATTAATGTTTTCCCAACACATACTCGCTCGGGCCGAGTGCGGCTGCTCCTTCCGCATGATTTTCTCCACCACAACAACCTTCTTCAATTCCGCTCTGCTCAATGTCACTGTCTCCTGTCCCATAGTGACATGATCACAGCATAACGACAGGTTCAAAGCTACTTCGCTAAATGCTCTATATAGATCATCGTTTCTGCGATACCCTTCATTTGATCGGCCAGTTGCTCATTTAGCTTCTGCAGAGCCACAAGGAAGGAGCGTTCAATAGCTGCTTGATCTTGTGTCTCTAAGGTTCAAGCAGCTCTTTCATGCTTTCAATCGAATAGACGGTTTTCCTCAAGCTGCTGATTAATATGAAGTCTCTTGGCAACTTGCTTCGGCGTATCGTTTTCCATGTAAGAGAACCCTTCCTTAAAGTCCAACCTTAATCAACGGCAACAATATTATAAGAAGCGAGAGGAGTCCGCGCAAGGATTCTTGGCATATAAAACGAAATCTTGCTTGAATGTTGTATGATCGAAAACGACAAGAAAAATAAGGAGGAGAGCTTCATGGATAAGGGAAATCTTGCTTTCATGCCGCATCAGAGCTTAACGCCTGGCGAGGTCGTTACTTTCGGCGCTTACCCCCAGACGGCGGACGGCACAGACAGAACGCCTATCAAGTGGAGGGTGCTGCAAAATTCAGATAGAGGACTATTCATGCTAAGCGAGTATATTTTGGACTGCAAGCGATACCACCGTGATTTTACCGATATTACATGGCATGGCTCTGATTTGCGCGCGTGGCTGAACAACGAGTTTTATCATACGGCGTTCACTGAATCCGAGAAGGTATTCATCAAGACCAACATTTGCACGGATAACGGAGAAAGCAGCCCGGACACGGAGGATAAGGTTTTTTTGCTTAGCGCTTCAGAGGTGAAAGAACTGACCTGTAAGCTTGATGAACCTTCTTTAAGTGTGAAACGCCGGGCAATCGGAACGGAATATGCCAAGATAAAAAAGAGCGGTGGATGTCACTTATACGTATATGATAAAAAGGTCAAAGCTGACTATATCACCGAGAATGGGGAAGAATTGGGCTGCTCCTGGTGGTGGCTGAGATCCCAGCTTCTTGGTCATTCTTCTCGTGCGTTTTTTGTAGGCCCACGCAGCAGCATCCGCAGTTATGCACGTGTCGACCTAGCTCGTGACGGTGTTCGTCCCGCTATACTTGTTCATCCATAATTATGTTTGTGTTCATTATCTTAATAAGAAATACGGGCCGCACTGTTCTTCATGAGTTTGAACATAGGTCCATCTAAAATCCCTATCCACTATGCAAATATCATTTTCTTGTTCAAAATGCTCTGCTTTGATCTTATTTGAGTCTTCAATAAGAAAGGCTTGACTCTGGTTTTGATAAAAAAGATAACAAGATCTCTTTAACAGATCGTTAAAAGCTGTTTTTGCTTCAGAATTCTTCAAGCATTCAACCCTTTTATAACTAAACAGGTGCCAAAGAAATTGATACATATGAATTTTCTTCTTCTCAATGGTGCTGAGATTTTTAGCAAATTGATATTCCCACGTCTCACGCAAATATTGATCCCATTTATGCAATTCTACTATTTCCACTCCAGCATCACTTAATATTGTAGATATTGGGGTAATATTGTTCACTCTTTTCATGAATATTTGTATTTCAAATCTTGGAAACGAACTGAAAATAGAATATCATTATTGTAACTAATTAGAAATCTTGAGGTGTATTGTGAAAAAGTTAGCATTGGCAACTACATACGTTATAATAATCGTTTCTGCTTTCTTCATCGTATATTTATTTCTTAGTAACAATAATAAGCCGAATAATACCCACTCGAATAATTCTGTTGAACCAGCAATTCCAAGTCAATCAAACGACTTCGTATTGAAAGACTTAGCAGAGTCCAACAATGTTACAGTAAATTTTTCTGATAAACCTACTGTGATCCTGTTCTTTACTTCCTGGTGTCCGTACTGTAATGAAGATGCTCCCAAATTAGTTAAGCTAGAAAAACAATATAAGAGTGAAGTCAATGTGTTTGGAATAAACGTTACTTATCGCGATAATATACAAGATGTAAAAGAATATGTGCAACAACATTATATTGAATATCCTACTCTCTTAGATGAATCCGGTGATATTTACAATAAATTCGGAGGTTCTGGTTTCCCCTCGCTTTATTTCTTTAATGCACAAGGAGACATAGTAGATGCAATAATTGGTTCTACTGATATTGAGACTATAGAAAATTCATTTAAGTATCTTTTAGAGAATTTCAATGTTTGAATTGATCTCCCTTTAGCCCGTTGCGTCAATATGGGGTTAGCTATTGAGAGACTCTCCCCTTTGGATGATCGACAAATAGCCCCCACCAAGCAGTGAGGGCGTAATCGTCTAATCTTGCATTTTCTTTTTATTGGATGTATTTAAATATTGCAGCTCTCGTCCGTACAGCTATTATCGCCTGCTGATTGGTCCTTGACTTCCGGCTTCTGGAATTTGCTTTCTTCCTCCCAGATCGAATTCAGGGCACTTAAAAAAACCTCCTCGGGCTGAGCGCCTGAAATCTTATACTTGTTATTAAGCACAAATGTCGGAACACTCGAAATATTTAATTTTCCAGCCTCGGCCATGTCTGCTTTGACGGAATCTTTATAGGCATCGGATTCCAGCATATCGGCCACCTCCCGTTCATCAAGCCCCGCCTCTTTGCCCAAGGTAACAAGTACGTTGTGATCGGCAATATTCAAGGATTGGGAAAGGTAGGCGCGGAAAAGACGTTCCGTTAGCTCTGTTGCTTTTCCCGCTTGAGCCGCAAAATGAACAAGACGATGCGCATCGAACGTATTTGCAATAACAATGGGATCATAATTGGCGATCAGTCCCGTTTCTCTCTTAATCATATCCGCTACTTGCGCTTGCTTGGCTTTCAGCTGCTCGACATTCATTCTCTTTTCAAGGGCGAGCTGTTGGACGCTTATCGTTCTGCTTTCTGCACCGGGATTGAGTTGGAAGCTGCGGTATACAACTTCAACTTTATCCTTCTTTGTAAACCTGCCAAGAGCGTTCTCAAGTTTTCTTTTACCGATCACGCAAAAGGGACATCCAAAGTCCGACCAAACCTCAATTCTCATCGTTCATTCCTCCGCTCTTTCCCGAACTCAGATTTCCCTCGTACATGTGCTGATCCTGCAATCGTATCAGTACTTTGCCAAATCGTCCGCCCTCGTGGATGACTACTTTGCCGGACGGGTAGGCTTGTTCCAAATAGTCGGCAATGATGCTTTGACTCCGCTCATCTACAGGCAGACGGTGACTGCGAAGCCAAGTCATCGCTTCCTGCAACGCTGCTGCCGTGGAGACCTCCGTCGTTTTCATTTCCCGTGAAATCAGCGATTCATAAGCATATCCTTTCAGATATAACAGATGCTGCAAATATCCCCATTCCATATGTTTTGGGTGGAAGGGCTGCCCCGTGATGAGCGGCCAGACTTCATTCACCAGGCTATGTTCCGCAGGACTTGCCGGCATACTGATGTAACAATACCGCCGAGCGGTATGGAGGATCTTTTCCACGCTGTCCCAATTGTGAATGACCGGACACATCGAGACAAAGACAAGATCGAAAGCCCGGCTCCATCCTCTGGCCTGCACGTCAATATCTTCAAACTTCTCGGATACAATCTTCACCCGGTCTTCATCAAATTTAGAGATGTTTTCTTCCAGCAATTCAATAAGCGCAGGAGAGGTCTCTACGGCTGTTACTTGGGCCCCACGTTCCGCAAACGGTACGGAGAACACGCCTGAAGCGGCGCCAATATCCAGAATAGAAGCATCCTCAAAACGAACGCCTTGTCCTTCAAGCCAGTTCATGATTCGTTTGGTTCGCTGCATTCCCTCTTCGCTAAACGACTGTTCGTTAAACTTCTTAGCCTTAGGGTCAAAAGATCGGGAAGGATCTATTCCGGCCGCTCTCATCTTGCTTGCGATCGTATTCGAATCTTCTTTCCATGCTTTCTCCCACAGAGCTGCATTAAAAATATCGTTCATATGCTCCCCTCACTTTTTCTTGTAATTTGTATGATACTCTGGGTCAATGGAGAGTCATGCCGCCTCCTGCTCCTGCTCTGGCGCTTTTCCTTTTCGGAGGAAGAAACCGAGTACAAGGGCAACCACCGCGATGATGACGCCGAACCAGAAAGCGTTGTTGATACCGGCTGCCAGACCTTTGGCGATTTCTATTGGTGACTCTGGATCGCTCACGTTACTCAAATGCTGCTTCTGCCCATTCGACATAATGCTGATGTACAGGGCAATCCCGATTGCGCCGGATACCTGCTGCAGTGTGTTCAGGATCGCCGTTCCGTGAGGGTGCAGATGGCGCGGAAGCTGGTTAAGCCCGGCTGTCTGTACAGGCATCATCACTAACGCGATGCCAACCATCAGCGTGATGTGCGCAGCGATAAGAAATCCGGTAGTTGTCGTTTCGCCGAATCGAGTAAATAGCCACAACGAGGCGACGGCAATGGCCAGTCCGGGAACGACAAGCACGCGGGGCCCGAATTTGTCAAAAAGCTTGCCTGAGATTGGAGCCATAAGCCCGTTCAGAATCCCCCCAGGCAGCAGAACCAGACCCGACTTGAATGCCGTCATTAGCAACACGCCTTGCATAAACATAGGAAGCATGATTGCGGACGAGAAGAACGTCATCAAGAGCACGAACATCAAGACGGCGACAAGCGCGAACACGGGATACCGAAACGCCCGCAAATCCATGACAGGGTTTTTAAGCAGCAATTGCCGCCAAATAAACAGCGCCAGAGAGACGCCCCCTGCGGCGATCATCCAAATGACTAACGGCTCTGACCACCCCTTTTCACCGGCACTGCTGAAACCATAGACGATTCCGCCAAAGCCGATTGTCGACAATAGGATGGACAGAATGTCGACTTTCGGTTTGGTCACTTCCGACACATTCTTCAGGACAGCGGCTCCTACAATAATGGAGAGCAGTGCAAACGGCAGCACAAGATAGAACAACCAGCGCCACGAAAGTCCGTCAACAATTAAACCCGAAAGCGTTGGGCCGATCGCCGGTGCGAACATGACGACCAGGCCTAACATCCCCATTGCACCTCCCCGTTTTTCCGGTGGATAGATAGTCATGATAATGTTCATGATAAGTGGCAGCAGCATACCGGTGCCGATCGCTTGAATAATTCGTCCAGCCAGCAGCACGCTGAATTCCGGCGATACCGCCGAAATAAGCGTACCTGCGAAGAATAGACTCATTGCCGACAGAAACATTTGCCGGGTCGTAAACCATTGCTGCAATACCGCCGTCACCGGAACAAGCACGCCAACGACGAGCAAATAGGCGGTGGTAAGCCACTGAACCGTCGCCGCAGATGCGCCAAACGATTTCATCAATTCGGGGAAGGCATTTCCCATTAGCGTCTCATTCAAAGCGGCGACGAACATTCCGACGATCAGTGCGATCATAATTGGACCGCGTCTCAAGTTAGTTAAATCGATCATTAATTTCTCCTCCAAGCTTCTACATTAAGTTCATTGTTGATCACCGCAGCGGTAAATGCCCCCTTCGAGGCTGCCGCTATGGCCTGATGCATTTGCGATGCTGCATCCCCCGCGCTATAAATGCCTGGAATGCTCGTTTTGCCAAAGTCATCGACAAAGACCGCTCCTGTTTCCGTGATCTGGCATCCAATCCTTTTCGGTAAATCCGATCCCGTAACCAGCTCCGGCTTGAAAAAAATTCCCCTGCATGGAACGGTCGTTCCGTCTTCAAGAACGACTTGCCGCACGATCCCGTCACTAGAGTCAATGTGCCGAATCGGCGAGTCAAACAGCGGCACTTGATTCCGCTTAAGCTCCTCACGCTCGGTAACCGTCAGCTCATCGGGGCCGTTCGTGCAGACGGTAAAACGATTCGTCCAACCGGATATGAGTGGAGCGAAATGCATAAGCTCAGCCCCCCTCGTAATAATGACAAGCGGCTGATCTCTTAACTCCCAGCCATCGCAATACGGACAGACGAAGGCGCTTTTTCCATATACCTCCACCAGCCCCGGTATGCTCGGCGGCCGATCCTTCATGCCGACGGTAAACAATACTTTTTTGCTTGTAAAAGATTGTCCTTGCTCCGTCTCGATTTGAAACCGGCTGTCGGTACCCGCGATCGATACCGCTGTATCCGCTACGAATGATACGGTCGGATAGGCGCTGATCTCTTCCTTCGCAATTCGTCGAAACTCGCTCGGTGTGATCCCGTCGCGGGTAAGAAACCCGTGAATCTCGCGAGTCACAGCGTTGCGGGGACGGCCTTCATCGATTAACGCCACCTTTTTCCGTGCCCTCCCGAGCACCAGTGCGGCGCTCAGCCCCGCCGGTCCGCCGCCAATAATAGCCACATCGAAAAGTTGTTTTTCCATTCTCCAAAACCTCCATAGTCGATCTACAATATCCATAATTAGAGTACAAGAAGTGGTTTACTTCTTGTTTGCCCTATGTTTACAATGCTTGAAAGCTTCATCCAGTACAGACTGAATCGTGTGTTCCCGCAAGTATTGGTGCAGATGCTGTTCCGCGCCGTTCATCACTTTCTCAACCAAGCATTGTTTTTTTTCCGTGCTTCTCTGCTCACGCGGGGCAGTCTCCTGTTCCGCTAATAGTCGATGCTGCTGCGAACTCGAATTCGAGCATTCGAATAGCTGCTGCCTTCCTTCAATCACTTGAACCACATCCAGAAACGTTATCTGTTCGGCTGGTCTGGCCAGCTCGTAACCGCCGTTCACCCCTGGCACTGCACGTACGATTCCATCCTGTCTCAGCTTAGACATGATTTTGGACAAATAACTTTCGGAAACGCCAAGCGTCCCAGATAATTCCTTAATCCCGATATTATTGCAACGCTCCGAGTGTCCCAAATGAATTAAGGCGTGTAGGGCATAATCTGTGCTTTTGGAGAATTGCAAGCTCTCCCCTCCCATCATAATTACATTGTTAATATGGATCTTTGATATCCATAATAAACGATTCATTTTCTTATTGCAATGACTTCCTTGATCCGAACTTCGCTTTCCTGAGGATGCTCCAAACTAATTTGCATTATTCGCTTATCATTTTCATGTGTAACAATGGAAAGGGACGTCCTGAGCCATCCAGATCCGATCGCCCGACTTGCTTAAACCCCAACCGCTTGTAAAAAAGAACCGCCGGTTCATTCTGTTCATTAACATCAACACTAATATCTGGTCCCACTTGACCAATTGCATGCTGTATAAGTTTCTTTCCGATCCCCTGTCCATGAAAGACCGGATCAACAAACAACATCTCGACATGACTATTAGCTAATCCAATAAATCCGACTGCTTGTCCCTCTGCACCAATAGCAATCCAGACGACATTAGCAAGCAAGGCTTCACCGCGGACCACAGTCCGATAGAAGTCAATGTCCTCTTCCGTTAAAAAATGATGAGTCGCGCGAACTGCACGTTCCCAAATGTCGACAAGTTGTCCGTGCAAAGCTGTATCATAAGCCGTCACTCGTATGTTCATAGTCTATCCCTCAAAAAGTAGTATTCAATCTAAAATATCTTGAATTTGCTTAATATGTCGTTGCTCATGCAAGTACAGTGATTTAACCCATTCAATTAAGGACATCTCCCTAAAGACGGGATGTACAAAATGTCTTCTGCTTAGCACCGATGGGTCTTCTACTGTATTTAATAATTCGTGCAGCTTCTGGCGTGCATTGTTTAGTTTGTCCATGATCTCTTGATGCTCCAATGCTTCATCGGATGGCTTAGCGATGTCAGGAGCCTCTAGCTTGTTGCTTCTATCAAGAAGAAATTCTACCGGTTTATTTTCGATCAAAGAATCGTCTTTACTCTTTAATCCTTTCTTAATTGCTACGACATATAATTCTTCCGTCTTATAGAGGTGCTGGCAAACCTGATTAATACTCCAATGGTTAACATCCTTCCGTTTGTTTAATGTTTCTACATCTAATCCACGAAGGATATCCAATAATTCGATTCTGGTTTCATTTAGTTTTTGGGTGATTTCTTGAAGCTCCATAGAAAACTCCCTTTCTTTAACTAAGCTCTGACCGGCCTTCTCTATTCTTTTATTCTCGATTGCACGGGCAAAAACCTCTCGTTTACTAAAAAACAAAAAAAACGCATTCCTCAGCGACGAATGCGTTCCTCGTTCCCTTCCAGCTCGTTCCGCCCTTTATCCATTTTACTGGATGAATTTGTCCCATGAACGAAAATTGGTTATGATACACTAAACCTTATCGGCGCTAATTCGTAAATTTAAGTATTATGACGTTCTGTCGGACACAGCATTTCGTACAATAGTAGTTATACGACATCAGACTGGAGGAAGAGAGAACATGTCAGCAGATCCATTTTTAACAGAAAATAGCCTAGTTTACATTCACGAGGCTCAGGACACGACGGATAACGACAGCCGGATCATTAGCATGTTTCTGTCTTCATGCAACCTATCGGCGAATACCGTTCGCAATTACTTGCGAGCGATTGAACGATTTCGCGCCTTCGTTGCATATAAACCGTTGTCCAGAATAACGTGGAGAGAAATCGAGGCCTTTAAGGCATGCCTGATTGCCGGAGGTTATAGTTATTCGGAATTGCCGCTTGCCCCTGCCAGCGTGGCCGCCTACATCGCTCCGCTGAAATCGCTCTACAAATGGGGAAGCGACGCCAATATCGCTCTGTTTCCGCAGAACCCGACAACCAGTGTCCGACTGCCCGCCATACCTGTGACGAGTAAGCGCAGATATTTAACCAAATCGGAGGTCGGCAAGCTCCTGCATAGTCTCAAAAGCCAGGGAATACGCAACTATTTGATTGGGCTGTCGCTTGTGCTGCTAGGCACCCGGGTCTCGGAATTGGTGGCTATAACCACAGCGGACTTCTACCCGGATCCCGAAGATCGGGGGATATGGCTGTCCATCAAGAAAAGTAAAGGTGGTAAAGATCGTGAAATCAAAGTGCCTTCGCAGCTATGGGAGCTGTTCGAAAGCTATATTAATTGCTTTCCCGAGAAGGCCGGAGCTTCTTTCGAGCACCGATTGTTTCCCTTATCCACCAGACAGGTCGAGCGGATCATCAGCGATGCTGGCGAACTGAGCGAGATTCGCAAAAGGCCGTCTCCGCACTGGCTGAGACACACTAACGCAACCCTTGCTTTGTTGAACGGCGCTTCTTTGCAGCAAGTTCAGGAAACACTGGGCCATTCCCATATCAATACGACCCAGAGATATATGCACACGGTGGAGCAGATCAAAAAGGCAGCTCCCGACTTCGTCCAGGACTGCCTCAACGATTATATATGGAAATAATTACTAAATAGGTCTCGTTCCGTGCGGGAATTAGGGACTTTAGGCCCGAAAAAATCTGATTTCTCCTAAAAAAATGAAGGATTATGATGAAAAATGTCGTATAACTACTATTGTACGATATGTATATCTTGATTATCGAGATCTCCTGAGAGGAGGCCAAAAGAACGAGAAGAAGTTGTTGCGCCCATGGTGCTTAGCCGGGTATTGACGCAGAAGAGGTGTGGCATGAACTACATAAGCGCGGGCCGTTCTTGGCAGATGCGGGACTCAGTCATTCCCGGAATTCCGACCGCCGAATTGATGAAAGACCTACAGTCTAAGAGCCCGGAGACCTACGACCACTGCGTTCGTGTTGCGCTTTTGTCTGAACGGGTGGCGTTACGTTTGAACTTGAATTCCGAGATGAGCATGAAGCTGATGCGCGGATGTTTTCTCCATGATATCGGAAAACTGTTCCTGCCTGTCAGCATGCTGATCCATTCGGGGCCTTTAACTGAATCGAAATGGCGCATCATGAAGTTACATCCCGTTGTAGGGGCCCATATTCTGGAGACGGACAAGGGCATCTGCGAGAACGCGCTGGATATCGTGAGATACCATCACGAGCGTTGGGACGGTCAAGGTTATCCTTACGGTCGCGCGGAAGAAGATATCCCTTTTCTAGCACGAATCTGCTCGATCATTGATGCCTTTGATTGCATGATCGCAGGAAGGCCCTATCAGAGCAGCAAAGGCATTCAGGAAGCCAAAGAGGAGTTGCTTCGACATGCCGGAACCCAATTTGACGGAAACCTGGTGAATGTATTCGTGAACCTGATCGATGACGGGGATCATCTGTTCAGGTAAGGCTACGCTGGGCAAAGAGGCAAAGCGAGGGGGAAGATGAAAGTATGAATGCGGCTTCTACGGAGCAGCACATTGAATTTGGAATCGGCGACGAAAGTTATGCAATCCGGATATCGGACATCCATGAAATTATCAAAATGCAGGAAATCACTGAAATCCCCAATTGTCGAAGCTATGTGCAGGGAGTCATTAATCTGAGAGGCAAGATTATTCCCGTTCTCAGCCTGCGCAATTTATTCGGCATGGACCACGACTCGGTAACCAAATCGACCCGAATTATCGTCGTAACGCATCTGGAGGAGTCGGTAGGCATTATTGTTGACAAAGTGAGCAAAGTCACGACGTTCGCCGACATTCAAGCTCCTCCGGACAGAGTCGGGGGTTTGAACGGAAATTACTTTACGGGAATCGGCCTGACCTCCTCCGGTCTTGTCGGTATCCTGAAGCTGGATGAAGTGCTCCTATACGAGTAAAGGTGATCATACATGTCGGAGTCATTAGAACTCAAAGCCAAAGGACAGAGCGTCAGGGTCGACATAAGCAAGCTGGAACAACTGATGAATATGGTCGGTGAGCTGATGATCGATCAGACCCGTCTCCGACAATTAGAAAAACAAATTCGCCGGGAGGACGAGACGACCCATTCGGCCGAAGAGCTTCGCCATGTCGTCGATCGCTTATCGAATGTGGTTGGCGATCTTCAACAATCTGTAATGAAGATTCGGATGCTTCCGGTGGAACAATTATTTAATCGCATTCCCCGAATGGTTCGCGACTTGTCTCGAAGCATGGGCAAAGAGGTCGAGCTGATTATGGAAGGCAGCGAGACGGAGCTGGATCGCACTCTCATCGAAGGACTCCTGGATCCGCTTGCCCAATTCGTCCGCAATGCTGTCGATCATGGGATTGAGTCTCCAGCAGAAAGGATTGCGGCTGGAAAATCGGCTAAGGGCACACTCCGACTGAGCGCCGGACGCGAGAACAATCAGGCGTTGTTCTTGATCGAAGACGACGGGATCGGCATAGATACGGAAATGCTGAAGCGGCGGATCACGCACGAGGGACAGCTCAGTCCGGAGATGGCCGCAACGCTCAACGATCAGGACGTTACAGAACTGATCTTTCATCCGGTTTTGTCCGCTCCCTTAGCAAACGGACGGCCCCCGAGTAGGACTGGTCTGAGCGTTGTCAAAGCCGACATCGAAAAAATTCGCGGACGCATTCATGTCGAGACGAGAAAAGGGAGCGGTACCCGGATTGAAGTACGCTTGCCGTTGACGCTCGCCATCATCCAAGGCCTTCAGGTAGCGATTGCGGACCGCTCTTACATCGTTCCGATGAACGGGGTTGTCGAGATTGTCCGAACAACTGCCGCTCAGACGCAATATGTGCAGGGCTGTCCGGTCATAATGCTTCGCAACCGTATCCTTCCGATCGTGTGGCTGCGCGATTATTTCCACTTGCCTCGCGACAACAATTACAGAGGTTACTTGTCGCTGCTAGTCGTCGGTCATCATGAGCAACGCGTAGCGATTGCAGTAGACAAGCTGATCGGCATCCAGGATATTGTCGTCAAATCGCTCGGAGCGCTTCTCGGCCATGTCGAAGGCATCTCAGGGGCAACTACGCTAGGCAGCGGAAAAGTGGCGCCTATCCTGGACGTGGAGGCCATATCCGCCAAGCTTCAACTCCAAACTCGGAGAGGTCCGATACAGACAAACTCGGTATCGACATCTCCGGAAACTTGCCAAGAAACCTACAACTACGAGGTGAACGGTCATGAAATGGTTCTATAACCTAAAGACAAGCGTTAAGCTGGTATCCGCATTTCTGGTAATCGCCGTGATTATGGCGTTCGTTGGATTCTTCGGGATGAACAATCTGAGCACGATGAACCGAAATCTGAACGATATGTACAACAATCAACTGCTGGCTGTCAAAAATTTGATGGAAGTGCAAGTCAACTTCAACGAGATGAGAATCAGCTTGCGGAAGCTCTACATGGTAGAGGACAAAAGCACGATCGAAAAGACAAAGGAAGTCGCAAACAAAGCCATCTCTTCTGTCAGTGAAAGCATCGCTGCGTTCCGGCAAACGGAGATGTCCCCCGAATCACAGGAAGCGCTAATGCCGTTCGACGGAGGTTTCGACACCTACCTCAAATTGTTTAATGAAGCGATATCGCTAAGAGAAACAGGTAAACTGTCGGAAATGGAAACCCTTATCGACGGAGATTACCAGACAGAGACCGAAAAACTCAAAGGAATTCTCAATAAGCTGATCGCGATCAATATCGAGGAGGCAAATCAGGCACAGATCGACGGGAAAAATACCTACTCCTCCGCCAGCACCATAACGATCGTCGTCGTTATCGTCGCGATAGTGCTAAGCATTCTGTTTGGTTATTTCATCTCTCAATCGATTGCGAGACCGCTCCGCAAAGTCGTTCAATTGGTGGCGCAGGTAGCAGAAGGCGATCTTCGGCAGACGGTCAACTACAACACCAAGGATGAGATCGGCGTATTGAGCGGGTCGATCGACCATATGGTGTTGAATCTGAGACAGATGGCCTCTTCGATTATCGGCCACTCCCATAATCTGTCCGCAGCCGCAGAGCAGATCTCCTCAAGCACGGAGGAAATTGCCAGCGGCAATACGACGCAGGCCAACGCGGCGCAGACGATCAGCGAGCTGTTCAAGGAGTTGTCCGCAGCGATCCATTCCGTCGCCAGCAATACGGAACAGGCTTCCGCTTTGTCGGAGACCACGATGCAGATTGCCGGAGAAGGCAACGACATCATTCGTTCCTCCATGGAAAGCATGAACGAGGTCAGCGGCAAAATGTCGCGGTTGGAAAACGATTCGCAGCGAATCGGAGAAATCATCGAGGTCATCGAAGACATCGCTGACCAGACGAATCTTCTCGCGCTGAACGCAGCGATCGAGGCGGCCCGCGCCGGAGAGCAAGGCAGAGGCTTCGCGGTCGTTGCCGACGAAGTGCGTAAGCTCGCCGAACGAAGCGGAGAAGCGACGAAGCAGATTACCGGAATCATCCGAGGCATGCAGGATAACACACGGTTAAGCGTCAAGGCAGTAGAAGAAAGCGCCGAATTCTCCAAGAAGACGGGAGAGTCGTTCCGCCAAATCTCAAACATGGTCAACGAAGCCGGTCAGAAGGTATCCGAAATCGCGGCAGCCAGTGAAGAACAGGCCGCGCAGGCTTCTACCGTCCTGGACTCCGTAGAGAATATCTCGGCGGCGACAGAGGAAGCGGCGGCAGCCAGCCAGGAGACGGCGGCAACTGCGCAGTCAATGGCCCACTTGGCTGAGCAATTGCAGGTGTCGGTAGGCATGTTCAAGCTGTAGTCGTGCACGATCGAACGAAATAACGCAGCGGCACCGTCTTATTCGCCCGGGACTGCCAACGTCCCCGCGAATAGGATTGTGCCGCTATTCGTTGTTCATTCGGCGATATTGCTCGTAAGTCCGGCTTAAGTTCTCCGAAGGCGGCAAGCCGAGCTCTTGAAGCAACAATTGCTCATAGCGTTCGTAGGACTTGTGAAGGGATTGCCGATCCCCCATGGTTCCGAGAACCGTCAGCAGCAGAAGATTGGACTCTTCGTCGAATTCATTGCGGGATACGAGCTTTCTCGCGATTTGCGCCGCTTCCGGATAGCGTTTTCGAGCTAGCAGAAGATTGACGAGAGATTTAGCGAAAGCATTGTACACGATCGCTAACCGTTCGCGTTCGGCGGTCGCCCATTCATACGAATTATCCTCGAACAGTTCGCCCCCGAACCGCTTTTCCACCTCTATGGCCGCCTCTTCATTCTCCTCCTTGTTCTCGGACCATTTCTCTATGGCTTGCTCGGATTGGATAAAATCGACGTCCATTTGGTTGAACTCTACGCGGTACTGCTCCTGCGTGGACAAGATCGACTCTTTAAATCCGTGCAGCGACAATGCTTTTCTAAGCTGATAGGCCGCCGTATTGAGATAGATCTCCGCGTTCTTCAGCGGCATGTCCGGGAAAATGTCCGCCAGAATGCGGGTTCGGGCTACGCTTCGGCTGCGGTGGACGAGCAAATAGGCGAATAGCTCCGCGCTTTTCTTGGATATCCATTTCACCGCTCCCGCTTGCTGGCTGAAGACCTCGAACCCGCCCAGCGCGCGAACGGTCAGAAGACGGGGAGCGGAATCGCCGGTTACCTCTGGAGACGCACGGCGTCTGCCAGCCGCCCTGGAGATCGTCTGCTCCAGACGTTTGCCGGAAACCGGCTTAACCATATAATCCAGCGGATACACGTCATAGGCGGGCATCGCGAATTCCGCATGAGACGTCGTAAACACAATATCCGCATCGGCGCATATCGAACGCAAGCTCCGGGCCAGCTCCAATCCGTTGTCCTCGCCGATCATGATGTCCAGAAAAGCAAGATCCACATGATTGTCCCGAACGAATGCAAGAGCTTCCGCCGCATCCCGAAAGCTTCCGGCCAACTCCACGCCTTCCGCCTTCGATAATAGCCGTTTCATGGCAAGTAGCATGGCCGGCTCATCATCGACGACGAGAACTCTCATCCTCCCATCCCCCCTTCATCGTAAAGTAGAATACGCTCCCTTGTCCGAGTTGGCTTTCCGCCCACAGCCTGCCGCCGCTTCGTGCCACGAACTGCCGACTGACGAGCAAGCCAAGCCCTGCCCCTTTTTCTCCTGATGTACCCGTAGTCGAATCCGGCAGCTTGTCCTCGAATAACCGACGGATGCGCTCTTCGTCCATCCCGACGCCGTCATCGCGAACGGAGATCGTCGCCTGATCATCCGTTAACCGGGCATCAATTATAATGGAGCCGCCTAATCCCGTAAACTTAATCGCATTGGATACTAGGTTGCGAACAATCAATCCCAATGCTTCCCGGTCGGCATACACGCGAATGCCGGACAGAATATCGTTCCTCACGTCGATCCGCTTGAGCTCGCTTTGAACCTGCAGCACATCGCAGCACTCCTCCACGACCTCGGACAAATCCAGCCATTGCGGACGCAGCGCCATATCCTCCCGTTGACTGCGAAACCACTCCAGCAGATTATTCGTCATCCCCAGCGTTTGGCGAATCTGATCCCCCAACATACCGACAATCTCCCGATGTTCCTCGTCGAGTCGATCCCTATCCTCTTCCAGCATGGCAATCAGTTGATACTGCGACGCCAGAGGACTGCGAATATCGTGCGATACGATCGTAAACAACTGGTCCTTCATCCGGTTCAAATGCGCGATCTGTTCGAGATGCTGCTCCTTCTCCGTTATATCCACGATCAGAGAAACGCTGCCCTGTTTTCGCAAACGATGCAGGGGATAGACGTTTACGTTGTAAATTTTCCTTTCCCCGCCCGGCATAGCTTCGACCACGATCCGGCCCTCTTGCATGGACTCGCACAAACGATGCCATTCCGGCCAATTCCCCAGCAGCTCCTTCACCTCCCGGCCAAGAACGCTCCTGTGCCCCATCTCCGCGAACCACCTGGAAGCCTGCTTGTTGCTGTCGATGATCTTTCCCGAGGCGTTGGCGATGACGATACTTTCCTGAAGCGTATCGAGAACGACGGTTCTCGCAAAAGGAAGAATCGCGAAAAATTTGATTCTGAGCGTAATGACCAGCATGAGCATACCCGTAAACCCGCAGTAGACCGACAACGGAAGCAGCCAATCCGACCAGTCGGGCTTGATGACCTTGACAATCTCAAGAACTAACGGAAACGTGCTCAGAAACAACACCCACATCCCCGGCTTGCGGAAGTCGTCGCGGATATTCCGTATGTATTGAACCAGAAAATAAAGGCACGCCGCTATGATACTATAGCATGCGAAGCCGAACAAGACGGAATAGACGCTCCTGACCGTGACCAAATGGTCGTTCACGAGCTCGACGGAACGATAAATTATATGAAGCTTGGAATCGAACCAGGACAGCAGGGACCAGAGCGCGAATATCGAGAACAGTAAAATCTTCCATCGGGTCTTGAGCGGCTTCTCTCTACCGACCAAATGATAGACGAATAAGAGAACGAAAGGCACGATGAAGTTCAGCGCCGTACTCTGAAAATGGCGAAAAAACAGCTTATCCGTTAATAAATAGCTGCTTTTCTCCATAATGATGCTGCCGGAGTAGATCATCCGGCAGACGATCACGCCAATGAGATAGCTTACTCCGCGTTCTTTTCTATAGCCGTATATGAAAAATAAAATGACGCCCGACATGGCCAGCGAAGCGATCATAAGGGCAAGCTCTACGATGGCATTCATGATTTCAGTATACCTGACGTTTCGCGCTTCTACCAAATAAAAACAGCTTCATAAAAAAAGACCGGCCCGCCACGTCAATGGAAATGACGCCAGGCCAGTCTGAATCTCATGATCTAAGAAGTCCGTCAATCGAGCAGCTTCCACGGCCGCAGAAGGACAACGGCAGCCTCGGCTCTCGTCGTCAACCCGTCCGGCGCGAACCGATTGCCATCTCGTCCGGTTAGAACTCCGCGCTCGCGGGCGGCATCGACATAATCCTTAGCCCACGCCGGAATGCTTGCCTCATCGGAGAAATGTCGGCCGTCAAGTCGCCGTCTCCCGCATCTATTTCTCCGGACGCCGAACTATATTCTATCGTACCGCGGCTGAAGTGGCCGGCAAGTCCGCCGACTTGGGCATGTATATTCGACGATGAAATGTCCACATCCACCAATCGCACATTTTGAATCGTCGCATTCTTATAGAATGCAACCGCCATCGTCTCTTCAGCTAACTGTCAAGCACTGATTTTTAGATTGAGCTTGATTTCATTCTCGTAATTTACGGGAAGCGTATTCATCTGACCTCAGTGAGGCATACCTGCTCGATCGCATGAACTCGCGATGGGCTTCCTGAATCGCATTCGTGCGCATCAGCAGTTCCTCGGAACCACCATGCTTCAGTTGCCCGGCAATCTGCATCAGCTTGAACGTGTTGTAATAGTTCGCATCCGCTTTGCTGCGGCTATGCTGCAAGGCGTCCATGTACGATTGGCGCTCCATCGAGAGTCTCATTGCTTGATCATGCAGATTGGGATCATGTCGCTGTAAGTAGTCCATTTCGTCGGTGCGCAGCTTCTTGCCCAGCATGAGTACATTTCGAATAGATGCCAACCGCGATTGATCCTTCGTCGCGCCTGCGTCCTTGCATTGCTGCACCGCTTTGAAATAATCACTGAACGGCTGCACGGATTTTACATTCACGCGATTCCCCTCCCTAATTACAATTATCGTCACATGCAACGATGCCTTGTCCAAGTATCCGGCTGCATATACTAATTCCCATGACATTTTCTTCGTCAAAAACTTACAAATATTACTTCTAAAATATATCATGATAGATTAACCCATTAATGAAACCTAAAGAAAACTTTAAGTTCGTGTTTGCAACGCACTTCCGGCAACCAGCATATATCCCGTCCCCCGGATCGTCACGATTCTCTCTGGATGGGCAGGGTCAGCCTCGATTTTTTTGCGCAAATTACTGATGTGTACAGCGACCGTTCTCGTATCCTCAAGACTCTCCGTTCCCCAAATGAGCTGAAACAACGTATCGACACTGACCACACGATTCACGTTTTGCGCCATATAGGACAGCAGACCGAACTCTTTTTTCGATAAAAAGACGGTTTCACTCTCCATGATGACGGACTGTGCGTAGTAATCCAGCGTCAAACCCGGCAACTCCAGCAGTTGTTCCCTTCTGCCCGTCGACACTCTGCGAAGATGCGCCTTGATCTTGGCCATAAGGACTCCCGGACTGAACGGCTTGGTTACATAATCGTCGCCGCCATCGGATAATGCGCTGATTTTCACCTCGTCTTCCTCACGGCTGCTCAGAAACACGATCGGCACATTCGTATATTTGCGTGCGTTCCTGCACCAATCTATTCCGTTTTCATTAGCCAGCAATACATCCAGTACAATCAAATCCGGCTCGAACGACGCGAGCAGCTTCATGGCTTCTGTCCCGCTGTGGCTATACGAGGATATAAAACCCTCACGCTCGCAATACGCCTGCACAATCTCGCATATATGGGGATCATCATCGACGATCATAATTTTGTGCGTTTCCATCACACCGTCGTCTTCCTTCAGTGTCCTTCGCCAGTATCGGTTTTTCTCCTCCTATTTTATCATGGTAGATGAGACCGCTTATGAATTACAAAGAAAACTTTAAGTGCGCGCTCACAACACTCTCAAAGAAAAAGGGGAATTTCTGGAAGACGTTCTGACTGACTCAACATCCAGTGAACCGGAGTGGGTCTCGGAGAGCAGCCAGGCTGCGTAATTCTCCTGCACAGGAACGCTTTGTTTCTGCCGTTCGCCACAGCGTTCTTTCGGCGAGAGTTCCGCAAGCTTGCGCTCGATCTCATACATCAAGTTATAGCCCATGCCGGCCTCACAGCAGAACAGCCTGCTCCGATGGGAGCAGGCTGTTCTGCCAGTCTGATCTGTCAAGGTTGATGTAAATACGGATTATACTTAATCACGGTTCCTTTACCTTCTAAATAGGAGCCGACTTTATAGCTCACATAAAAGCTATCGGTTCTGTCTATGGCGAGGTGTTCCGAACTAACGTCATCAGCCGAGATGCCGGCATACCATGATGTTTCATTTCAAGCTTCTTTTATATACCTTGATGATACATTAAAAGAAGCTGTAGGCTTTGAATCTGATCAGTTAGAGACAGAGGATAGAAATAATCATTATTTCGCTAATCAGATCGAGCAACTGTTGCAAGGCAACTGTCCAATCTAGCGTGCCGATTTCGTCGCACAGCACATAAAACAGACCGCCGAACGTACGCACATCCATGCTTTGCCGATGTTGCCAAGCCAGCAATAGGTAGCGTGAAAATACAATCGTCGTGTGACTGATCAGCAAGTCGTAGGAGCGCCCTTGAAACTCCTTCTGCAAACGAAGCAGCGATTTGGTGCATTTGAAGAAGACCTCGATGTCCCAGCGGATCGCGTAAATTCGGATGTCGTCCTCTACAGCGACAGCCCGATCCGTTGTCAGCACGGCGAGCCATTCGTTCTTCTTCGTGCGGTTGCGAACGAATACGACATGTACAGGAGTGCCGCAAGCCAACTCCGTACGGATCAAACGCAGAATGACACGCTTCTTGCTCACTACAGGAGAGGCGACCGCGTAAAGCTCCTTGAGGGACAGCTTCCGGCCATGAACAAGGAATCGTTTATTGTCGTTCTTGACCATGCCGATCACGTCAAGTCCACGGTCAACAACTTCGCGAATGGGCGGCGCATGTGTAAACCAGCTATCCATCAAGAAGTAAGAGGCGGTTGCTCCGGCCGCCAAGGCGCGGTCCAGCATAGACGCGACCACCTGCGGAGCGGTCTGAAGCGCTTCTTGCCGACGCTTGTAGCCATGCGTCCGTTTATCGACGGACCCGCTCATTCCTGTGATTGCCGACTTGCTCGAGCTAAGCAATGCAAAATCCAATGGCAATGACCATCCGACCAGCCCATCGTCAGCATGCGGAATCCTTTGTAATACGCACCCTTGGCATGATCTTTGAACCTTGCGAGCAACTCAACAGCTTTGCTGCGATTGCGAATGAATAAGAATACAATTTAATCAAGAAATGCATAAATTATTTTCAAGTTGATGGTGGACCCAACCCTACGGATTCAAGAACATGCTCGAAAAAATTTCTGATGATCATGTTGAAAAATATATTCTCACTTGCAGTCAATTTAAGGCTCTGCCTCGTCAACCCAATCAAGATTATTTATTAATGATGGTCTTCGATGAAATCCCTGCCAGTTTTGAATGTGATTTTATTCTTCGCATTTTCAATCTTTGAGAGCATTTGTTTCTGTCTTGAACATCGAACAAATCGTGAGCAGGATAATTAACAACATGAGCAAGTGAGGTTTTCTTGTTCTCCTGTCTCCACACCTGCTCTTGGAAGCATAACTGCATCTTTTTCTGCCAAGACGAAGTCTTGAACAGTTGTCATTTCATGTAGAAATATGAGAGACATATAAGCAGACAGACAGATTCCAACATTTCTATTTTAAGGTAGAATCATTAAGTGCATGATTTCAGATGAGTATAGGCTGGCTAATCGTAGTTACGGTCGAACTCAATTCGTAGGCTCGCCCTGAAAGGAGATGTATTATGCATTTGCGCTGTGTACTTATCATTTTTGTTGCTTTAGTCTATTGCACAGCATGTTCTGCAAAAAACCAAATAACTGTTGATCAACCAAGTTTAATAAGATGGTTCGAAAATGAGAATGAACTAGAAGTATATGCGGTGGTATCGAATTCGACAAATCATGATGTTTCATTTCAAGCTTCTTTTATTTTCCTTGATGATACATTAAAAGAAGCTGTAGGCTTTGAATCTGATCAGTTGGAGACCGATGATAGAAATAATCATTCGCCCTTTAAACTGAGAGCTTTCAATGAAACAGTTTTCATACGTAAATATAAAGCTCATAGTAAATTGACTCACGAAATGTTGTCTGGAGGTGTTGGAGTAAAAGTCACAGCTCAACAAAAGACATACACGATTGCAATTAAGCATGTAGAAAAAATGGCGAAGTGAATTGTTTCCATCCCAACGTCACATTTTAATAGATTAATCTCGCCCGAAAGGTTCATAAGCGCGGATTTTTGGAGTAGAATACAGGTATTCCTTCATGTCATACTCGAAAAGCAGTGATGTCGATTGAATCTGACCAACGGAGCCGTGAGAAGAAAAACAGATTTTCTGCTGAACAAGTATTTCACCGGAAATTCGATGGATTACAAGCAAATCTTTGGGATTACCCTGCCGATCTTCGTGGATACGGCTTTTATTGTTCTGATGAGCATTCTGAATACGGCGATGATCAGTTCCTCGGGCGTTGCCGCGATCAGTGCAGTCAGTACGGTCGATACGCTCAACATTTTTATCGTCAGCGTATTTATCGCCGTTGCCACGGGGGGAACGGTAATCGTCGCGCAATACAAGGGCAGCGGGAACCGCACGATGGTATGCCGCTCAGCCGCGCAGGCGATAACGGCCGTAACGGCCTTCGCCTTGCTGATCAGCGTTGTCGTCATTATTTTTCATGACCAAACGTTAAACCTGTTGTTCGGCAATGTGGAAGAGGACGTGTTCCACAAGGCCACGATATTCCTGATCGGAAGCTGCATTTCGTTTCCCTTTCTGGCCGTGCAGCAAGCCGTCGCCGGCGTGCTCAGAGGCGTGTCCGAGACGAAAGCGAGTCTGATTCTGTCTCTCATCATGAATCTTGCCTATCTCGTGCTGAATTTCGTCTTCATTAAAGGCTTCGACATGGGCATTATCGGGCTGGCAATTTCCTTGATCGTCGCCCGGGCGATCGGTGCAGTCGCTTCGTTCGTCTATCTGCTGAAATATAACCATACGCTGCACTTTACGATGAAGAGGCTGCTGAAGCTGGATATGGGCATTCAGAAGAAGATGATGTTCATCGGTCTCCCGTTTGCCGCGGAGCAGATGTTCTTCAATGGAGGAAAGCTGTTGACGCAAACCTTCATTGTGCAGCTCGGCACGCTGGCCTTGACCGCCAACGCCATCAGTAACTCCATCTCGATGCTTCTCCAGATCGGGGGGAGCACCTTGAGCGTAGCCATCGTGACGGTCGTGGGTCAGTGCATCGGGAGCCGGGATATACCGGATGCAAGGAAGTTTATTCGCTCCTTCCTCGGCCTCTCCGTTATTCTGTTTCTGGTGCTGACCGGAATCATTCTGCCCTTGTTTCCGCTGCTGATGGACCTGTACGCTACGCCGGATGAGATCGTGCCGACGATCCTCTGGCTCGTGCTGATCATCTCGATCGCGCAGCCGATTCTGTGGGCGTTGAGCTTCATCCTGCCTTCGGCCTTGCGCGCGGCGGGCGATTCGAAATTTACGTCAATTGCGTCGTTGCTCTCCATGTGGCTGTTCCGGATCGTGCTCGGGTATATTCTGGGCATTACCTTCGGTATGGGGATCATCGGCATATGGGTCGCTATGGTCGCCGAATGGGGCGTGCGGGCATTCGTCTTCGGATGGCGCTTCAGAGGCGACAAATGGTACAAGCACAAGCTGATTTGATCTGTTCACGGCAGCGCAGGGCGGACTCTTCCCATTCTGGCAATCGGAAGAATCAGCCCTGTAATGTCGGTATAGTATCAGCCCAACATTGAAAGCGTTTACTAATTCTTGCAAAATAGAATCGGAGGAAATCATCCATGCATGACTATCATAAACAGGCTTTAACCAATCTTGTCGAAGAGCTGTCTCCTGATCCTACTTTTCTTGCCATTATTACGGGCGGCTCGGTCGCTCAAGGCATCGCGAAGGAAACCTCCGACGTGGACGTCTATCTGGTCGTCACCGATGAAGCCTACGAGGAGAGAAAAAAGGATAATCGCTTGTCCTACTACAATAACCAGATCTGCGATTATCCCGGCGGCTACATAGACGGAAAAATCATTAATCTCCGCTTTCTGGAGCTGGCAGCCGAACGCGGCAGTGAGCCGACGCGCTACTCGTTTACCGGATCGACCGCCTTCTTCTCGCGCATTCCCGATCTGGACCGGCTGCTGTCGCGAATCCCGGTCTACCCGGAAAGCAATAGAGACAAAAATTTGACCGATTTCTTCGCTCAGCTCTATCTATACGCCTACTATTTCGCTGGCGAAGCCGAGAAGAAAAACAACCCTTACCTGCTCTCCCACTCCGCCAGCAATGTCGTCTTATTTGCAAGTCGGATTATTCTGGCGCACAACCGGATTCTGTTTCCATGTCACAAAACCCTGATGACCGCCGTAGCCAGCGCTCCAGAGAAACCGGATCAATATGTGGAACGCGTAAACGAGCTGCTGGCTCATCCGACTCACGCCAAATGCGTGGATCTGGCGAAAATGATTCTTGCCTTCAGGGATTCCGGCATTTCCTTCGACCAAGCTGTCAGCCTCTTCGTCGAAAACAACGAGTGGAATTGGCTGGAGCATCCTGCTCCTCTGCAGGATCGGTAGCTATAGGCGCATTTTACCAATGGGGGACCGCAATGAAAACAATTACCGAGCAGTTAGATGAATTGCATTCCGAGTGGAAGAACAGACTTATGGGTCAAAACTATATTGAGGATGGAATTATTAACGAACAAGCTTGGCGTGCACCCGGGCTTAAAATAATGGTGCTCCTGAAAGAGCCAAATTCAACTGACTGGGGTTGGGAATATCAGGACTTCCTTCTTAGGCGGGGCTACTTGGAAGAAAAGAGCTCAACCTGGCCTAACTTGCTTCGATGGACGTATGGCATTCTTCATGGCTTCCCGTCCTATAAAGAAGTAGAGGAACAATTCCATTGCATAAAACAAAACTCGCTTGATTTTTTTGGTTCCGTCTGTTTTGCCAACCTCAAAAAGATCGCTGGGACTTCTTCTGCCAACGACCATGAGCTGATTCAGTTTTCCGATATTAGCCATCCGCTGATATTAAAACAAATAAGCATTCTTGAACCCAATATTGTTCTTTGCTGCGGCAGCATTGTGTTCGATCTTGTCAAGAAATCGCTGGAAAAGGAACAGATTCAATTCGAAAGAAAACATACAAGCGGTGGTCTGGAAAGACTTTGGTGGAATCATAAAAGAATAAATATTGTTCGTTATTTTCATCCATTGGCCTATATTCCAAAAGAGATATCCTACACCTATTTGATAAATGAAATTAAAGAAATCGTTTAGCTAGCTTCAAGGGTCGCCGCAGGCAGAACGGTCCATGGAATTTCGGGTTTAACGAACGCTCAATCGTCCGTCCTTCTCAGACAGCCCGATAAAAACAGGCCGCTCTTCCGGCGTGCGGTTCGGAGTGTGGAGGGCCAGCAGAAGCTCATCCTCGAACGTGCTGAAGATCATGCCGTGACCGCCGTCATTCTCGAAGATCGGCTCAGGCTCCTGAACCCAGGGACCGAGAATGCCGCCTGACGCGGAGCGAGCAATCCCTTGCGCATATCGGCCTTGCCTGAAGCTGGACCACAGGAGAAGCAATTGCCCGTCGCGGCAGCGATGGGCGTAAGGGCCGTCCGTGACGTATCCCGCTCCATTCTTAACCGGATCGACCCACGGCGCATCTTGCGCGGAGAATAATAGAATCGGCTCTCCAACGGGGCGATCCAGCTCCGGCGACAGCTGCAACGCGCAGACGGTGCCGTTTGTCACCTGTACCCATTCATGGCAGAAGACCATCCAAGGCGTTCCATCCTCTTCCACCCACAGAGTGCCGTCCAGGCACTCCCAATCCTTAGGCGTTGCCGGGCCGTCGCTGTGAGGCCGGAAAGGCCCTAGCGGGCTGTCGGCAACCAGAATTTGCGTGCCTCTACATACGCCTTCCGCCTTAAACGTGGCAAACATATAAAATCTCCCCCGGTAGGCATGAACCTCCGGAGCCCAATAATTCGTATCGGACCAGAAACCGGGATCGGGGCGAAAAGCAGGGAACGGCCCCTCCCAATGAATCAAATCAGCGCTACGATAGACGTCGAAGCCAATGCCCTTGCCCTTCCAGATGTCGGGATCGGTAGAGCCGTACAGATAGTAACAGCTCTCGTTCGCTTGCTTTAACACGAATGGATCGCGCATCTGAATTTGTTCTAATGTTCGCATGAAGGTTCGCCCCCGTCTCTAGACTTAACCGTGCGTCGGATAGATCACCCCGGGAGCAGCCTGCGCAACGAAGCTCCCGCGATTGAATTGCAATATCTCGTTGCCCGCAACGCGAAACGGAAGCTCTTGGCCCCGATAACGTAGCTTCCCTTCCACCGGCCTGACGGTCATGCCTGCAAGCCCCAGCAGAGCCCCAGTTCGATCGGTCATCACCCGAACGCCGGCGGGAAAAGTGCACAGCAAGCGGCGGTCTTGATAGATCGCGCATTCCTCCCGCGTATTGTAAAGCTCATATTCCACGCCGTCTACTCGGCGGCTGTATGCCGTGTCGTCCGCCAGCTTCATGCCGTGGTCCATCGTTTGCGGCAGCAAGCCGGTAAACCATAGTTCTCCATCCGATGCCGGGAGGATGCCGCATAATCTCTCGATATAATCCAGTACGCATAGGATCGCCGGCGAATAGGTATCCGTATAGCCTTCCTCTCCCGTCCACGGGCTCAGGCATTGGCCGAATCGGCTCATGCGGGACATCGCCGACAGAATGGGCTGCATGACCCAGGTCAGCTCCACATGGCGGCCATGCCGCTCGAAGGCGTGCGGAGCCCGGATCAGGCTTAAGAAATTAACCGCGCCGCCCCAAGTATTGTAGCTTGAGAACGGATCAAAGCGCGGGTCATCCATGGCGATGGACGTGAACGGATACTTGGCGAAAAATTTGCGCGTATTGAGCAGATACCTCTCAAGCGACGAAGCGAAAAACTCATCATCCCCCACCTCGCAGGCCAGCACGCGCAACAAGACGTCGGACTGGATGCGAACGAACCTTCCGCTGTTGTCCACGTCGTAGAAGAAGCCGTCCCGCTCGTCCAGGCAATGCGCGACTAGACTTTGTCGCGTCTCCTCCGCCTTGGCGCTCCACAATCGGGCCGCGTCCTCCTGTCCGAGCTCTGCGGTTATCCGGGACAAATAGCTGCGACTGCAATAGACGCTGGCCGTCAGATCCGGAGCCAGCAACGGCAATAACGGCGAGTGAGGATCGTAACGCGTCGGATCGTCCCGCTCGGGCGTATCGGGAATATGCCAGAAGCGCGGCGACAGATCGTGTCCCGTATCGAACGTGCAGAACGCTTCGACGCAGCCTGTTCCTCGGGTATTGCGGTACTGGGCCAGCCAATCGTCGTAACGCGCAAGCGCGGCATACATTTTCACCAGAAACGGGCGGCTTCGGCCGTTCAGCAGATAGTGACGCCATACGCTTCTGGCCGGAGGAGTCACCAGTTGAATTTGTTTGAAGACAGGCCCGTCGCCCGTCACCTTATAAGGAAGCAAGCCGTCCGCCCTTTGCAGCTCGGCAAATTGCTCGAACGTCGTCTGGGCGATCTCCGGGCAGAAGCGCGCCAGAATCTCCGCATTGATCGTGCCCGTGCTTTCCAGCCAGCAGCCGTGATAGACGCCTCCCTCCTGCAGCACAGCTCTGCCTTGGGCATCCGGCTTCACGCACTCGGCCAGCTTGTCCGCCGCCCGGTCGTACACGTCCTCCAATGCCGGCGGCCATGCCGCGAACCTGACTCCGGAGCCGACAAGCTCCGCATGCAGAGCCTGACCGGCTTCCGTCGTTCCCGAACCGCCGAGGGCGCCCTTGGCCCGTAACCTTTCCAATGCCGTGCTCATGTCGCGCACTCCTTTGTCCGATCATAGCCGATTGTACTCGGACGGGCTGTACCCGGTAATCGACTTGAACACCTGGCTGAAATAAGTCGAGTTCTGGAAGCCCACCCTCTCGCTGATTTCATACACCATGTATTTGCCCGTTCCGATCAATTCAATCGCCTTGCGAATTCGATAGTTGTTCAGATAGTTCACGAAAGGCTCCCCGGTCACTCGCTTGAACAACTGGCTCAAATAGTTTCTGTTCACATGAAGGTTGGCCGCGATGCGTTCCAGCGACAGCTCCTCGTGGTAGCAGCGCTCGATATAGTCCTGAATGACGCTATTCACCAGGGCATTGCTTCGCTTTCCCGTCTGCTGTTCCCGGTGCCTGGCGACCAGACGGGCGACCGTCTCCTCCATCCAGTCGATCATTTGCCTGGCGGAGCCGGATCGGTTCAACCGCAGCAGCAGCTCTTCGAGCCCTTGTCCCGCTGCGTCCTCCCCGATATCCGAGGCTTGCGCCGCTGTCCACAGGGCGCTTGCGATCCCGGAGCATACTCCCTTGCATACCGGAAGAGATACGCCGCCGCCCGCCAGCTCCGCGCCAAGCTTGCTCCATAGCTCGTAAGCAAGCTGCCATTGCTTTTGGAAGATGGCATCGTGAAGATGACGAACCGCATCCACGGAGACATTCTTGCTTGCCTCCGATTCATGCGGCTCCTGCTCCGAATAAGCGTAGACGCGGTTCCATTCGTTCATCTCCGCGATCTCTACCGCGCTTCGGCTTTCCAGGTAGGAGCCCATCAGCTGATGGTAGCCTCGCCTCAGGGTCCCCAGTCCGGCCAGCACGGACAGCTTCATATATTGAAGAATGTTTTTCAGCATGGCATCCGAAATCTGCAGGATGAACTGCAGCCTATCCGCTTCCGGCGCTCCGTCGCTCAGAAAAATAACGACAAACTCCTGATCCGAATATTCCAGCACTTCGGCAGTCAGAAGCGGATGGCCGCTTAGGCCGGCATTCAGCATTTCGCGGATGATGTTTCCCGTTCCGAACCGCAGCAGCTGCCATTCGCGCTCTTCCCTTCGCGCCGATGCGTCCGATCGAACCAGACTGAGCGTCAACGCCTGCACAGCCGTCGATTCCGGAAGACCCATAAAGGCGATCCGCTTGCCGGGCAGCTCGTCCGCCTCGTAACGCGTGGACAGCAAATCCCGGAAGAACGCGTCCTTCATCGACCGCCGCACCATCTCCTGCTGCTGCAGGTAGCTGGTCAGCAGCTCGTCGCGCTCTTGCGATTCGTTCAATTGCTGCAGCACTTCGCGCACGACGAATTCGATCTCCGACAGGCTGGGCGGCTTGAGCAGAAAGTGGTGAATGCCTGTAGACACCGCCTTCCTCGCATTCGCAAGGTCGTCATATCCGCTTAGAATAACGACCGGAACATGGGGATCTATGGCATGAATGGCTTCGGTCAGCTGGAACCCGTCCATTGTGGGCATATAGATGTCCGTGATGACGAAATCCGGCCGGAGCTCGCGGAACTTGCTCAAGCCCTCCGCGCCGTCTGCAGCGGTTCCGACAATGCGTACGCCCATGTCCTCCCATGGAATATGCTTCAGCAGGCCGTCCGTTACATATCGATCGTCATCCACCAAGAGAATCGTATTCATGGGTAAGACTCCTTCTCAGTTGCTCCATATCCTCCTCGCGGCCGATCAGCGGCAGATTCATCACCACCTGGGCGCCTCCCTGCTCTCCCGGCGCAACCCGTACGCCGTACTTGGGGCCGCAATACAGATGAATCCTGTCCATGACGTTGCGAATTCCGATGCCTCCGGTTGTCTGAAGGTCGAACCCTTCAGGCAAGCCGCAGCCGTTATCGGTAATGGTAATGAGGAGCTGCGGACTTCCCGCTTCCTCCCGCTGCTCGATGCTCACCTGAATAACGGCCTTATCGATGCCCCGATGCTGAAATCCGTGGATGACCGCATTTTCCAGAAAGGGCTGCAGAAGGATTTTCGGGATGCTGACATCCAGCAGATCGCTCTTGACGTTCTCGGTATACTCGATGCTGAAGTTCTGCCGATACTCCTGAATCGCCATGTAGCAGCGGGCATGGGCCAGCTCGTCTCTTACGGGTACGTACCATTTGTCATTGCTCAGCCCGATGCGGAACAGCTTGGACAATTGCTGGACCATCTGGCTGATCTCGTGCGCATTGTAATCCAGCGCCCTCCAGTGGATCAGATCCAGCGTGTTGTACAGGAAATGCGGCTTGATCTGCGCATGAAGCAGCTGGATTTCCGCTTCCCGGCGGTCTCGATGCTCCCGATTGAGCTGTTCGATCAACGCCTTGAGCCGATGAACCATGCGATTGAAGTGGGTGGTCAAATAGAGATACTCCTGGATGCTCGATGCGTTCAACCTAACGTTGAAGTCGCCCTTCTCCACCGTTCGCATGCCCTCGACGATTCCGTAGATGGGAGAAGTCAATTTTCTCGACACCCAGAGGGCAAGCGGAATGGACAGAATGATCAGCCCGCACAGCAAGCCGATAATCAGCGTCCGAATTTCTTTGCCGCTCTGCTTAAGCACGTCTTTGGAGATTAGCTGCATCAGCATCCAGTATTGCGTGTTCGCATCCGACTGAATGATGCTGTACTTCGTATCCGCGACCGCGTGCGCCAGCTCGTCCACGCCCCCGAGCAAGGAGATGCCCGGCGGCAATACCGAAGCGATGTAGTTCCCTCCCGAATCCAGCACGACGTAATAGTTGTCGCCGGTCCCCGCCGTATCCCGCTTGCTCAGAATATCGAACAGCTTCTTGTCGGGAATATTGATCTTGACGATGCCCAGAATCTCTCCCCGGTTGCCGATGATCCGATGAACATAACTGACCATCCGGGCCGCGCTGCCTGGCGCCGGATAGTCGTGTGAAGCGATCCAGAATCCGTCCGCGCTGTCCATGCGCCCCAGCCAGCCTTGCGTCTGGGCGTCGGCCATGGGATGCATGAATTGATCCTGGAAGGAAGGGTAGCCCTTAAGCCAGTCGGTATACAGCTCGATCGAATGCAAGCCTTCTTTGACCGTCGCCAGCTTCTGGAACTCTTCATACAGCTGTCGACTCTTCGCCACGAAGTCGTACTTGCTCTCCGGAGGCTCCGACAGATGCTGCTGCACCATCGTGTTCGTCACCAGAAACCGAGCCGTGTCCTGAATGCCCGCCACGTAATTCGAGAGCTTCTGGGACGTCTCGTCGAGCAGCTCCCTTTTCGTTTCCCGAATCTCGCGATAGGCGATCTTGGAGTAGGTCTCGTAATAGACGATTCCCGAGACGAGCAGCAGCAGACTGCTGAACGCTATAAAACAAAGCACCATCAGCGTAAAAAGCTTCGTCGGGTATTTCACCAGTTGTCGCATCGGTACAGCCCTCTTCATGAAAGTCGTTTTAGCTCATTTTAACCTTTCAATCCGGTTGTCGCGATGCCTTGGGTAAAGTATTTCTGTCCCAGGAAGAAAATGATCAGGCTCGGGCCGATGGAAAGCACCGACATGGCGAACACGGCTCCCCAGTTCGAGCTTCCGCTGGAATCCAGGAACAGACGCAGGCCGAGCGGAACCGTAAACTTCTTGATGTCGCTCAAATAGATCAGCTGACCGAAGAAATCGTCCCATGTGCCCATGAAGGTAAAGATTGCGGCTGTAATCAGCGCAGGCAAGCTAAGCGGCATAATGATGCGGTAATACAGAGTGAACCAGCCGCAGCCGTCGATCTTCGCGCTCTCATCCAATTCCTTCGGAATTCCCCGGATGAATTGGACGATCAGAAAGACGAAGAAGGCGTCTCCGACGAACTTCGGCGTCAGCAGCGGAAGGAAAGTATCGACCCATCCGATCTTATGGAACATGATATATTGGGGAATCAGCGTAACATGTCCGGGAAGCATGATCGTCCCCAGCATGAGCGCGAAAAACAGGCCTTTCAACGGAAATTGGATGCGCGCGAACGAAAAGGCAGCCATGGAGGAGCTGAGCACCGTACCGATGACGGCCACCACGCATAGCAGGATCGAATTGACGAAGAACCGTCCGAACTGAATATTCCGCAGGCCGAACCAGCCTTCCGAATAATGCTCCAGCGTGAAGGACGAGGACCATAGCCCCTTGGACGTGAAGATTTCCGTGGTCGGCTTCAGGGAGCTGCTGATCAGCCAGAACACCGGGTACAGCATCAGGAGCCCGCAGCCCAGCACCACCGCGTGAAACAAGACCGATTTAACATTGCGATGAATGACCATCGTTCAATCCCTCCCATCCGAATAGTACACCCAGTAACGGGAAGTCAGGAACAGCAGGCCCGTGAATGCGGCAATGATGACGAGCAGCAGCCAGGCCATTGCGGAGGCGTAGCCCATATCCAGGAAGGTGAACCCTTTAATATACAAATAGAGAGAATAGAGCAACGTCGAATTGATCGGACCGCCGGAACCGCTGC
Source organism: Cohnella boryungensis (assembly GCF_042651945.1). NCBI lineage: Bacteria > Bacillati > Bacillota > Bacilli > Caryophanales > Paenibacillaceae > Cohnella > Cohnella boryungensis. Next base: position 305,198 of record NZ_JBHSED010000058.1, on the reverse strand, counting down.
TAATAATGAACGCTTTGGTGAACGTCTGGAACGATTGAATCAACGTAATCGTCAGATTAAAGAAGATGACGGGAGTCAGCAGCGGCATCGTAATGCGCGAAAACTTTCGCAGAACGCCCGCCCCATCTACGGTCGCAGCCTCATACAGTTCCTGTGGAATCTGCTTGAGCCCGGCCAGGAAAATGATCATGACGGCGCCGAATTGCCATACCGACAAGCCGATCAGCGAATAGATCGCGTAATTCGGATCGGCGATCCAATTGGGCCCCTCTATTCCGATGTAAGCCAGCGCCTGATTGAAAATCCCTTCTTTATCGAACACTTGCTTCCACAGAACGGATATTGCGACGCTTCCCCCGAGCAAGGAGGGAATATAATAGATCGTGCGGTAGAGCCCCAGAAACTTCATTCCCTGATTAAGCAGGATAGCCAATCCGAGCGCGAACGCCAGCCGGAACGGAACCGATAGCAGAACGTATTGGAAGGTGACCTTGATCGAGTCGCCCAGACGGTAGTCGTCCGTGAACATCGTCTTAAAGTTGTCGAAGCCGATCCATTTCGGTGCCGTGAGCAGGTCATACTTCGTAAAGGACAAATACAAAGATGCAATGATCGGACTTAGATAAAGCAGGATAAATCCGATCAACCATGGCAACAGAAACAAATACCCGGCCGCATAGGTTTTATATTTCTGCATGTGTTAGCTCTCCTATCTTTAGGAAAAGGGAGCCGTAGGGCTCCCCGATATCCCGCGTTCTCATGATGGCGCATTTATATGCGTTATTGCGTTTTCGCTTTGGCAAGCAATTTGTCCATTTCCGACATGAACTCGTCGACCGAGGTATCGATCGGCTTGGCGCCGAACGCAATCTTCTCGCTTGTCAGCTGCAGCAGCTTCGTGAACTCGTTGTCCAACGGGAATTGCTGATACTCGATCTCAGGCGCGGTGTCGCTGACCAGAGAGATGTAATCGTAGAGAACCTTGTCGACCGGCGTAGACTGCGCGGCCAGCAAATCGCGGATTTTGCCTGCTGGCGGGACGCCTCTGGTGCTGCCGAGAATAACGCCCGCATCGGGATCGTTCACCATGAAATCCATGAATTTTGCAACTTCCTCAGGATGCTTAGTGCCTTCGTACGAGGTCAGGAACTGGCCGGAGATCGGCGGAATCATTCCGCTGCCCGCCGGGCCGTTCGGGAATACGCTCAAGCCCAGCTTGTCCTGCGTCAGCTCCTGGAAGCCGAAAATCTGGGAGGCCGATGCGCTCTGAATGGCGACCTGACCTTTTACGATAAGGGATTTGTCTACGGCAGTCGGAGGACTGGCGACTTGTACGTCGGGAGGAACGATGGCTCCGGCTTTGCGCAATTCATCCCACATCGTGAACCAGTCGATCATATCCTGTCTGTCGAAATGACGTTCCCCGTCGCGATACAGCTCCTTGCCGTTGCTGCCAAGATAGGATGCCAATGCGGCGGCATCGCTCGACAGATCGTACGAGCCGTAGTGGCCTTTCCCCAGCTTCTCGGCGATCTGGATAGTCGAGGACTTGAACTCCTCATACGTCCATTGGTCAGTCGGCAGCGGAACGCCCGCTTTCTCGAACATGCTTGCGTTGTACATCAGCGAGGAAGAGCTTACGCCTAGCGTCACGCCGTACAGCTTGTCGTCGAAGGTGGCCGCCTTGACCAGCCCTCCGTTGAAGTCGTCCAGGCGCAGAACGCTGCCGACATAAGGCTTGAGATCGAGCAACGCCTTCTTGTCTACATATTCCTTGATGTTGCCGCCCATCTGGATCAAATCCGGGGCGTTGCCCGCGGCGATCTGTGTGTTCAGCTTATCCATATAGCCGTCGAAGCCGGAGTATTCGCCGGTAATTTTGACGCCGGGATTTTTCTGCTCGAACAGCTCGATGACCTTCTGCGTTTTTTCGTGTCTCTCATCCGAGCCCCACCAGGACATGCGAAGCTCGATCTTCTTGTCTCCGTTCGCGGGTGTCGATGCCGACGGCTGCGAGGCCGAGCTCTCTTTGTCCGGCTCGTTAGCGCCTTTGGAGCAAGCCGCCAGCAGCATCGTCAGGGCAAGCAGGACCACCGTGATCGCTTTTTTGTTAGGCATAAAGCTAACCCTCCTCAATGTTTGAATGCCTTTTCATTGTAGAACAGCGGAGGGAGCAAGGACATAAACAAAAGTAAGGGAATCGTTAAGAAAACTCAGCTAGGCTTTATTTTAATAAAAAGTAAAAAAATAAGAGAAACACCTCTTTTGTAAAAAATCAAGGCCATTCTCGGCAATGTTTCGCAAGTCAAAGCAAGGCTACAATGCCTTGTTTACGTAGTTAAAAAAACGTTTCTTTCGACAAAAAAACAAATTTTCGGACAAATATTTTTGAGAATCATATGTTTGATCGCGTCTTTTCACTCCAAAGACCTATATAAATATCTCAATATTTAGCTTAATGTAGTTACAATAAATTAAATTTTGGTAATTTTGTATATCTTATGGAAGGTTGTTTCGGAGGTGAATTCACTTCTGTTAACAATATTCAGATTTCTTCTAGTCAACGAGAATTAAGAAAAATCTAGTCAGAAAGGAGCAGAGTATTAAAAAAATATATATAAAAGGAGAGTAAAATGAATAAAGTATTAAAAAGTATTACTGTATCCTCACTGGTTGCTTCATTATTTTTTTCTTTAAATACATTAGCGTACGCATCAGATGGTAAGCAGGAAGAAAAGAGTCTATATGCAAGATCAGCTGATGAAAGACGTGCACTTCCTCATAACGAAAAAGTTAAAGAACTAATAGCACTAGGCAATACTCAAGAAGAAGCTGAATATTATGCCACATTGGATGACAATATTCACAATGCTGAAAAGAATAACGTAGTACTTGAATTAGACAATGTCTCTGAGATTACTAATAGAGAAATCTTTGCAAACCCTAGAGCCTTTAAAAATAAAGTACTTAATCTAGATCCTGCAGCCTTAAAAGCTACATTAAAGACACCGGTCTTTAAGCAGGGAATGGATGACATCGTAAAGCTAATGGACAAATATCCTCGGCAATCAGAGTACGTTGTACAATATGAAGATGGTAGTTCAGTGACTGCTAGAACATATCCAGGTGATTTTACCCCGGAGAATAATATTGAAGAACAAACTGTTAAGCCTCAAGGTTATGCTGAACATGATTTTTATTTCGGAGCTAAATGTAATGGTAACGGTCCAGGAACGTGTTCAAATGTCACAGCAGAATGGACATTTACATCTGCAGCCGGCTATTCTAGAGCTGCAATATTAGGACTGACTTATAGCACTACAAGGACAGTACTATCACCATATGTAGACAAATGGGTTTCGACTGTTGGCAGTTATACACCTGGTGCAACCTCCTATGGAATTGTAACTGTCTCTGCCCCAAGTCCAAATACTAAAACAACTGGTGTGTGGCTCACAACAGATGATGATTTTTATGGTGAACATTATTCACAAGCTCAAGGTATTTATACTGCTAGTGTAACGGGGTCAATTAGTGCTTCCTATACTTTTGGTTTCTTCTCACTTGGTTTAAGTATTAACGGGGGGGCTTCATGGTCCCAGTATATTATGGTTAGAGTTTATGCATACCAAGACATGAAAGCTATTGCCGCGTACTATCGCTAACAGAACTTGCTTGGCCAAATGAATGATTTTATTCATTTGGTCAAGCAATGAAGGGGGAATTAACATGAATAAAAAAAACAATCTAAATGCTCTTTTGATACTACTTTTGATTACTTTAACTCTTGGTTGTTCAAACAATGATGTCAAGGAAACTGGCTCAATAAACAATGAAATAGATTATAAAATGGTCTATACAGAAAGTATTGAAAACAAAAACAAGATAAAAGTAGATCAATTAGATATAAGTTATTCAAAAGAAGTTGGAAATGGTCTGATTGCACACATTCTGTTCTCATCAAATTCTATAAATTATGAAGCAATTGCCCTTTCTCAATTAAATGACTCTGGAACACCTCAAATTGTAGATTTAAATATTACAAAAACAGACACAACAGTTCCATTTACTCATATGGAGATGACTGGAGAAATGGATGATGTTGTCTATCATATATATTCTGGTATTATCAACAATGAAGACATTACCAATATTGAGCTCACTTTATTTAATGATACTGTAATTAGTTTGAATAAGTCCGAACTAAACACTTATTCTTATGTTAGATTAAATGACTCAGATGGAAGATTGCGTTCACTTGAAGGCTTTGATGTACAGGGGAAATTAATATATAAATACTAAATTACATATAAGGAAGGTTTTATGCTTCTTAGCTCTCGATCACGACTTCTCTTAAGTATTTTCATAGTAGGCTTGAGTTTGAGTGCAATAATATGCACTAGTAGACAATTTAATTCCCCCGAAGAACACACCACAAAACTTGAACAGAATGGGATTTATGGTTGGCCCGCAATATCAATAAACGCTAAAGATTTATTACCTTATCACAGTCCAGATATCCCTCTGATAGCTGTAATTGATAGCGGGATTGATGTAACTAATAAGTATATTAATGAATCACAAGTACAAACCCATATCTTAGATGAACAATCAAAAAAATCAAGAAAGATACATGGTACCCAAGTAATCGGTTTATTAATAGCTAATGGAGATGGCTATAATACACCCGGAGGAATGTTATCAGATGTGAAAATCTTATCTATTCAAGCTGGAACGGATGAAGGCATGACTGTTCAACAACTATCCACCGCTGTTGATACAGCTGTAGCAGCTGGTGCAAAAGTTATAAATATAAGCTATGGAATGAAAGAACCGAATAAAGTGTTAGAAGATTCTATTAAACGTGCATTAGAGAAAAATACAATTATTATTGCATCATCTGGTAACTCCGGAGAAAATACAAATTTTTACCCAGCTGCATATACAGACGTTATTGCAGTTTCCAGTTTGAAACAACATAATATTCCAGACACAAGAAGCAATCTAAGTACTAGTAATCTATATGCTCCAGGTGAGTATTTATTAACCACTTCGGCACAATCAAATAGTTCTATATCGTGGTTTAGTGGATCCTCAGCATCAACAGCCATAGTTACAGCAGTGTGTGCAATCATTAGCTCGAAAGAACCAACTTGGGGAGGAGAAAGAATGAAAAAATGGCTACTTAATTCTTCTAAAATTATTGAATACAATAATTCAATTTATCATGTAGTGAATCTCAAGCAAGCAATGATAGGAACGATGTTTGGCTAATTGATAAAATTAATGTTCATCTTTAGCATATACATGTCAATAACATAGAACCCGCAAGATATTGAAGAAGGAATACCTGATTTATTTAGGAGTTTCTGAATCTTCACGCCAATGCTCTAAACAGGAAAGTTGACCTACTGATATTCCCGGCATGCTAATTTCAGCATATATCCTGAGTCTGTAAAATCAATTGTGTAAACTCCCCAACCAACAAAGAACAAGCTGTACGGAATGGAAGCTACGCTCCCGTTCCCGTACAGCTTGTCGTCATTCGTCGCGATTCATCGTGCCGCTTAGAAATTCTTCTGATATTCCTTGTACTGGGCGGTAGCCCATTCTTCCAGCTTGCCCAGACCCATGTTCTCCATTTTCGCGATCAAGGCGTCGTATTCCTTGCTCGCCTCTTCGGAGGATTTCGCCATGTAGATTTTCAGCTCTTCCGTAGCGACCATGTTCTTGATCTGCGTCTCGATGACCTGCTCGTCCGTATCCGGATTCGTGACCACAAGGCCCAGTGCAGGGTTAAACTTCAGCGTATCCCGCAGAGCCAGGCTCCAAGGGGTCATCAACGCTTTCTCGTCGTAGCGCTGAAGCGCTTCCGTAACGCCGCTGCTTCCCAGCAGTCCCCAATACACGTAGCCGAATTGCTTTTGCACCTCTGCGTTGTTCATGTCGTACTTCATCTCCGGGTATTGACCCGCTTCGTTCCACACCCAGTCCTCGTTCTCGATTCCCCAGATGCCCAGACGCTGTCCTTCCTCGCTCATCATGAACTGCATGAACTTGATGGATGCTTCCACGTTCTTATTGTTTTTGGTAATATACATGCCCGACCAGCCGGAGCCGCCCATCGGCGTGCCTGCCTTGTCGCTCAGTACTTTTGGCACGGTCATGAAGGTGAAGTCTTTATTTAACGTTTTTAGCTGAGCGTTAAGCGTATCCGCTATCGATCCGCCATGCGCGAACGCTTGGCCGTTAAGCGAATATTGATCGTCCTGCTGCGCATCCTTGAACGTAAAGTTCTCGGCGATCATCAGCTTCTCGCGGTACAATTCGTTCATGAACAGGTAGTAATCGCGATAGTTCGGATCTTTCAAATAGTGGACAGCGCTTCCATTTTGATCAATAAATCCAGTGTTGCGTTTCAAACCGAAGTTAATGCGGAAAAATTGGCCGATCTGATCCTTGTCGAATACGAGCGGAATCATGTCCGGGTACTTGGCTTTGACATCCTTCAAGATTTGAAGCATATCTTCCAGCGTGTCCAGCTTCGGATTGCCCAGCTCATCCAGAATGTCTTGTCTTAACGACATCGAGGAGCCGCCCGGCAACGCCTTCGGATTGTCCTTCCACTCTTGCTCCGTGGAATAGCCGTTCTTGATCGTATAGAATTTGCCGTCCGGCATCGTATTGACCCCAATGCGGCTTTGCTCGATCTTGAAGTCGGGAGCGTACTGCTCGATCAGGTCGTTCCAAGCGTAGGAAACGTCGGGATTCGCCAAACGCGTCAAGTCCGAAGCGGTATAGACGAGATCCGGCAGCTCGCCGGAAGCGATAAGCAATGGAAGCTGCTTGTCGTCTACGGCAACTTGAATGTTCAGCTTGACGCCCGTTCTCTTGGTAATTTCCTCGGGAATTTTGCCTTTCCATTCCTTGAACGGCCACCATGGGTGGTTAACCAACAGCGTAAGCTCAACGACATCCTTGGGAGCCTCGCTCGGCGCTCCGCTAGCTGCGCTTGAAGCGCTTGCACTCGGGCTGGCCGAAGGTGAACTCGTGTTGTTTTTGCCTCCGTTGCCGCAAGCCGTCACGACCATAATCAGCGCGAGAGCCAGCATGAACATCATTTTTTTCTTTGTACCTACCGATGAACCCACCATCTTATTGCCTCCTCTTTCTTGATGCAGTTTATATGAGAAACCGGTTTGAGTCCGGGGGGCCAGATCTGTCTGGTCCCCGGCCGGTCAAACATCGAAAGCAGCTTAGCCCTTCACGGAGCCGAGCATGATGCCCTTCACGAAATACTTCTGGAGAAACGGATAGACGCACAGAATCGGAAGCACTGCGATAACCATGGCGGTGATTTGCATCGAGAAGGTCGTAACTCCCGTGACCGCTGCGGCGCGCTCCGCGCTTTCGGCATCCAGAGGCGACATCCCCTGATTGATAATTTCCATCATCCGGTATGTTAATGTCCGCAGGCTGTTGTCGTTGACGAAGTATGCGGAATCCAGCCAGGAGTTCCATTGCCCGACCCCGACGAACAATCCCATTGCGGCAAGCAACGGCTTGGACACCGGCAGAATCAGCTTGTAGTAGATTTTCAGATCGGATGCCCCGTCCATTCTCGCGGACTCCTCCATCTCCGAAGGAATTTCCTTGAAGAAGGACACCGCGACGATCAGGAAGAAGATATTGATCGCGCCGGGCACGACATACACCCAGAAAGTATTCAGCAAGCTCAGACCGCGCAGGATGACGTAATACGGAATAAGTCCTCCTGCCGTGTACATCCCGATAATGAAGAAGCTGTAATAAAACTTGCGGAATTTGAGGTCCTTGTAGGCCAGACCGTAAGCCGCCAGGCACGTGAACCAGATCGTTATGGCCGCGCCCACCAACGTCCTCGCGATGGAGACGCCGAACGACTGCATCCACTTCGGATCGCTCATAAACTCGGAGAAATTGTTCAAGGTAAAGTCTCTGGGCCAGAAGTAGATTCCGCCCAATGTAGAATCCAAACCATTGTTGAGAGAAATTATAACCATATAGTAGAAGGGATAAGCGGTCAAGAGCGAAATTAAGCTCAGTACCACAATGTTAAAGGAATCGAATATCCGGTCTTCCCATGTTCTCCGATGCATGCTCCACACCTCGCCGTCTTTCTAGAATAAGCCGCTCTTGGTTGTTTTCTTCGATATATAATTGCTTCCGAATACAAGAATAATCGCGATGATCGATTGCAGCAGATCGATAGCCGTTGCGTAAGCGTAACGTCCCTGAGCCAATCCCATCTTAAACGCGTACGTCTGCAGGATTTCCGACTTCTCGTTGTTCATGACGTTGCCCAGCAAGTACGATTGCTCGAAGTTCGAGCCGACCAGCCCGCCGCCCAGCAAGCTGCCTACGGCGAGAATCAATACGACAACGATCGTTCCCCGGATGCCCGGAAGCGTAATGTTCCATATTCTGCGAAGCCTTCCGGCTCCGTCGATCTCGGCGGACTCGTACAGCGACGGGTCCAGACCGCTGATCGCCGCCAGGAAGATGATGGCCCACCAGCCGGCTTCCTTCCACATCGCGCTGCCTACGGCCAAGCCCCAGAAGTAATCCGGGTCGGTCAAGAGCGGAATCGGCTCTTTGATGATGCCGAGCGAGAGAAGCGCATCGTTGACGATACCGGAGTTCGTCGAGAAGAAAATGACGAGCAGGCCGGAAACGACGATCCAGGAAATAAAGTGCGGGAAGTAGCTGACGGTTTGTACGAATCTCTTGAAAAACTTGCCCCGGAGCTCGTTCAGCATGATCGCCAGAAGGATCGGGACCGGGAAGGTGAACACCAGCTTCAGCAAGCTGATGCCCAGCGTATTTTTGATCATCTGATCGAAGTTGTAATAGTTGAAAAATTCCTTGAAATACTTTAAGCCTACCCAGTCGCTCGTAAAAATGCCTTTAATGCCGGAGGTGATGGTGTAGTTCTTGAAGGCCATCAAAATGCCGAACATCGGCATGTACTGGAAAACGAAGACGATCAGCATTCCAATCAGTACGAAGAAATGAGCGTGCTTCTGTCTCTTTAAGGTGCTCCACATGACTGTTCCACTCCTTGTCCCTTGCCAATTGCAACCGTTTACATCTGCTTTGAAAATCGATTCGGCCCCGTCGCGCTTTCCTTACTTTTATTCTAAAAGCTCTCCCGGGCGCTGACTATGGATGAAAACTTAGAAACGCATTGCTCATTTCTAAGAAAACGCTCTCAGGAATTACGCGCGGGCCCAATTCGGCGGCTGAGCCAAGAACGGCGCTCCGCCGCTGAATTGGGCTTTGGAGGGCTAGCCCCCGTTCTTCGCCCGCTGAAAGAAATCGCGTTCTCCGACCTGTCCGCCCTTCAGAATCAATTCAAGCCCGTCAAGCTGCGGGCTCGCGGACGAAGCCCGGCAGAGCGGCGCTCCCGGCGCCAGGACGCTGACGCACTCCAGCGCGAATATGCCAAGCTCGCGCGTCACATAGCCGGACGTGTCTCCTCCCGCCACGACCAGTCTCTTCAGCCCGGAATGCTCGATGACCGTGCGGACCAATTCTCCCAGCAAGCCGCCGAGAAGCTTGCTGCTGTCCTCCGCGCGGAAGCCTTGCGCAAGCAGAGCTCGCCGGAATTCGGCAATGCCGGGATCGTCGGGACCGGACGCGGAGTAGAGAATGACGCTTTCTCCCCGCTCCAGCCTCTCCGTCGCCTCCGCAAGCAGTCGGTTTCTGGCTTGCTTCGCGCGTTCGGGATCGATTAATTCGTCAACCGGCACGCGAATCCCCGTAAAGCCAAGCTTCATCGCTTCCCCGATCTGCTCCTCCGTGACGGGAGAGCAGCTTCCCGATACGACCAGCAAGCGGTCGACCGGATATGCGCGGGCGACCGCCGCCCGATCAGGCTGCAGCTCGGGCAGCCGCAAGGCCTGCCAAGCCGCGCCCAGCGCATATTCGATTCCCGACGAGCCGATAACGAACATGCCCTCGCGGCTTTGGGCTTCCTGCCAGAGCAGCTGCCCGACCCTTTCCAATCGCTGCTCGTCCAACACATCGAACAGGAGCAGGTCAGGCCTTTCCTCCGCCACGCGCCGCTTCAGGCGTTCGCGAACGACCGGGAGCTCCGCGTCCTGCTCCGTCAGGTCCAGCAAGGAAATCCGATCGTCGCATTGCTCGGAGAGATGAACGCGCAGATCCGATTCCTTCATCGGCGTAATCGGATGTCTGGACATCGTCGGATGACGGTCCAGCCTATGTACGGCTTCGCCCGCCCGGGCGAAATGATGGCCGAACACCGTATATCTGCCCAAATAAGGAACCCCGACAACCAGCGGAATGTAGCCTTCGCCGAACGTCTCGCGTCCGATCGCCGCCGCGGTTCCGATGTTGCCGATGCCGGGCGACGAATCGAACGTGGAGCAGATCTTGTAATGCACGATAGCCGCTCCGCTGCTCTTCAAGGTCGCGAAGATCGGTCGAAGCGTACGCTCCGCTTCCTCCGGCGTCAGCGAACGGCCGACCCCGGCAACGCCGAAGGCGTCCATGGCCGCGAAGCGCTCCTGGCCCAGCATCGACGCGTCCGGCGGCTCCAGGAACAGGACGGTGCGAAGCCCCGTGCGGAACAGAGCTTCCAGCACGTCCGTCGAGCCGGTAAAATCGTCGCCGTAATAGCACAGCGGCTTGCGCGCTGCCCGGGCTGCCGGAAGCGCGCCGGTTGCTTGCTCCCCCTTCGCGGCGGGATTCGTGTGCGCCATGCCCGTCTACCCCTTTCCGTACTTGGCTATCGCCCGCTGCAGCTCGGGATGGGACTTCGCGTATTCGGCCATCGGGATGCCCTTGACCGCCGCCTCCCAGCCTTGCTTCATGCTTTCGAAGCCCGCTGCCGCCCCGTCCGGATGGGCCAGAATGCCGCCGCCCGCCAGATGCATCACGTCGACCGTCCGCGTAGCCGCATAGGTCGCTTCGGCGGTGCCTGCCCACTGCGCGGACGAGACGACCGGCATCGCGGCGTATCCACCATGCATCGGGGAAGCGCAAGCCTCTATAGAGCGAACGACGGATTCGTTGCTCTCGTAGAACTTGCTGTTCAATCCGTTCACATGCAGATGATCGGCTCCCGCCAATCGGCACAGCTTCTGATACGCCGAGAATTCGAAGCCGAGAAGCGGACAACGCGTCATCATGCCCCACTGGTTGCGATGACCGTGAATCGGCACCTCGCTGTACGAGTTCAGATGAGCCAGTCCCGCCAATCCGACGCTCATGATGCTGACCATCACGCAATTGCCTCCCGCCCGGACGACCAGATCGTGGTTGCGCTTCATCTCCTCGATGTCTCCCGTAATATTGAAGGCATACATGATCTTCTTGCCCGATGCGTCCGCCGCCCGTTCGACGGCTTCCATGACCGCCTTTACCTTAACCTCCAGAGGCGCGTAAGGCGGGTTGGCGTTAAGCTCGTCATCCTTGATAAAATCAAGTCCGGCCTCCGACACGTCGGCAATCATTCGCTGCAGCTCCTGCGGCGTGAGCCCGATGCTGGGCTTCACGATCGTGCCCAGAATGGGCCGGTCGTACACGTGCGTCAGCTTGCGCGTTCCGGCGATGCCGAATTTCGGCCCGGGATAACGGGCCGCGAACGCTTCGGGCAGTTCCAGATCGACTAGCCGCAAGCCGGACAGCTGCTGCAGCTCGTACAGATTGCCCGCAACGGCGGACATCAGGTTCGGGATCGAAGGCCCGAAATTGTGCAGCGGGAAGGACACCGTCACCCGTCCCCGGCGATACAGCCCGTCATGGCCGGACGGCGTCTTGGAGCCCGGCAGCGTAGGCTGCCGAACGGGCTCCAGCTCCTCGATCCTCTCGATCCTCGCGCCGAATCGCTCCTTCAGGGCATCCGTTTCGCCCGGCACCGCCGTGAAGGTGCCGGTGGATTGCTCCCCGGCAATCACCTCTGCCGCATGTGCCAGCGAATCGGGCGTCTCGACCAGATAGGTCGCGTACACTCGCTCTTGATTCAATGAAGCCGTCTCCCCTCTAGCTGTCTGTATTCCGCGCTTCGCGATCCAGCCGTTCCAGCGTTGCCTTCACCTGTTCGACGCCAAGCCTCGGGCTGGACAGCACCGGCTTGCCGGTGGCTTCCCCAAGCGCCTTCTCCATGCGGGCCATGGAGCCCTGCGCCAGCACGAGCACATCCGCTTCCGCGCACACTCGCCGCGCCGTCTCCAGCAGCAGCCGATCATGCTCCTCAGGCTTGCCTCCGACAAGTGCGTCGAAGGCTCCCTCCGCAAGCCCTTGAACCAGCGTGATTTCCTTGCCGAGCCGGCTGGCTTCCTTCGCAATCAACCGCATCGTCGGCTCCAGCGTGGAGGGCAGCGTCGCCAGCACGCCGATTCGCGCATGCTCCGAGGCTGCCTTCACCGCCATCGCTTGATCGATCTTCACGATAGGCACGCCGATCAGACCGGTCGCGCCGTCCGCAACCTCGCCGACCGAGGAGCACGTATTCAGAATGACGTCCGCGCCCAGCTCTTCGCCGTTATGGTAATACTGCAGCAGCCTCCTTGCGACCCCCGGCTCAATGCGTCCGGCGCTTACGACATCGCCGATCAGGCTGTCGTCGATAATGTTAACCAGCCTCACGTCCGGCAGCAATTCCTTAAATACAGCCTTAAGCGGATCGGCCAAGCCTTGTCCCGTATACACCGCTACAACCGTTCTCATCTTCCGTTTGCCTCCCTTGTCCGTGTCACTTGCTCGCTTCTTGTCTGTCTTACCAGACGAATTCCTTCTCCACTCTCCGGAAGCCGCCTTCGCGCATCGGCGCCTGGTCGTATACGCGCCGTCCGGTGTAGAACGGATGCTTCGTTCCCGCCGGAGAAATGCCTACCACATCGTCCCCCCGCCAGGTTGTCTCGAACTCCTGTCCGATCGCCGTCTCGGTCGTTGTCCGATGCGACAGAGGAAATTCGATCGTAATTGTTTCTCCGGCGCTGGCGCTTCCGAGCAGCAGAAAATGCTCGTTCACCCACGTGCTCGGCTCGTTGCCTTTGCCAGTACTCGTCTTCCCATTCAGCTTGCGAGTGAAGCGTACTTTGGCGAAGCCCGCCCATTCGGGAATACGAACCTGCAGCCTCGGAAGATCGCGATGAATATGCAGCACGATCTTGCCTTCATGAGGCAAGTAGCTGTCCACATCCAGCCATACGGAGCCCCGGTTAAGCAGGAAATTCACGCTGATCGCGCCGTTCTTCTCCGTAATCGTCTCGCTCCAGCCCATGAACAGACCCCGCGTGCCCGAGCCCAGACAGCAGATTTGCAGATCGTTCGTATGCCCCCGGCCATGATTGACATCGCAGCAGAAATCGTTCGGCGCGGAATATCCCGCGAAGGCGCCGCGCGTCCGTTGCCCGATATTCTCGTAGGTAATCCGTCCGGTTATTTCCTTGGAGCGGTCGTCGGTCTCCTTCACCCAATCCATCTCCAGCAATTGCGATTCGGCCAGATGGTTGCGAATGTAGCGCTCCACCGTTCCCCAATATTTCGTATAGCCGCTCTTGGCCAGCGTAATCCCGGTCGCGATCAGATCGACAAGCGAGCAAGTCTCATGCTCATAGGCCTGCTCTTTCATGTCGCCCGGCGTCCAGCCGAAAGCCGTGCACTGCGTGACGGCCCACGCGTAGCTCTTCTCCACGTAGCTGATAAGAGCCGCGTCTCCGGTAAATGCCCCGAAGCGAGCCAGCGCATCCAGCGTGCCGAGACGAGTGTGGAAGTGACCGCTGCGATAGGCGAGCGAATCGTTAAAGCTGCCGTCCGCATTGAACACGCCGCTGCGCTGTACGATCAGCTGCGAGAAAAATTGGCACAGCTCGAATGCATCTGCATTGCCCGTCAGCTCGTGATATTTGAGCAGCGGCATGATCAAACGCCCGCAGAAGGCCGCCGGATCGGGCGCAAGCCGCAGCAGTATGGCATTGGAGGAGGGCCAGCCGCCCTCCTTGTATTCCGAGGCCGGATAGTACCAAACCTCCCGCTCCTTGATCGCGACTCTCTTCAATGCCGCCACGTGCTTATCCGCAGCCTCTTTGACTTTAGGATCGCCCGTTGACATAAACCAGGAAGTGAGCGACAGAATCACCGCCCGCTGGTCGATGAAGTTCGCGTTCGGCTCCCAATTGTAGTTGGGGTTTTTCTGCCGATAGCTCAGGCCGTCTTCCTTGAAGAAGGAGAGCAGATTGGAACGATACTTCTCCTCGATCTCCTCCCCAAGCGTAGAGCCCGACATGTGACGGGCCAGTACGAGCGCATCGACCATTCTTCCATGCGAAGAGCCGTAATCCCAGTCCCCATGCGTCAGGTTGGCCGGATCGCTCATCAGGTTGGCCGCGAAAAAAGGAATGTGGTTGTAGTTCTCATCTGCCATGCCGATTATCGCGTTCATTGCGATCTCCGCTCTTTGCTCCAGGGTAAGCGTATCGGGAACTTGTCTTTTTTCCATTCGTTCTCTCTCCTTTTTCTTGCGCTTCATTTCGCTGCGGGCAGCGATAGCTCCAATTTGTATGCGGCTTCAACAACGGCGACTCGCCTTCGAATCCATGCGCTCACAGTAACAAACAAATCGCCGGGCTCACAAGCGAAGGTTTCTCAGGTCTTAAGATTCCCACCGTAAGGTAAAATCTGGAACGCCAATTGTCGATAGTAAAGATATCGCATCAGAGATATGGAAAGTGAGGAAATCTGTGGATGAAAGTATGGGACATCCTTGGCATTCGCCCGACGACGGATACGAACGTCATCAAGCGCGCCTACGCCGCGAAATTGAAAGCCTTCTCCTTCGATGAAAATCTGCAGGAGCTGGAGCAGCTTCGCGAGGCTTACGAGCTGGCGCTGAAGAACGCAAAGCTCATCACAGAGACGCTTCAGTCGAAATTCATTACACCGTCTGCGGACAATCTCTCCGGCTCTTCTGAGAAATCGACCCATCTGCGTATGGTGTCTCCCCTGCCCTATGGGAGTTCGGGCGAGGACCCTTCCGTGACGGCCAAAGCCGATGCCTTCATGGAACGCGTTGCGGCTTTATACGGGACGATCTCCTTGAGGAGAGACCCGCTTCAATGGGACGCGCTGCTCGCGCAGGAGCCGAGCTGGCCGCCAAGCCTTAAGGGCGCGATTAATATGCAATTGCTCGAATTCCTGGAAGAGAATCCTTATTTGCCGGTCGCGATATGGAAGCTCTTGGACGAGCGCTTCTACTGGACGGAGCAGGAAGACGAATTGCGCGATACGTTCTCCGACGAATTTGTTGACTTTCTTTTTCAGGAGCTGCACAGGGAATGGGAGCTTAGCTACGCCTTCATCCCGGACGACCGCGATGCCGACGAATTTCTGGCCTGCCGGGACAACCTCATCGAGAAGCTGATGAAGAACGAGCTGGACCAGGCGAGCTATTATCTCGGCGCTTTCGAAGAAGCTGACTTCAACGATCCCGATCTGCTTAGACTGGTCGGGGAGTACAATTGCCGCATTCAGGATTGGGAGTATGCTTGGCAAGCTTATCATCGCTTAATCGAGCTGGAACCGGATAATCTCGACGGTTATTATCGCCATGCTTATGTTGCCTTGAAGAAAGGTCTGACCGGACGCGCCTTCGCCGACTATCGCCACATCCTGTCCATACAGCCCGAAGACCCGCAAGCCCTTAGCGGACTGGCGCAGTGCTTCGCGCTGTATGGCAAGATCAACGAAGCCAAATCCCTGCTGGAGCTTGTCGTCGAACAGCATCCCTTCGATCTAGACTCCAGCATCCGCTTGCTGGAGATTAATCGGCAGCTCTTGGCGCACTATGAAGCCGAAGCGCAGCAGGAACCGAAGCAGAAGGACGCGGCGCTGGCCATCGCTCAGCTCTATTACGACGTCAACCTGCCGGATCGATGCTGCAAGACGCTGGATCGATATCGCTCCGCCATCGGTCGCAGCTCGGAGGATGAGCTACTGCGGGCAAAGGCGCTGCTGGATTTGGAAAGACATGATGAAGCGCTTGAGATGCTGGACAGAGCATGGAACTCCGCCCGGGCCGAGGGCAGCAACGGATATGACATCCTGGTGCGCAGAGGCATTATCAATCTGGAGCGGAGCAACCGGAATGCGGGAGTGCGCGATCTGAAAGCGGCCCTCAAGCTCAATCCTTACGATCCCGTCGTTCTGTTCGAGCTGGCCAACAACGCCTATCTCGAAGACCGTCTCGATGAGGGAATCGAGCTGGCGACCCGATCCATCGCGATGGACCCGCGCCCGTGGGGAGCTTATGCGGTCAGATGCGGCTGTCTGTTCGAAATGGGGAAATACGCGGAGGCGCTGCCCGACTACCGGAAGAAGCTGGAGCATGAATACGACGACGGCCAAGCCTGGTTCAGGAAAGGCATCTGCCACATGCACGCGCTGCAATATTCCGACGCCGTCGACTGCTTTCGGGCAGCCGTGGAATGGGGCTATGAGGATGAAGACGCCTCCTTCTTGATCGCCGCCTGCTTCTACAACGGAGATTACGAGCAGGCGCTCGACTCCTTAAGCGAGCTGCAAGAAGAGGACCCCGATAATTCGGATCTCTGCGTGATGGAGGGCGATATTTATCGGGCAATGGGCGATAAGGATAAAGCGCTGGCCGTATACAGTGAAGCAGCGGAACGCTTCCCGGACGATTATTATCCGTCCCAGCGTGTCCTCTACATGCTGCTGAAAGCTTTCAATCGGAACGATACGAAGAAAATGGACTCGCACATCGGCCGCTTGCTGCGACTGGAGCCGGACGACGAGTGGGTGCTTGCGGAGAGCATCAAGCTGCTCATGAATCTGAAAATCTGGAAGCAGGTTCCCCTCATGACCAAGCGCTATTTTGCGGAGCTGGACATCGACGGAGAATACGCTTCCGAGGTTCTGTTCTATTGCGGTGTCGCCCTGTATCACGAAGGAATGTATCGGGAGAGTCTCGCGCATCTCCAGCGGGCCTATGAGCTGGGCTTACGCAACGAGACGAGCATCTATCGGAGCGCGGCTTACTATAAGAGCAGCCAGCTCGAGAACGCGATTGTTCACGCCCGTCTCGCTTGTCAGGAGCTGCCCGACCGCCCGGAGTACGCGCAGTATCTTACACAGCTTGAGCAGGAGGCGGCAGGTACGGGAAGGCTTCGCCGGGGACTGGCCGGACTGTTCGGAGGCGGCAAGCCGGAGCTGCCCGACAGCTTAAAGCTGCCGCATCAGGAGGTAGCGGAGATCGAGAAGCTTCGCTTCGATCTGACCGAGGATGAGGAGGAGGACGAAGACGATGACGAGTAAGCTGGTCCTATTGTCGGCAGATCCGGCAGAACGCTGGTGCTTCGCGCTTGGAGCCGTGCTGCTGGAGATGAACGGAATCGATTTTGAAGAAAACTACGCCTGGAGCGATACGGACGCCGACAAAGCCATGTTCTGCAGCGGCTTGAAGCGGGATTGGGGCATTGAAAATAAAGCAGGCTTGCTTGAAGCGTTGAAAGGCTTGGAGAACGACGGGTATCAAGACAGCTTTGCCAGAGACCGGGCTTTTCTATCCACTCTGACCGCAGCGGATCAAAACCGCGTCATCCAATCCTACGCCAATGCACCTGCCGAGCAGCGACATAAAGAGCTTCAGATCGTGCAGCACTACATGAATCGGCTGCCCGCCGCCGGGATTGCCGCCTGGGATTGGGGCAGATATTCGTACCTTTGCATGCAAGGCATTTACCTCGGTTATGTGACCAAGGAAGAAGCGCTTGAACTGCTGCGTCCGATTGCCCTCAGAACGCAGCAAGCCTATTCGGGCTGGCGGGAATTCGCCACTGCTTATCTCGTCGGCAGGCAATTCTGGTGGAAGCAGCTCACAGAAGAGAGCGCCAAGGAAATGATGGGCTACGTGCAGCGGCTATTGGTTCTGCCGACCAGCCCCTGGAATACGTTGGACTGGCGTCTGCCGCTGAATGCCTAGCCTGAAACATCCTGCATCCGCCCGCGCGACTAACAAAGCCGACTCGTAATCACGGGTCGGCGATCTTGTCGGCGATCATCTCGTTCCGCTTCCCCTTCTCCCCCCCTTATCGCTACCTGCATTCGCTTAAGCTGCATCGATCGTTCCGCCGAATTCGCATAGGTGACGTTATGCTATAATTGATCCAACGATAATTATTCTCAATTCCGAAGGTGCAATCATGGATCATTCGAATAGCGCTCCTCCCCAGCAAGCTCAACATGCGGGTTCAACGACAAAAGCAATGGACAAAATCAGGAACGCTCAAGCCTATATGGCTTCCCATATGGAGAAAACCATTACCAGAGAGCAGCTCGCCCAGGTCGCGCAGCTGCACCCCGAGCATTTTTCGAGAATGTTCCGCAAGCTGGCAGGAATGAGCCCGAGCGACTATCTGACCCGAATCCGGATGGAAAAGGCCAAATCGCTGCTTCAGCAATCCGGGCAACCCGTTCTCAACGTTGCTCGCAAAGTAGGCTACAGCGATCCCTATCATTTCAGCCGTCGGTTCAAGAAATATACCGGAATGGCCCCTTCCCTATACGCGAATCGCAGGAATCCGCGCATTGTGGCGCTGGATGGCTTCGGCCATTGCCGGGCGCTCGGGCTGGAGCCTATCGCCGCCGATTCGAGCAGACCGGGATCGCACCCCGAAAGCTGGCCGGAAGGACTCGTCGACCTTCGCGACGCGACCGAGCCTTCCCCCGCCGCGGAAATTCTCCGAGAGCTCGCTCCCGACTTGATTATTACGATGAGATCGGAATGGCGCGAGCCGCTTTCCGCCATCGCTCCCGTGCTGGCAGTGCAGGTGCTGGACGATCCCATCTACGAGCAATTTCCCGACATCGCCCGCGCTCTTGGCAAAGAGCAGGAAGCGCAGCAATGGACAAGCCGGTATGAAGCTCAATGCGAGAGCTTGCGCAAGCAGGTACACAGCTGCATCGGACTTGCCAGAGTCGCTATTCTGAGAGTAAGGAACGGTCTGCTGCAGATGTACGGCACGCTGAATATGGGCTATCCGTTGTATCGTTCGCTCCGATTGACGCCGCCCGAGCGAATCTGGATGCAATGCGCATGTAATGTCCATTTCCACTCCAGCGTCATTACGATTGAAGAGTTGCCCTTCTACGAAGCGGAGCATCTGTTCGTCGTCCTGCAGCCCGACTCCGGGGCGGAGCATATGTGGGCGGAGATTCGCGCCTCGCAGGCCTGGCTTTCTTACCCGGCCGTGCGCGCGGGCAACGTCTATTGTGTGGACGTGCAGGATTGGCTTGCCTACGACCCGGTCTCTATCGCCAACCAAATGACCGAAGCCGCTCGGTTGATTACTCGAACCGAATAACGTCACAATTATCCATCCCCGACGCAATCCTAATCCATGGCGCGCTTCCCCTTGTACAAGTTAAACTACTAGTGATATTAATTATCATTATCACCATGGGAGGAAATTATGTTATCGTCTAGAAGATCGAGCAGGCCGCTGCTGCTCTCCGTAATCGCCGTACTTATGTTAACCCTGCTGCTCTCCGCCTGCAATTCGAAGTCGGACTCCCCGGGCTCCAGCCAGCCTTCTTCCGCCGCGGCGGAGCAGTCACCGAGTCCAACGGCTTCGCCTGTAAGCGAACAGCCTAAGACAAGAACCGTCAAGGACGATCTGGATAGAGAAGTTACGGTCCCCGTCTCGCCTGAACGCATCATTGCCGGGGAGTTTGCCGCGGAGCTCCTGGCCCTGGGAATCAAGCCCGTAGGCTCGGGCGACAACGGCTTTAAGGTTGCCTATACCCAAAGCGAGATGGAGGGGGTTCAGAGGATCGGAGATCCGCCGAATCCAGAGACCATCATGAACCTTGAACCGGATCTGGTCATTGCGCCTACGGTGTTTTTGGAAATCTATGCGGAACAGATGGAGCAGATTTCGAAGCTCGCTCCAATCTACTATATCTCTTTCGATCAAGATCCGATCTATGATATACTCACGAAAATCGCGGATTTGGTCGGCAAAACCGATGAAGCGAAAGCCTGGATTGCGGAATACGAGCAAGAAGCCGCAACGGCGCGGGGCAAGCTGGAGAAGTCCATCGGAGACGAGACGGTATCGATTTTCCGGGTGGAGAAGGGCCGCCTTCGCATCTACTTGAACCGCAACTTCGCAGGCTACATGCTGCGGAGCGCGCTGCAGGCCAAGGCGCCTGAGGCTGTAGCGGCCGAGATCGAAAAAAACAAAAACGGCTCCGCAGTGGAAATTTCGTTGGAGAAGCTTCCTGAGTATGCCGGCAATCATCTGCTTCTGATTGTACGTTCCGAGGGCGAGGACAAAGAAGCCTTCAAGGAGATCGAGAAATCCGGCTTGTGGAAAAACCTTGATGCTGTCAAGAACGGCAACGTTCATTTCCTAGAAACAGAGAAGTATTACGGCTCCGATGTCGTCACCATTCGGGAAACGATGAAGGAAGCCGCGAAGATGCTGGCAGGCGAATAACGCAGCCTCCTCTTCCATTACGCCGCGCTTGCGACAGCTCCTCCTCAGGAGGCAGCTGTCGCAGGCGCGGCATTCATTTTATTCCGCAGCCCGGATGCTTGCCGTCTCAAGCTTCACACGAATGCGAGGCATCCAGTCCTTCGTACAGAAAATGGCGAAAGAACGCCCCTCCCCTGCTCGCCCGTCCGTTGCCAGTGGCGTAAAGTCCGACGCACGCTCCCGTGAATCCGCCGGTTCGCTGTCCGCCGTACTGCAAAAATCGTCATTGTCCCCTTATCTGCACATTCCTACTACCAAACCTGTAGCGGACGCTTCACCGCCAAGTTATCGCCCATGCCGGGCGCACACGCCAAAGCTCCCTCCCAGCCGCCGAAATCGACGGATGGAGAGAGAGCTTCGATCTAACGATTACGAGGGATAACCGGAAGCACAAGGTGTGTCGGATGCTCGGCATCATGATAAATCTTTTGCGTAGCCGCCTTCACGTCCGTATAGTCGCCCTCCCGATCTGTCCGGAAGCTGTTCAGGCTTCTTTCGTACAACGGAAAATTACTGCTTGATATTTCAATGCGAATGCGATGGTTCTTCTTAAAAACCTGGCTTGTCGAACCCACATGAAATTCGTATTTGTATATTCTGCCGGGTTCAATCGGAGAGGGCTGCTCATTCGAGTCTCTGTAGCTTGCCCGCTGAATGCCCTGCACAATATTGATCGCCTTGCCGCCCGGATGCACATCCACCAGCTTCACTGTAAAATCCGTATCGTCCGCCGAGCTGGACGCATAGAGAACTGCGCGAATCGGGCCTGTCACTTCTACATCCTCCGTCAGTTCCTGCGAGGTGTATACCAATACGTCATTGCGGATTTCGACGGGACGCTGGTCCCGCGCGCCCATCGGAGCGATGGAAGGCACACAGCAGCTGTTCCCTCCGAGGCTTGGAACAGGGTCTAGAGGGTTGTACGCATAGATGTCGCACGATTCGCTATCCGGCGCATTCGTATCGAGCGTTCCCGAGCCGCTTAACGAATTGGCGTTGCCCTCGCTGTGCAAGTAAAACTTGGTATATTGCGTACGCGCCAGCGGCCACTCCCGTTCTTGCCGCCAAGCATTGTCCCCCATGACGAATATATGGACAGAGGGCTCGTCCATGATGCCGTTGTCCCTGCCTTTGAGCCAATAATCGAACCAGCGCACCTGCAGATGATCGACAACGTTTCGCGCATCCTCCCCATAATCGGCATCCCTTGACAAGGCCGTCCAAGGATAATGCACCCACGGGCCGATAACAAGCTTCTGATTGGGGTGACGCGAGGACATGCCCCTATAGTTGCGAATCGTCCCTTCGATGAAGATATCGTACCAGCCCCCGATGTGCATAGCGGGAAGCTTTATGTTGTCATACTCTATCCGCAAATCCCACTGCTTCCAGTAATCGTCGAAGGTCGGATGCTCCAGCCACTCATAATAGAAGGGTGAGAATGGCTTGCTGATGCCCGGGTGCGCATGAAGCGGCAAATGGTCGTATCGTTCCCCGATTCGGTTCATCTTCCGCAACAGGTCTCCTGCTGCTTCCGCATCACCCTGACGTATCGCAATATCCGGCGCAAGCGAGGTTGCCCAGGACTGAACGAAAGCCAGATGCAGCGCTCCGTTCCTGTATGTCCAATCCTCGTAATAACCATCATTCGTAAATGCGGGCGCTATCGCGGTCAGCTCCTCCGAGCAATCAGCCGCAGGGTGAAGCTGAGTCGCCCCGACATAGGAGAAGCCATACATGCCGACTTTGCCGCTCGATTGAGGCAGCCGTTTGGCCCAGCGGATCGAATCGACGCCGTCCTGCCGTTCATTGAAGAACGGCCTGAATTCGCCATCCGAAGCGTATCTCCCTCTTACATCCTGCGTCACTACGATATAGCCTTGTCTCGCATACCATTCCGGATGCATGTACCCGATCGCTTCAGATACCGATTTGTCATAGGGCAGCCGCATCAGCAGAACAGGAAACTTCCTTTCACTGATCGGGCTGTATACATCCGCCCGCAGGCAAATCCCGTCCCGGAGTCTGATTTCAACATTGCGTTCGACGTTAACCTCGTACATCCTCTGACTGTTCATACGTGGACACCTTCCTCTGGGCGATCTCCGCTAGTTTATCGTCAATGCCCGACAAGGGGACAGAAACAACGGCGCGTAATAAGCGGGAGTCGTCGAAAGCGGCAGCATGTCATCCGCGATCTTCAGACCGATTTGCTCGCGCATGAACTGCTGCCGGGCGCGGATGCGAGCCCACGCTTGAGGATATTTGTCCCGCAATTCATTCCGCAAGTTCTCGTCCGCGAAAACAACGGAATCCTCACAATTCAGAACGATACCCTCCGGCATCGCGTCCGGGATGATATCGCATTGTATCGCCATTCCTGAAGCAATCTTCGTTTGGTTGTCCGGCGTAAAGAAGGAATGCACCCATTCATCCGCACCGATTAAATGGCCGGGATTCAGCGCAGGCTTCATACCCCCGGGGCGCAGCTCATCGCATACTCGGTCGTAAACCTCGCCGCCCGTTGCGCCGATTGCCGCCGTTTGATACCAGCCGGCGATTCCCCGATAGTAAGGCATAGCCCATTTCGAGACAAACGATTCGTTATCGGCGTCGGCAAGTCCTCCACGCGCGCTGAGTCCTCCCCAATAGCCTACCGCAGAGAATACGCCGTCGCCCTGCTCGACCTTGCGAGCTGTCGGGCTGCGCAAGCCCACAATTTGGTCCTTGCCGCTCGCATACATAATGTGCGCCGACAGCGGTTCGCCGGCATATTGCATGCGAGACACCGCTTCTAGCTCGCTAAGGCCAGTACGGGTGCCTTGCACAATGCGCAAAAGAGCTGCTGAGGCGCGCGCCGCCGCCCATTCATTCACGACGATTTGCTCCGCTTCGTTGTACACTCGGAGTCCCTTCTCCGGATGCATGAAAACCCAGGTCGCGTCCGTGATTCCGGCTGCGTCTCCAATCACTTTCTCTACGTAATGGACCAGCGTAGCCGGCACGTGCAAGCCTTCATACCCCATCGTTTCGTCCGAGTCCAAGTACTTCCAACCACAAACGGCTACCCGTTGTCCCGGGGCCATACCGACTTCT
Source organism: Cohnella boryungensis (assembly GCF_042651945.1). Classification (NCBI taxonomy): domain Bacteria; kingdom Bacillati; phylum Bacillota; class Bacilli; order Caryophanales; family Paenibacillaceae; genus Cohnella; species Cohnella boryungensis. The sequence continues at coordinate 281,535 of NZ_JBHSED010000058.1, read as the reverse complement.
CGCATAATTTCATCCGGCCTCGGAGACCGCGTCCGATCCTGCCCCATAAGACTGAAGGACTGGCAAAGAACGGTCTCAAGCTTGATCTTGGCCAGACTCGTATAATCGATCCCTTCATTTCCTACCAGCAAATACTTCCGGTCTCCTGGACCAATGAGCAACAGAGCCTCCTCAAATCTGGGATCGAAAGCGGTCAGATAGTTCAAATTCGCAAAGTGCTCCCGATCGCCATAGACGATGAGCCAGTCGCAGTTAGCCGCTGCATAGGCTTTACGGCATCTTTCTTCATAGATTTCAGAAGGAATGTCCGGCCTTTCTTCAGGTACGCCAAAATCCGGCAGCTTAATCTCTCTCCATGTCAGCTTCATCTCTTGTCCCTCTCCCTGCTCCCATTATGCCTTAATAGCTATTTTCTTTTGCGTACAGAGACGTCAAACCAGACTGCGGCCAGCAGAATGAGCCCTTTAACGACCATCTGTAGAAATGAAGAAACGTTCATGAGACTCATGCAGTTGTCAATTGCCGATAACAGCAGAGCGCCGATCAACGCGCCTGGAATAATGCCCACACCGCCGGAAAGACTCGTGCCCCCTATTACGGCTGCGGCAATCGCATCCAGCTCCAATAAGTTTCCTGCAGTTGGAGCCGAGCTGCCCAACCTTGCCGTAATCAGCACGCCGGCAATTCCGTAAACCGCGCCCATCAGAACAAACGACTGGAATAAATGCTTCGTCGTCTTGATCCCGGCCAATCTTGCCGCATCCGGGTTTCCGCCAATGACATACAAATTGCGGCCAAACTTGGTGCGTGACATGACGAAATAAAGAACCGTGACGGTGGCTGCCATAATCAATACGGCCATAGGAATGCCGCGATAGCCAAGGAAAATCCAGCCTACCAGTATGGCAACAACTGCTATGATCGCAGCCTTGTACCACATTTTCGCGCCTGACTTCACCCATTTCTTCAACCGAGCCGCATCCCTCATGACCAGACCGATTGCAAGTGCGGCCCCGGCAATAATAAGGATGGCTGACCCTGCAGTCGAGACGTAGCCCTCGCTCAGGAACACCAGATCGGAGGATACAGGACCAAGCGTTGCTGCGTTGGTCCAGACATAACCGACCCCTTTGAAAATGAGCATGCCCGCCAGGGTAACAATGAAAGCGGGAATATTAAATTTGGCAACAAGCAGCCCTTGCCAGGCTCCCATCAGTAAACCCGCCAGCAGTGCGCACAAAATCGAAGGCACTAGCCCCCACTGATAGGTAACTGACAATTGCGCCATGACCGCACTGACCAAGTACACCGCCGAGCCCGCGCTCAAGTCGATTTGCCGGGCCACGATCAGCAGCACCATTCCGGCGGAAACAACGCCCAAAATGGCCGACTGCTTCAGCAGCAGAGATATATTTCGCTGCGATAAAAATACGCCATTGGTCAAATCGTTGAAAATGATCATTAAAATTAAAATACCGGCAAAAATAAGCAGACTCTTCCAGCTGATTTTTCCAAACCAGTTGATTTTGCCGGATTCCTCGCCTTTTTTGTCAAGCAGCGGGTTAGACATTTTTCTTTTCCCCTTCCACTGTGCTGTACCCTAAAGTGGCATACTCCAGCACTTGATGACGGTTCGTTTCCTTGGGCAACAAGGAAGCAACGATTCTCCCCTGCCGCATGACCAGCACACGGTCCGAAACCCCCAGCACCTCGGGCAGATCGGACGAGATGAGCAGAATCGCTTTTCCGGCCTTCGCCAACTGGTCCAGCAAAGCATAGACCTCCGTCTTCGCCCCAATGTCGACGCCTTGGGTCGGCTCGTCCAGCAGCATAACCTTTGTATCCGCGGCAATCAGACGGGCAAGCACGCATTTTTGCTGATTTCCGCCGCTCAAGGATTTGATCGCCGTCTCCAGACTTGCCGTCCGAATGGAAAGGTCGGCGACAAATTGCGTGTTCTTTTCCAGCTCCGCGCTCTGATCGATCACGCCCATACGGCAAAGTCGATCAATACTGGATACGGAGATGTTCGAGCTCACGGACATGAGCTCGATAATCCCCTGCCGCTTCCGGTCCTCGGGCAAATAGCCGAGCCCAGCTTCGATCGCCTCTGAAGGGTTAGCAATCCGCACCGCCTTCCCGTCGATTTTAACCTCGCCTTCCGTTTGTGCGGGCCATCCTCCGAGAAGACCCAGGGCCAATTCCGTGCGGCCGGCTCCAACCAGCCCATATACCCCGAGTATTTCTCCGGCGCGGAGCTCTAGCGATGCTCCGTCCACCAGCTTGCGGTCTGACAGCTTCGTATCGTATACGCTATAGTTATTTACCGTGAGTACGACATCGCCCGGGCGTCGCGTCGTCTCCGGAAAGAAGTTTTCCAGGTCCCGTCCGATCATGTAAGAAACAATTTTCTGCTCGTCCATTTCCTCTACGGGCTTTGTCGTAATGATCTTGCCGTCTCGCATTACCGTTATCGAGTCTGACAAATCGAGCACTTCTTCAAGACGATGAGAAATATAGAGACACGTAATTCCGTTCTTCTTCAGTTGCCTGATCTTCTCGAACAAAATCTCGCTTTCCATATCGGACAAAGTAGAGGTCGGCTCGTCAAGGATCAACACTTTAACCTGATTGCCCAACGCTTTCCCGATGACGACCATCTGCTTCTGAGCAACGCCCAGTTCCTTGACTTTGACGGTCGGGGACACCTCAAGCCCGATATCGTCCAGCATAGCTTGAGCCTCTTGATACAATTGCTGAAAATTGACGATGCCCGCCTTGCCGGGCATCTGGTTCAGCAGCAGGTTCTCCGCAACCGTCATCTCGTCGATCAAATTAAGCTCCTGTGGCACCATCGTAATCCCGCTCTTCTCCGCATCCGCTACGCCAGTCAGCTTTACGGTCTGACCGTTCAACCTGATTTCTCCGCTATAGCTCCCTGCTCTGTGAACGCCGGACAATATTTTCATCAGCGTCGATTTTCCGGCGCCGTTCTCGCCGACAATCGCCCTGACTTCTCCCTTCTTGATGCGAAGGCTGGCACTGTCAACAGCCAAAACACCGGGAAATTGTATGCTGATATTGTCCATCTCCAAGGCTGTCGCATCCAATTGTTCCCTCTCCCTTCGTTGGAAGGAGTACGCCGTCGACGAAACGGCGTACTGTCTTCACGGTTTATTTGCATGCATTAGGAACGTTGACGAATACCTCCTCTTCGGTCATCCATCCGGTCGGAGCCATCTCGTTGATAAACGTGCACAGGTTGTCCTTGTTGACTTCCACCACGTCGACGGCCAATGTCGGTACGTCTTTCTTCCCGTTGTTCGTAACCTCATCGGCTTGCGGCGCTTCTCCCTTGGCGAGCGCCACAGCCGCCTCAATCGTCCGCTTGGCGCCCTCATCCAGCTTGGTCCAGACCGACATCGTCTGAATGCCCTCCGCGATCAGCCGTGCGCTGCCGACTTCTACGTCCAGGCCGGAGATGAACACTTTACCGTCAAGATCGCGGCCTTTTACCGCCTGAGTGATTCCCATAGCCATGCCATCATTGGAGCTGACGAACGCCTGAATATTGTCATTTTGCGCGGAAAGGGCGTCCTCGGCTGTTTTCAGAGCTTTTTCCGTCGACCAGTTTTGATGCCATTGCTCCGCAACGATGTGGATATCGGCGTTGGTTTTCAGAATTTTTTCATAGGCTTGGGCAATGCCCTGCGCGACCGTCGTAGCCGGATCGCCCTTGAGCAGAACGAAGTTTCCCTTGCCTCCGGTGTACTTCAAGGCGGCTTGAGCCTGCAATTCGCCGACCTTGTAGTTGTTCCGCGTCACATAAAGATCGATATCCGAATTCTGAATCATTGCGTCGTAAGCGATTACAGGAACGCCCGCGCTTTTCGCCTTGTCTACAACCGGACCGGTCTTGTCGCTGACCGGCACAATGACGAGCGCATCAATGCCCTGAGAAAGCAAATTTTCAACCTGATTCGCTTGCTTGGACACGTCGTCGTTCGCCCATTGCACAATCAGTTCCGCGCCCAATTCCTGTGCCTTCTCCTGCATATACTGCAAGTCAAACTTCCATCTTGGCTGAACCTCCGTCTTCATTGCGATGCCGATTCGGATTTTTTTGTTTGTCTCTTTCTCCGGATCAGCTCCTCCAGTCTCGCCCGGCTTTCCTTTATTCTCTCCGCAGGCAGCGACCAATACTGCCATAATCAACATTAGAACGACGAATACTCCCTTTTTTGTTTGTGCCATCTGTTTGTGAACCTCCTAGTGTCGAATTGAACACGCTTTCAAGATCGGAAATGCAATACTGCTATTTTTTCCAATCACCCCCCTACATTAGTCAACTTTACACGCTGTCCAGATTGGCTATCATTTTATTAATTACTCTACTGGATTTATTAATTAGACAAAAAGGAATCACTTGCTGATCGGTGATTCCAGAAACTCCCTCAAAACCAGACAGCTTGCCCCCACAATACCGGCATGGGACCCGATCTGCGGATAGCGAATTTCAAGCATCCTGTCAAAATTATTCCATAAGTACCGTTTGCATTTTTGCTCCACCTTTTTGGCCCACTGAGGATGCTGATCGATCATCGTCCCCACCAGAACGACGGCTTCCGGGTTGTAAGTGCAGACGACGTTCGAGATCGTCATGGACAAATATTCGGCGGCTCTGTCGAGCAGATTAACCGCCCACGTCTCCTGGCGCTGATCCGCAGCGAATATTTCCTGAATGGGCTTTCCGCTTTCCTTTTCCAGAGCTGAAGCGCATATAAACGTCTGCAAACAGCCGAATCTGCCGCAATCGCACAAGGAGCCGCCGGGATCGATCGTCGTATGGCCAATCTCTCCCGCAATGTTCTTGCTCCCCCGAATCACTTCACCCTTGTCCATAAACGCTCCGCCCACACCGCTACCGACAAAAATGCATGCCGCGTTGTTCACTCCAACGACGCTGCCATATAGACTTTCGCCCAGCAGAATTGCTTTTACCTGATTGTCGACGAGTATCGTCATCCCGATTTTCTCTTCAAGATATTTCCTGATCTCGACATTGGCCCAGTGAAACTGCGGAATCATGACCACTCTGCCCTGCGGCCATTCCACAATACCGGGAATGCTGACGCCGCCGCCGATAATCCGATTCGCCAAATCCCCGATCTGCTGCTTGATCGTATTAACCAGCTCCACAACTTGGCTCAAAACTTCCATGGGAGGAAGCGACAAATCGATCTCTCTGTCTCGCTTCATGATTATTTTTCCATTAAGATCAACAATTCCCACTTCAATAGATTCCAAATCGATGTTAATTCCAATCATGAGCGCTCCGCTTGGATTCACCTTCAGCAGGGTTGCTCTGCGTCCGACGCTTCCTTCGGTTTGCCCGATTTCCTCCACGAAGTTCTGATCGATCAGTTCCTTGACGATCCTGCTTGCGCTTGTCGCGCTCATTTGTGTCTTTTTAGCTAGTTCGGCCCGGGATATCGGACCGTTTCTTTTGATTATCTTAAACAGCAGCAGCAAATGATGCTCTCTGATCATGCGTTGATCGTGTTTAATTTCTTTCACAGTAGGACAGGCTCCCTTTATCCAACAACCGGATATTTATCTTAGTCATCGCTTAATGATTCACCGTAAATGAATCATTAATTAATTCAGTGGGTTTATTAATTGACCTAAATATAGCGCGTGTTCCTCTGCTTGTCAATACAAGAATGTACGCCGGCTTTGGCCATCCTTAACCGACGTACATTCTTTCTCTTAGTGCACAGACCTTAATCTTTTGGCCGTGTCAACAACCGTGTGCCTTCAGCCTCCAGCTTCTGTAAGGCTTGATCAAGCGAAGCTTGTCCTTCGAATACACGGGCTAATTCGTCTTCCCCCGCCCTGTAAAAAGCTGAATGGAAGGCACGCGGCAGCTTCTCAATCCGGCTCACGTCGTTCTGCGAAAGGGTTAGGTTATAAAAAGTTCCAAAATTATGACCCTCTGCATCCTTTAGATAGGCTTTACGTGAAGTTAGTGGGACTTGAGGAATCAGCCATCATTAACCCCTATGATCCGGATTGTGCCTGATTAAACCGCTGGGCGAGTTGGAGAACCTCCTCCCAGTTCATCCCGTCCCGAGGATAGGCCACGCCTGCACGATCAAACAGGTCTTTATTATAATACAAAGCCTGACTATTATAAGCGTTGGATAGGCCGTACAATCTTCCGGAGCCGATGGAGCGAATATATTCGCTTACCGTGGGAGCCATCATCAGCGGAGATCGAAAGCGAATCCTTGGACCTTATACATCCCGCAAGCATAAGGAAGATCAACCCCAGAACGATGAAATGAATTAACAATTTAGTTCTATGGTTATTATGGTGCAAGTCAAATCAAATCCCCTTTCGGTAAGTTGCAGGCACAATTTATTAGTGAAGCAGCTTCTCCGCCTCAAGCTTCCATTAGCATAAAGCTTGAAGCCAATTGGAACACCTCCATCCGTCTGAACCACTTACAATATCTAAAACTAACGGGACACCTTATTTTGTGACTGCTGTTTTCATAAGCTCGTTAAATTTTCAGATAAAGATCATATGCGAAATAGATCTAGGCTCATCTGGGTGAAATGCCAAAGACTGTGATCTCGGATTCGGGGTACGGTGAATTATCATAGTGAGGATTGTTCCGGTTGTACGCCGAAATCGGCGTACAACCGCGCCAAGGGTAGTTGAGAAATTCGAGTGAGCGTGACGTATCTGTGGCAGAAGCAGCAAGCGCGAGCTCTCCTGCAAAGCAAGAAGGCTGCCAGCTCTCTGTATGTCGAAGGATTGAAGCGGAGAGTGCGTTTGGTAGATAAAGAAGAATCGAGGATTTCGACATTTCCTGCTTCTTACCCACAGTAAGCCTGGAGGTCGGGCGGCTTTCGCTTCCCACAATTTCCTCAAGTGGGCATCGATGAAGCAAAAAGCGCAAGTTCCGGGCGAGAATCTCCCCTCATGCTTGCGCTTTTTTCATAAATACAGTCATGGTCACGGCCTTCCGCTGTAACGGTCCGCCCGGCAAATCGGCGGCTGTACGCGCGAGACTCTATATGCGATGGATATCTTCAAAGTAAAAGGCGTATTCCCCAAGCTCGTCTCTGGAAATCGTGCGGTTCGTCTTGTCCAGCTCATACTGGTAAGCCTTTAGAATATGCTTCATGCCGACGGCCTCCGAGCCGCCGCTTGCCAGAAAGGCGGAGGTTAGCGCAATATTTTTGATGCTGCCACCTGCCATCGGAAGCTTGCGGGCGAGAAAGTCGTAGTCAAGCTCCGGCTCAAGCGGGGTCTGCTTCGGGAATATCCCTTGCCAAATCTCTTTGCGCTGCTCCTCGTCCGGGAATGAGAAGCGAATAACATAATTGATTCTGCGCAAGAAAGCCTCGTCTATATTTTGCAAGTAGTTGGTCGCCAAGATCGAAATCCCGCGGTACTCCTCCATTTTTTGCAGCAAATAGGCAACCTCGGTATTGGCGTTCTTGTCGTGCGAGTCTTTGACCTCCGAGCGCTTGCCGAACAAGGCGTCGGCCTCGTCGAAGAAGAGGATGGCGTAGCTGGATTCCGCCTCGTCGAAAATCTCGCGCAGGTTTTTCTCCGTTTCTCCGATATACTTGCTGATAATCTGCGACAGATCGATCTTGTAGATTTCCATATCCAGCTCGTTGGCCGCGATCTCGGCAGCCATGGTTTTGCCGGTGCCCGGCGGGCCGGCAAACAGCAGGCTGACGCCGGTGCCGTAAGAAAGCTTGCGCTCGAATCCCCATGACCCGTATACGGTATGCTTGTATTGAATATGGTTGCAGGCGTGCCGAAGCTTCTGGATTTGCGCGCCGGGCAGCACGAGATCCTCCCAGCTGTTTTTCGGCGATAGCCGCTTGGACTTCGTCCCCAGCCGATGGTTCAACTGCTTGTAGCAAGCCTCGATCATTTCGCTCCAACGAATCGGTCCCGGCTGCTCGTCCGACCGATGCCACTCGGACAAATTGCGCGCCGTTCTCAACGCATTGACGATCTGGCCCGGATTGAAGCGGAACCGGGAGGCCAGAATGGACCAGTCCAGCGAAGCGTCCACCTCATAGGCCGCAGCCAGCGTCTGCCAGGCCTCCATTCGCTGCTCGTCCTTCAGCGCTGCAATCTCCAGCTCCAGATCGATTCGTCCGCGAGGATCAAGCTGGCGGCAGGACTCCTCGGAGAGCAGGAACACAAGCCCTGACATTCCGCTGATCCGCTCCAGCAAATCCCGCTTTCGTCTTCGATCCGCATCCGTGTCGTCATGGACGAGAAATCCGCACAGCACGGGCAGCGCTTGCTGGATGACCGCCTCGCGGATGACGGCGTTCAATGCGTCCGGCCCCTCGATCTCCTCCTGCGGAAGCTTCGACATTTCAACCATTAACAAGGGTTCGTCGAAGTACCTGCCGAGATGGGCCAATTGCGTTCTCTTGCCTGCTCCCTCGCTGCCCCACAGGGAAACGACCAACGCGGACTTCAAGCCCTCATCAGCGGCGGCGCGGCGGGCGATCCAGCTGCGAAGCTTCTGCTGAATATCGTCATTGCCGAGAAGCGGGGGCGGCTCCGCGGAAGGGAGCAGAAGGCTCGCATATCGCTCCATCGACGCGGGCAGGGCAGCGGAATCCAGAATAAAACGGACGATTCTCTCGTCCAATCGACAGTACCGATTGATCGTCGTCTCGTGTTTGCGAGCGCTTGTCGGCTCCTTGAGGAAAAAACGGCGAAGGGCTCCGTCCTCTCTCAGTACCCGCACCGCCTGGAAGCGTTCGTCTTCATCTCTGCCCAGCAGAGAGGCGATCAAATCCCTTCTGGGATAGACCGCCCCTTGCTCCTCTTGCAGCAGCTCGAAAGCCGCCTCGTACTTCCGGTCGATCTCGATGGCGAGGCAGAGGAAAACAATCTTCTCTTCCAGCTCCGTCAATCCGAATTGACGCGTTAAATAGGGGAGCGGCAGGAACACTCCGGCCTGTTCGCTTAACCGTGTCCGCCGTTCCTCCCTCTGACGGACGTATTCCCAACGCTCCGACAGGGCTGGCCGGGACTCCTCCTCCGCGCATAAACGCAGCTCAATGCCCGCATCCAGCCAACGAAGCCATCCGCTCACGTATTCAATCCCGTCGGCATAAGGACCGTCCGCAGCATGCGCCGCAGAGATTTCCCTGGAAATGAATAGCTCCATCTTTTCCTCTCCCCTATCCGCTCATGACAAAGCAGACGCATTTAAGACGATCGGCCGAAAAATCTTTTTACTCTCGAGAGCAAGCCTGCCCCTTCCTCTCGGGGGTTAGCGGCAGCGGCTCTCTCTTTCTCCACTTCTTTCGCACGTTGTTTATAGTATTTATGATGCTCCGTCTCGCCCCGCGCATGAGCCGTCAGTCGTTTGACCTGGTCCTCGCTGTCCACCGTCGGCGCTCCTGCGCCTCCTTGTCCTTTGCCTGCGGCGACCAGCGCATGTCTCTGTCTCTCCATTCCGATAAACTCGTCAATGTTCTCATAACCCGCAAATTCCTTCTTGCCCATTGCTTTGCGGGCTTCCTCCCGAGCACGGGCCTTCTTGATCTGCGTTTGTTGGCCGGACGTGGCCAAATCTCCGATCATCCCGGCTGCGCCGCCAACCGCGCTTGCGACCTGCCCCGCGCCAGGTACAATGTTGCCCGCAATCCCGGTAACGGTACCGATCCCCGCCTTAATCCGATCGGCGGTAATCTTCGTGGCCAGCGCGCCGGCTTGAGAAGCGGAGCTTGCTTTTATCGCTTCATTCGTTGTGGTAGCCGAAATCCCCTTAAGGAGATCGCGTTCCTTCACGTCGAACTTCTCCGCCATCTTCTGCTGAATGCCTTTGCCGACGATCGGGATCATGCCTACTGCCGTACGGCCCGGATTCTGCACCATGTCATTCACGGCGTTCTTCGCTTTCTGGGTCACATCGAACTTTCCGGGCAGCATCCGTTTTTCGATCTGGTTGGTCCTTACGTCCTCTTCCAGATTTTCATCCTGCCGCCGGTTTCCGCTTCGTTCGCGGCTTTGGGACAAGTCCCACTTGCCGTAACGCTCATTTCGGATATGTTGAGGGAGATTGTACCAGCTGGGGTTGTTGACCGCATCCGTCTCCCGTTGCACACGTTCGTGAAATTCCTGACTAATGCCAACAGGTTCCTCCGTCTCGCCTGGAACCGATTCTACGGCTGTCGGCGATGCCGGCGCCTCAAATGCGATCTCCGGCTCCCTAGGGGCTGCAACGGGGGCCTCTGGACTGGCGGCTGCTGCATCCACGCCCGGAAACACTCGAACGGCTCCTTGCGCCTTCAGCCTCTCTATAATCGCCGCTTTATCCGGCTTCTGAACGGCCTCTTCCGATTGCTCCTCCTGCTCGAAGCCCGATCGTGCAAATGACCTGCTGCGTCCCGAGGCTTCCTCCTCCTTGTGAATGTGCACAGAACCCGGCACGACATTCATCCCCCTCTGCTGACGTGGCTATCAGGTCTATTTTATACCTCATCGATAAAAGAATAATGAAAGATTCCTGGCCGCTTCGGGTTGAAACCATTCCGTATCAAGCGTTTGGCAGCTTGGGGGAGATGTCGAATTTATTTCTATTTTGTCGAATTTTCTGCTAAACGCAAACAAACCGAGAGTCGCGGCTCCCGGTTTTTGTAAAACGACTAATTCTCAAAGCCTCAATTCCCGCAATTGCTCTCTCCATCGATCAGATTCAGATCGTCCGTCAGAACCTTTTTTCTGTAACAGACCACGCCGTCCTTGTCCGCGAATACTATCGTTTTCAGATCCCCTTGACTTGGATCGCGCCCTTGAATGCCCATCCAGGTATTAATCGGGAAAATAAACGATCGGCTCTCCCCTGCATAGGTCTGGATGACTTTCACGTATTCGACCTTCCAGGCCGAAGCATGAACGACTTGATTGCCATTGGGCACGATCTCCAGACGGATTCTGTCGATCTCGCCTATATAATCTCCCTCGGCATAAAACTTGTTCAACGCGCCCGTCTCGAAATCATCGTGATCGGTATCCAAATTCCAGTCGGCCAGTCGAATTTCGTCTTTCCACTCCTCTTTTCCATTATTCACGACCTTTACCCTCTTAATGAGCGAGAGGTGCACATCATCATCCGTCCCCGCCCCGCCTACATTCGCGGTTTTAACCTCCGCGATGAACTTGCATTCTCCCATACAAAGCCCTCCTGCTCATTTTTTAGGTAAGATGTCCGAAGCTTTGGAGTTTATTCACTCGGCGGCTCCGCCACACCGTTTTAGTTTCGCATAGTTGAACTATTCACTTCGCCGAAGCTCCGCCACATCGCTTTAGTTTCGCGGAGTCGAACTATTCGCCTCGCGGTAGCTCCGCCACATCGCTTTAGTTTCGCATAGTCGAACTATTCACTTCGCCGAAGCTCCGCCACATCGCTTTAGTTTCGCATAGTCGAACTATTCACATCACAGAAGCTCCGCCACATCGCTTTAGTTTCGCATAGTCGAACTATTCCTCTCGCGGAAGCTCCGCCTCATCGCTTTAGTTTCGCGTAGTCGAACTATTCACATCGCCGAAGCTCCGCCTCATCGCTTTAGTTTCGCGTAGTCGAACTATTCACATCGCGAAAGCTCCGCCACACCACTTTAGTTTCGCATAGGCGAACTATTCGCTTCGCGGTAGCTCCGCCACATCGCTTTAGTTTCGCGTAGTTGAACTATTCCCCTCGCGGAGCCACAGTCCCAGTCCCGCCGTAGTTTCGCAGAACGCAAAAAAACGCAGAGAGAAAAATCCTCCCTGCGCGTTTGTTTCACGGAATTAGACGAACGCTACCGATTCCAGGCTTCTCCGGCGAATTATTGAAGCCCGGTAAGCCAATCCGCCAGCTCTTCTGTCTGGGACAGCACGGCAATCGGGTCATAATACCAAGAGCGCTCTTCCTTCCAGACGTAGACGCGGTCGTTCTTGACAGCCTCCAGCGTAGACCAGATCGGATCGGCTTTGATCTCTTCCAATGTGATCCTGTTCGAAGTCAGCACGAGGTAATCGCCCGCATACTTAGGAAGCGCCTCAAGCGAAACCTCCGCCCACTGCTTCTCCATAATTTCATCGGCAACGCCCTCCGGCGGCCGAAAGCCGAGAGCCTGATAGATGGGCTGACCGCCGCGCCCGAAGTTATCCCCATACGTCCAGACGACCTTGTCCCCAAGCTCGAATATCGAGAAGGTCGCATCGGCTGGAATAACCTTTAACACCCGCGCCTTGGCTTCGGCAATTCTTCGATCATACTCGTTCAGCCAGGCCTCCGCTTCCTTTTCCTTCCCTAGAAGCTTTCCGAAAAACGTCAGCTCCTCATGCGCATTTTTCAGTTGTCCGTACGGCACAGTTACCGTTGGGGCGATTTTGCTGAACTCGTCGTATCGGCCTTGTTCGCCGTTTCCCGTTATAATTAGATCGGGCTCCAGGTCGATGAGCTTCTCCAACGAACCGTTGATTTCTCCCGAATCCTCTACATTTCTCAACGCTTCCGTGAAATAAGGGTTTTTCTTGTGCAGGCCCGGCGTGCCGACCGGAGTTACGCCAAGCGCAATTAAGCTGCCCAAATATTGATCCGCTACGATACGTTGGGGATCAGCCGGAATCTGGATCTCCCCGTCTACCGTCGTGATCGTTCTCATCGCCTTCGAAGCCTCGCTTGGCGAAGAGCTCGCTTCTACAGTCGCGCTGGACTGCTGCGATGGCGCCGAGCTTGGGGCATTCGTAGATGTACCGGTAGAGCAAGCGCTCAGCAGCAATGAAAAGCAGAGCACCACAGCGGCCGTCATAGACATTCTGGAACCTGAACTCATTCTTAGATCCTCTTTTCGTCTGTATTGATAACGATTATCGATATCAATATAAGACGAGAAGCTCTTGAATCCAATGGACAAAATCTTATCCGCTAATGGATTATATTTTCGCTGCGGAGAGCCCCGCGCACCGGCTCTGAATTGCAACGGGGAACATCCGGTATGCTTTTTGAACAAGCGACTGAAATAATAAGAGTCGGGATACCCGACGCCTTCGGATATTTCCTGCAGCGTGGCTGGCGTGTCCAGCAGCAATTCCTTGGCCCGCTCTATACGCGTCTGAATGAGATAACGAATCGGGGTGTTGCCCTGACGGCTCTTGAACACCCGCAGCAATTGCTGCGGACCGCACGCCAGCAGCTCTGCCAACGATTCCAGTGTAATCGGCTGCTCATAGTGGTTCTCGATGTATCTTATCGCTTGCGCAAGCAGATCCGGCTGAACCATCTCCACGCTCTGCGTCTGCATCTGCCGCAGCATCTCGTGAACGAATCGGAAGAACAACGACTTCGTCTCAAGCTTCTCCAATCGTCCCGATTGCTGCCAACGGCTATGCATGAGGCGAACGATCACGTACAAAGCGACGGGCTCTGACGGCTGAAATCCATATCTCATCTGAAAAGGATTCCCCTCCGTCGTTTTCCTAGCCCCTTGGAAGGTGCTTGGGAGAGGAATCTCGGCTTTATAATAGATTAGATAGTAGGAAAATTTGTCCTCCTCGGGCTGAATATCGATGACCGAGCCTTTGCCTGCATGAAGAACGTGCAAACGCTGGGCCTCATATGAGGTTCCGTCCAATCTGATGCGAGCCTTCCCCCCGGACGTGACGAAAAATCCGCTCGCAGGCAACCTATGGTCCAGCAGCTGCTCTCTATGACATAGAACACAATGACGAACATCCATAATTCGAATAGATGCTTTGTCCCAAAACTGAATATGCTCGTCCAGCTTCATCTTGCTGTTTCAACTCCCTGACACCCGTTAACGCTCGTTTTTCCCATTATAACTGATAACGATTCTCAACGAAAGACAGATTGTAACTCGCTTCGACGAGCATGACGACACATCATTCATTACATACGATTCAGTAATTCGACAATCGTTTCTTTCGAATACAAGGTTTGCATCCGGGCCATTTCAATGGTTCGATAAATATGCGAGGCAATCTCCTCGATTTTGTCCTTATCGATATGAACCTGCTCCAGTTTGACCGGAGCGCCGATGCTCACAAACCAATTCGTTAACGCCTCAATGCCTGCTTCCGCTGTTTGCAGACCGAATACATTTCGTGCAAATCGTTCATATCTTGTCGGGTTCATAGGAAGATGCCAATTCATCCATGCCGGGTACACGACTGCGAGACCCGCGCCATGAGGCACATCGTACAAAGCCGAAAGAGAATGCTCAATTAAATGGGTATCATAGCGATTCCCCTCCACTCCGGCAAACGTGGTGCGATTCAGGGCTTGCGCAGCCGCCCAAGCAAATTCGCTTCTCGCTTCATAGTCGCCGGGATTCTTCAGCAAGGCGTCCGTGGTGCGAATGACAGTTCTGATGATGTTCTCGATATGGTTTGCTGTAATGTCTGGGATGTAGGCGGCGGTAAAATACAAATCCATGCAGTGGGACAAAATATCAACTGCAGAGTATGCCAAATATTCGTTGGTTACCGTTTCCTGAAGCTCCGGATTAATGACCGATACCGTTGGGAAAACAGCCGGGCTTGAAAAACCGAATTTTTCCGTCGTTTCCTCGTTGGTTATGACCGCCGAAGCGTTCATTTCGCTGCCGGTCGCTGACAAAGTGAGAATATCGAATACTTTCAGCGCAGCATCCGGATATTTCTTATAGCTGCACAAGTCCCATACATCCCCATCATAAACGGCTCCGGCCGCGATCACCTTTGCCGTATCAAGCACAGAGCCCCCGCCTACCGCCAATACGGCGTCAATGCCGTTCTCCTTGGCGATGCGAACGCCTTCCCTGGCTTTGCTGATAACCGGATTGCTTTTAATCCCGCCCAGAGGGATAAAGTCGATTCCGTTATCGGTGAGCGATTGCGCGACTCTGTCGAACAGGCCGGAGGCTTTAATTCGCTCTGAGCCGTAAACAAGCAGCGTATTTTTCACGCCGTAAGGCGCCATATAACTACCGATTAAGCTTTCTTTATCTTTTCCGAATTCCACTCTCGTCGGGTTGTAGAATGTAAAATCCTTCATCGCTTGCATTCTCCTTTTCCTGACCTAAGACGGTCTGATTTTTTGTGTTTCTATCCTGTACTGTAAACGAATATCCTATGTCGCTACATATCCGGATTACCGAACATATTGTCTGAATTACTGATCGAAGCCTATCCGTAATTGGCATAAGATCATCGTGGATTTGACTATGTATGAGGCGTAGGTTCGGGTGTATAATTACATTTATTTTTGGATGAATAATCGGCAAAGCTTACTCTCAATCTTGCTTAAAGGGAGTTTTTCACACATGGTAAATATCGAATCAATCTCTGAACTACACGACATTCTGGGCTGCACTAAACCTAAACATCCATTAATCACGCTGATTGATTACAATACGGTAAATCCTCGCGATTCTTATTACAACGTTCCGTTCAAGCTGAACTTCTACATGATTTCCTTGAAAAACAATGCCGAGTGCGAGCTGATCTATGGGCGAAAATATTACGACTTTCATGAGGGCAGCCTTATGTTCACGGCACCGGGACAAATACTAGCCAAGGGAAGCCGCAGCGGTAATGAGAAAAGAGACGGCTGGATGCTGGTCTTCCATCCCGATTTGATAAGAGGCAGCGCATTGTGGCACAAACTGCCGGAGTACAGTTTTTTTGAATACGAGGCCAATGAAGCCTTGCATCTCTCGGATCAGGAAAAAGAAATTGTGGATCGCATCGTGAGCCATATTCAGGTTGAATATAGCGGAAACCTGGACACCTACAGCAACGACCTGCTCCTATCGAATCTGGAAGTGCTCCTGAACTATGCGAAGCGTTTTTATGGGAGACAATTTATTACAAGAACGGCTGCCGTCAAAGACTCCGTTGTCAAATTCGAGCGGCTTCTGCAGGAGCATTGCACGACAGAGGCGATAGAAAAAGCAGGGATGCCCAGCGTAAAAAGGCTTGCGCAAGAGATGGGATATTCCCCGAACTATCTTTCGGATATGCTGAAAAAAGAAACGGGGAAAACGGCGCAGGAATTTATTAAGTTGCACATGCTGGAGATCGCAAAACGGCTGCTCCTGACGACCAAAGACCCCATTTATCTGATTGCGGAGAGGCTTGGATTTGAACAACCGTCGAGTTTTACCAAGTTTATAAAAATGCAGTTAGGCGTAAGCCCGGCTGAATATAGAAGGCTCAAGGCTGAATGATATCGGTCTTGCAAATCCTGATTATACAAAAAAGCTCCTGAACCGTCGCAAGGACAATCCAAGAGCTTGTTAATTGTTAGGATGGTGCGATCGAGAGGACTCGAACGGTGCACTTCAGTTAAACTCCGGTACGACTATTTTTGTTACTGGATCTTAATGAGATTACTTCAGACTCCAGTACTTCAACCGTTGGCCCTGATTCACGCGCCATCATGACCATTACTTGAGCCACATCCTCGCACTGAATTGCTTTCATTCTGGCTAACGGCCCGATCAATAATGGATCAAGCAAGCGAAAGACTAATGCTGTTGCCCGATCCCCAAAACTCTCTTTCTCACGATCCCCTAACAAGAGAGAGGGACGCAGGATAATAAGACGCGGTAACCCTAGAGACAATAAATCCCGTTCCAATTGCCCTTTAACTCGTGTATAGAACATCCTAGACTGTTCGGACGCCCACATTGCGCTAACAATGACGTAGCTGGCGGCACCGTGCTGAAGAGCAGCTTTAGCCAGAGCTAATGGGTACTGATGATCAACTTTACGAAAGGCTTCTTTAGAGCCGGCTTGTTTCATTGTAGTGCCTAACGTGCAGAAGACATCTGCGTCTTTCAGCAAAGAAGCATCCAATTCGCTTTCCAGTCGGTCAAAAGATACTTGCTTCTCCACCAGTTTCGGGTGGGTTATGTCTATACCCCGACGTACTAGTACGACGATCCGTTGATATGTTGGGTCCTCAAGCAAGAGCCGTACAAGCTGTCTACCCATCATTCCTGTAGCGCCAGCTACAACAGCCGTGTCGGTCTGTGTTCTTGTTGTCATCCTGACCCTCCGTTTTCCCTTTCAGGGTTCCGTTTGTACGAGAGGCCGATTGTTGTCGAAAGTGACAGGAGGAAATCCCTAAATAAATTTCTGGTATCGGCCTCTTTTGTACATCCGCATCCCCATCACCTATCACCGATTGTACGAATGAATACATAATTCTTATAGTATCCATCCAGATAACAAATCATCGCTTTCAAAACATCGTCCTTAAAATCACGTTGGAATCCATCCAGACCGTTCTTCTCGATGATATCCACAACCTCTGCGGGCAAGGTAGCTGATAATTTGCAGCCTGTGATAATCGAAGCCTCTGCCTGGAGGATCTCCGTCACATCTTTGGGAGTTATGGCGTCCGAAGCGCAAATAATGGCTACTAGCTCTAGCATTAATTTGTACAGATTGATTTTCTGATTCAGCATGGTTTCAGGGTCCACATTCTTCTCGAAAACCGCTGTTCGCATAGATTCCAGCCTGATGTAAAGGGGATTATGGTCCACCAATTCCATCAGCTCATTGATGACGAGATTTTTGAAGTCATCGAAACTCCGGATAGGCATTTCCTCTGCAATCTCTGTCAGACGAGCGAGTCGCTTCTCATACTCCCGGCACAGCAGACTGAAAAACAATGCTTCTTTTGTTTTAAAGTACACAAACAGAATCCCGTTTGACATGCCCATCTGTTTAGCTATATCGGACATCTTTATTTTTTCGTACTCCGATGAAAGAAACATTTCAGCCGCTTTATCCATAATAGCCTTTGCTTTTAAGGCCTTTGCCTCGGGAGTCATTGCACGTTTTGCCATAATGTTCATCACTCCATTCGATTTATTTTAAAGGCTCATCGATCTGGAGTCAAAATTACATCCGCTTCCTCTTTTTATCCCCTCAAGAAGGCCCTAACCGATTCATCGAAATCGCTGCAAAACGCTTTGGACATTTTTTCAGCTCCGTTGTTCCGGGTAAGCCGGTTAATTTGCATGGTAGCGATCACATCGCTTGTTAATGTAGCGACTTTCTTGGGAATTCTATGATTGAATTCCATTGATACCTCTATCCAGACTTTGTTAACCTCCTGAGTCCAAGCTCCTTTTGCCTCACGATTGTCAATGACGATGGCGCTCGTTTCTTTGTCACGATGAGCTTCTTTAAGCAATTCCCCTATGGCATAGGCTTCCTCCATGGTTATAAAGAAATTCGTATGCTTGATAAAGAAAATTTCATCTGTTTTCCAGTAAGTGGTCGTTTTCGGCAGAAGAGAAGCAAAGTTAGCCATATGATCACCCTTTTCGTAATGATTGTATTGTATCTTAGCCGAATCTTTTGATAATTCTGTCGTAGGTACGATCGCCAAAGACCGTTTTCATAAAAACCATCGGTTTCGCCATAAAACCGACCAGGTAGCGCGTTTTCGGTCTTTTTACAGACACAGCTTTGCCGATGGTGCGTGCAATCAACTCCGGTTTCGACAATTGATTGCCCGAATAATTTTTAATCATTCCATCGGCCGCTTTGTTGGCAGCCTGAGCATACGCTCCTTTTGCAGAAACCTTTTTCAGATTTTCGGCGGCAATGATTCCCCAATCCGTTTTAATTCCGCCTGGCTCCACAACAATGACATCAATGCCAAACGGTTCCAATTCCAGTCGAAGGCAATCCGAAAGACCTTCGACTGCGAATTTCGTTGCATGATACCATCCGCCAAAATTGGTCCAAATCTTGCCGCCCATTGAAGAGACATTAACAATTTTGCCGAATTTGTTTTTTCGCATGCTCGGCACCACAAGTTGTATCATTCTAGCCAGCCCGAAAACATTCACTTCCATCTGGCGCCGGGCCTCTTCCATCGGAATATCCTCGACCGCTCCGTAAGAACCATATCCGGCGTTGTTAACAAGGATGTCAATTCTGCCTTCCTTATTAAGAATCTCATTGACAGCCTGAATCATGGATTCATCATTAGTAACATCCAAAGAAATGGGCCGGATACCTTTTGTCGCAAGATCCTGCATTTTGTCGATGCGCCGCGCTGCAGCATACACCGTAAAACCTTTGTTTTTCAGTTCTATGGCTGCCTCCTTACCAATTCCTGAAGATGCCCCTGTAATTAATGCGACTTTTTGACTCATGAATAAAACCTCCAAATTTTAATTGATTTTGAGTCAATTATAAGTGACTCTGAATCAATTGTCAATACCACGCGCGGTCGTCGGTCAGTTCCCCCAGTTTGAGTGTCGGATGTGTCAGGTGATCGCAGCGGTTGTTAACCGTTCGCGTGTTGCTAATGACGTTGGCATATGAATCGCTCCTCGCAACATTGGTGCAAAAAAGCCGCCATTGTTACGGCGGCAGTCATAGGTATGTTTGTGATGATTATAAAATCGAGTAATCCAACGGACAATGAATAGTAGATACTCGCGACAAAATAGATACATTCTGTAACGATTCAGAAGAGGAGCATTAAAGATCATATCGCGGGAGATGTTTCATTGTCGGAATATGTGAGACGGAGACGGCTTCAGAGTATGATGTAACACCCGACAAAAAGAAAAGAAGCCTTATCACAATAGGCTTCTCGGATTTGTAAGTATGGTGCGGTCGAGAGGACTCGAACCTCCACGGCTGTTACACCACTAGAACCTGAATCTAGCGCGTCTGCCAATTCCGCCACGACCGCATGTAGGATGTGAGCTTCTTGTACGGGTTCACCGGATTGGCATTTCAGTGAGCGTAGCTGTATCGAAATCACGTATATTAAAGTATCATACGGGCGAAGGGTACGTCAAGCGTTCTCGTTGAAGTTCTAATTTTCAGACAATAACGCCACAGATTGCTCCCTCAAAATGAGGGCGGAACCTTGTCCGCAGTCGCCTGCGACAATGCCAAGGGCTCCTCTTCCTCTGCGAATTCGGCATCTCGGAGAGCGTCGCGCCGCATAGGGTCGACAGGGCTGCCGCCATCTTCTTCAGAGCGACCTGAAAGAGCTACACCGCTGACCGCGCCTCGCAGCGCCTCTTGAACCCTCATGGCGCCCTGGGACAGCACATGCCCGCTGGCGGCGGCCGAAGTTGCGGCGACGGCCTCCATCATCTGCGTATCGCTGGCGCCTAACGCTCTGGCCTCCTGCACGTGGTAATAGGTGCACGCCTCGTTGTTCGCGAAGAGCGCCACGCCGAGTCCGATCAACTGCTTCGTCTTCGCATCCAACTCGCCCGCCGCAAAGCACTCCTCGGTATAGCCATTATAGGCGGCCGCGACCCCGGGAACGCGATCCGCCATCGTAGCGGCATCGTTCTTGTATTGCTTGACCTTCTGCTCCATCAACGTCATGTCAACGCCTCCGTCCTCTCGAAGAATGCCAGTTTCAACCGCTGAGCTCATAAGGCGCTCCAATTGTCACGCCCTCTTGCTCTCTTCAGCATTCCAAGAGAACGGATGATTCATTCAAGCGACCATTGCCGTTCCTCGCCGGCCGGTTGAATCGCATACTGTCTCTTCACCTTGATGACTCGCCGGTTGGGGCGTCGGATCAGCACATACTCCTCGTCCCAGGCGACAACGATCCCTACCACATCATTTTGCACCAATGCATCGCGCACGATTCGAATCTTGGTTCCATCCACGCGCAGCTTGTCCAATTGCTCATCGTTAAGCATAATTTCCACCTTTCCGCCTCATCGGGAAAAACCCGCAAGACATCGCGGTCTCGCGGGTTCGCCCTGTTCCGGCCAACGCACCTGATTTATTTATTATCCGACATGCTCTTTCGAATCATTCGTTTCGTACCAATAGTCAAGCACCGTGCTGGACATCACTCTGCTCTGCACGTACTCGGCTTGATGAGTCGCAAACTTGTCTTTCCATTCCATCTGCAGCTCATCGCACAGCTTGACGATCGTCAGCAGCTCCGACCACGCGACATAACGCTTATACCAGAAAAATTGAGGATGTTCGATCATGTATGGATACAGGTCGTCGAACTCCGTGTGTTTGCAATCCAGCGCGCGCTCGAAATGAATCTTAGCCTCTTCCAGCTTGGTCAGGAAGAAGTCGACCGGCAAATTGACTTGATTCGCATTTTCCATTGCTGTTCGCCTCCCCATATGCAAGATAATTCTATTATACGATAATGCCTTCCGGTTCGGAAGGACGTTCAGTGCCCGAATTATTGTTAATCCTCGAAGGTAATGGTATTGTCCTCTAGGGATTGAATCTTAACAAGCGTCTCCACGCGGTAGCCCAAATCTCGGAGCGTGCGTCCACCCGCCTGGAATGACTTCTCCAGTACGATGCCGATCCCCTTCAAGGCCGCCCCGGATTGCTCTATAATCTTGATGAGTCCTCGCGCAGCATCGCCGTTCGCGATAATGTCGTCGATGAACAGCACGGAATCCTCTTGGCTCAGCAGATGGCGAGACACGATCAGATCGGTCACGATGCCTTTCGTAAAAGAAGGAACTCTTTCGCAATAAGCGTCAGGCTCTCCCAGCAAGGTTTTCTTTCTCCGGGCGAACACAAGCGGCACTCCGAATTGAAGAGCTGTAGCGAAGGCCACGGGAATCCCGGAAGATTCGACCGTAATGACCTTGGTAATCTTCTCGCCGGCGAATCTCGAAGCGAACTCCTTGCCCATCTCCATCGTCAACTGCGGATCGACGCTATGGTTGAGCAGAGAATCCAATTTCAACACCCCGGAGTTTATGACGCTCGCTTCTTTCAGTATTCTCTCTTTAAGAATATCCATCGTCTTCCCCACCACCCGTTGTCTTTTCCGTTTAACGTACCATATCCTTAACCCCTGCGCAACAGCGGATTTACGATTCAAGCGGCCACGCTGCGCACCGCAGAAGGTAAGAAAATCATGCTACTAAAGTCCCGGAAATGTCCGCCCTGATGCGACAATAGCCTGATTTTCAAAAAAAATCGAAATGCCTCGAAACTTTTCCAGGTATTGACTTGTCTCATATAGTAGTAGAAATAAATTGGAGGAGGGATCAAGATGCCCTACAGTCTATCCGTACAACTTAGAACATGGAGCGCCCTGCTGCTGACCGTAAGCCTAGTGGCTTGCAGCTCGACCACGAGCGAGCCTCAGGCTTCGCAGACGTCCGTTCCCTCGACCCTCCCTGCTGCTCCATCGGCTTCGCACCCGCTTCCGTCCGCCGACCGCGATCCTCTTGTGAACGTTCACGAGAACCCGCCTGCGACAGTGAAAGAGTCTGCGCCTCCCGCCTCCGCGTCCGAGCAACCGCCGGTCAGCTCTTCGCCTAGCGTAGAGGCGGCAACGATGCAACCGGAGGAAACTCCCGACGATGCCGCGCCGCCTGCTGCGAGCTTCCAGAAGAAGTCGCCTTCGTTGGCGCACCTCATGCTGGGACAATCCGACAAGGAGGTTGTCAGGCGTTACGGTCCTCCCGTCGAGGCTTACCCGTTGCCCGGCGACGATCAGGCTGTAGAAATCTGGGAGTACGACGGCTTCTCCGTCGGGATGAACGACAAGGATAGCATCGTCTATGTCGAGATCAGCGCGGAAGGCATCGATACAGGCATTCGTGGACTGTCTTACGGCATGCAAGGCTCTCAAGCGGCAGAGCTGCTCGGCCTTTCGCCGGATGAGCTTACGAACGCTCTGTCTGTTGAAGTCGCCGGCGGATGGCTGAAAATCGATCTCGACCCCGATAACCAAAAAGTGCTTTCGTTTAAGCTCCTTAAGGGTGATCTTTAGAACGCCTTCCTTCGCTCGGCACGCGTCCGAATGAAAGAAGGCGTTTTGCTTTGCCTATCATCCCTCTCCCTCTTCCCCTCCGAATGCCTCTTTCCTGACTCTTCACTGCCCGTCAAAAGCTCAGCTAAGGCTCCCGAAGTCATGCCCGTCCACTTATTGTCATACAGTAAACAAGGACGGACGAGTCGTGATGGGGGGAGGTTTTGCGGAAATGAAGCACTGGGCCAAAAGCATCCAGGTCGCGCTTGTCTTTATCGGAACCGTCGTTGGGGCGGGGTTTGCCTCGGGCAAAGAAGTGCTGCAGTTTTTTACCCGCTTCGGGCATTGGGGAGCTTATCTGATCATCATATCCACCCTGTTCTTCGTCTGGATCGGAGCCAAAGTCATGCTCTTGGCAGCAGAGCTGAAGGCTAGATCCTATGAGGACCTTAACAAGCACTTGTTCGGAGAAAATACGGGGCGCTGGGTCAGTCATCTGATGCTGATCGTCCTGCTCGGCGTGAATGCGGTTATGCTTGCAGGCGCGGGTTCGGTCTTCTCCGAGCATCTTAATCTCAGCTACCAGACAGGCCTGCTCGTGACGATGTTCGCCTGTTTCCTGCTGCTGCGCAAAGGGATGAGCGCGATTCTGACGATCAACACGGTTGTCGTCCCCTTAATGATCGGATTCTCGGCCTTTCTTGTCATCGAGACCTTGCGCAATCCGCTGTCCGATCAATGGCTGCGCGCGCCTAACGCGGTCTCGCCATGGGCGGCCGGACTGTCTCCGTTTCTGTACGCCGCATTCAACCTCTCGATGTCTCAAGCCGTCCTCGTTCCTCTCGGAGCGGCCATCGGAGACGCCCGAATCCTGCGCAAGGGAGCGTGGATCGGAGGCATCGGCATCGGAGCTTTGCTGCTTGCCGGTCATTTCGCCTTATCCTCGCGTATGCCCGGCATTGCCCAATTCGATATTCCGATGGGGGGAATCGCTAGGGAATTGGGCGCCTGGCTCCACTGGGTGTATGTCTTCCTGATCTTCATGGAAATCTTCACGACGCTTGTCGCCGACATCTACGGGTTGACGCTGCAGCTGCATGAGCGTACGAAAGCCTCGCCCTGGATGCTGACGGCCGCTCTGCTGCTGCTCTGCTTCCTCGCCGGACAGTTCGGCTTCGGCACCTTGCTCTCCACCTTGTATCCGATGTTCGGCTTGCTCAGCCTCGGCTGGCTGTTCCTGATGAGCCGGGACAAGGCGCTTCCGCCGAGCTCCGAAGCTAAACCGCCGCCTCGTCTTTCAGCCTGACGAGGCGAGCGCCGGGAATGCCCGACAGGACGGCATCGGCCACATGGCGATGACAGGTGAACAGCACCACTTGCCGTACCTTCCCCATCTCCTCCAGCACCGGCAGCGACTGCACCAGTCTTTTCTCGTCGAAGTGGACGAACAGATCGTCCAGCAGAAAGGGAAGCGGCTGATCGGGAGAAGCAGCTCCACCCAGAGCAAAACGCATAGACAAATACAGCTGCTCTTGGGTGCCCCTGCTGAGATAGAGGCTGTCCAGCCATACCCGATCCTTCGTCTCCGCCAGCAGCGCCTTGGAATCCCCGGGCGCAGCGACGCGCAGATACTCGCCTCCGGTCATCTGACGAAAGTAGCCCGAAGCGCGCAGAAGCACCTCCGGCTGCTTCTCCTCCTCATACACGGCTTTCGTCTTGACGACCAGCCGATCCGCGATCGCCAGCAGCGCATAGCGCTCCGCCAAGCCTTCCAGCTGGCCCCTGAGCTCGCTAAGCTGCTGATTGTGATCCTTGAGCTCGGCTTCCCTGCCCAGACGCTCCAGCTCCTGAGCGAGCCGTCCGCGACGATCCAGCAGCTCTGACTTCGTCTCCTCCGCAGTCGCCAGCTCTTCCCTGCGCTCGGCCGCAAGGGCCGTGAGGAAGGCTTCGTCCCGGCCAGCAAGCAGCCCGTACAAAGCCTCCTGCTCCTGCATGTCCCTTCCCGACTCCAGTCGAAGCTGAATCTCGCGAGCCTCTTTGCGCAGCGCTCGGCAGCGTTCATCGACGAGAAGGCGCGCGTCCATCTCCGATTCTTCGCCGACTCCCGCTTCCTTGAGCATGCCGGCGATTCGCTTCAGAAGCTTGTCGACTTCCTCGGCCGCTATCTCAACGGCAGAGCTTTCAACCCGGATCGTCTGATCGAGTCCCTCGGCTTCTTCCCGAGCCGACCATTGATTCGCCGCTTCCCGATACAGCCATTGGACAGCCAAGGATGCATCTCCTTGCAGACTCGCCGGGAGCGGGAATGCCTCAGCCAGACGAGCCGCTGCCTGATCGAAAGCCAAGATCGCGCTATCGAGCGCATTCCATCGCTCCGCAATTCGTTGACGCTGGCGAAGCGCAGCCTGACCCCGCTCGGCCGTCACGAACAGCTCGGGCGCGGCTTGCGGCGTAAGCCGGGAGGGCAGCTTGCGCTCACGCAGCCATTGGGACCATTCCTCCCGCAGTTGCGCGAGATGATCGGCCAGCCCGTCGGCGTCTCGGCGAATCAGTTCCCGCTCCTTGCGCAGCTCCTGCATCCTGCCGAGCATCTCCTGTCTTCTGGCCGCACCGCGTTCCGCCTCCTCCCAGCATGCGATCTGGTCGTGAACCGCTTCGCGAAGCTGCCGCCACCACGCATCCGTATCCGGCTCGACCTCCCGAGCCGAAGCATATGCAGGCTTGCCGGGCTCCCCGCCGGACCTCTCCGGTCCTTGCGCAAATACGGCGGCGGCCGCAGCAGCCTCCGAATCGGCGATCAGCTCCTGCAGCCGCTCGTTTACCCGCGTGCGAGCAGCTTGCCAATCGGTCCGCTGTTCCGCGGAAACGGGCTCTGCGGATGATGCGGTCAGCGTCAGCCTTCCCCGCTTCTGCCAGCCATAGGCAGCCAAGCAGGCCGACAAGAGCAGCAGCGCCGCCGATAGGAGGAACGCGGAGACGGATACGCCATCCTCTCCGCGGAACAGCAATGGCCACGCAAGCGCCGCAAGCGCGACAATTCCAGCCAGCGCCAACTGACCCCAGAAGGCTCCGCGCGGCTGCTTCCTTGAGCTTGCGCGGGACGCGGCAGGCCGAGCGGCTCCCAAGACGCCTCCGCCGGACCGCTCATACTCTCTGCGAGCGTCCTCCGCCGCGTGCCAGGCTTGCAGCAAGTCCGTCTTCGTCCGCGGGACAAAGCCACTCGCCCGGGCCGCCGTCCGCCGGGGGGCGGACTCAAGCTCGGCCGCCAGAGCCTGCTCCTCCGCTTGCAGCACCTCCATCTGCCGATCCAGCCTGCGCTGCTCGACTTGCAGCGCCGCCGCTGCCCGCTCCGTCTCGTCGAGCTTATGGCGCAGCTCGCGAATGTGCTCCCTGTCTGCCGCCATGCCGCCCAGCGCCGACAGCTCCGCTTCTCCCCATTCGGCGGAGATGCTGGACAACGCGCCGTGCACCGCTTCGTCCAGCATTCTTCGCTCCGCCTCCAGCTCGGCCCGCTCCTCCCGCTTTGCGGCGATTCCTTCGCGCTGCGCCTCCAGGCGCTCCAGCTCCGGCATGGATGCCAGCCAGCGCTCCTCCCAGACGAGCTTGTCCCGCCGCTGCTGAAGCGCTTCGAGCGACGCTCGTCCGGATGCCAGCCTCGCCGCGCTTTCGTCCCGGGCAGTCCGCAGGTCCGTCCATAGCCGCGCAGCGGTTTCCGGCAGCAACGGCGCAGACGGATCAGCCAAGCCTTCGCGCAGGTCTGCGGCCTCTGCCAGCAGCGCTTCCCGCTTCAACCACCATCCCCGCAGCTCAAGCGCTCCTTGAAGCCGGATCGTCTCGGAGCGAAGCCCCGGCAATCGCTCTTCCGTCCGGGCCAACTCCGCTTCGGTGCGCGCCAGCACCTCCGTCGCCTCTTGATAGGCCTGAATCCCGTCGGGGCTTTGACGAATCGCGGTTTCGTGCTCCTTGATGCGGTTCAGCAGCCGATTGATTTCCTGGGTCGAGCCGCGCGGACGATACAGCCGGTCAAGCTCCGACCCGATGCGACGGCGCGCAGCCGCAATTGACGGCCCGCCCGCCATTCCGGCATGGTACAAGAAATTGCCGAGCTCCTCGCCCTGCAAGGTTCGCAGCTCGTGCAGCTCGTTAAGCGAGACCGCGAACAATTGCCGGAACATTTTCTCCGACAGTCCGCCAAGCATCAGCTTCTCCCATTCGGCTTGCACGACCGTTCGCTCCATCCCGCTCTCGTCTCTCAGCCTCAGCTCCCCGCCGCGCTCGGCATGACGCTCGATTCTCCACTCCCGGCCCGACTTGTCTCCGAGCACGAGACGCCCGCCATGGCGCCCTCCGAATACCGGCTCTCCGCGCTCCACAGGCTCCTTGCGGGAAGGAAAACCGTACAGCATGCTGCGAACAAACCGAAGAAGCGTGCTCTTGCCCGCCTCGTTCGGCCCGTATACAACGACGATACGCGAACCTTCCTCTCCGCGTACGCCAAAATCCAGCCTCGCATCGTGAAGCGCCCCGTATCCGTCCACCTGGAGCTCCCTGATATCCATCTGCGTTTTCCTCCACTCGATACTGCGCCGTTAATCGGCCTCCTCCTCGCGCAGAAGCGAGACAGCGAGCTCCAGCGCCTGCCGAATCCACTGCTCCCGCTCCTCATCCGTCCTGCCATCCAGCCATTCGCGGATTTTCGGCTGCCTGCGCAGCTCCTCGGTCGCTTCCTCCAGCAGCGCCTTCGCCGTATCGGGGCAATTCGCCGCTTCGCTTCCCCTTCTCGCCAGATCGCCAAGAAAGCCCTCTTCCTCGAACGCTTGCATCCGGCTGCCTGTTCTAACCGACAGCGATTCAGGCCAGATCCAATCCTCCGTTTCCTCCGGGGAATGAACGCTCTCTCTCAAGCCTTCCAGCCACTCGTCCGCTCTGCCGTTCTGCAGCAAGCTTGCATGGAGCGGTCCTTGTCCGACCAGGCGGATTCTGGCTAACGTCGCCCTTCCGCCTGAAGCGCTCCGCGCTTCCTCCAGCACGGCCAGCATTCGGTCCTGAAGCTCCTGCTCCCGGCGCATGCCTTCAATCGATACCGGAAGCTCCTGCCAGAGGACATCGGCAATGTCCTGAAAGCGCAGCTGCACGACGCCGGTCCCGCTCACCTCGACGACATACGCTCCCTTGCTTCCCGTCTCCCGGACGCTCCGGCCTTGCAGATTGCCCGGGTAGACGACATGGGGGTATTCGCGCAGAACCCGGCGATCGTGGACATGACCTAACGCCCAGTAATCAAACCCCGAAGAAGCCAGCTCGTCCAGCCTGCAGGGAGCATAGTTGTCGTGGGCGGGGTTGCTGTCCACATTCGCATGCAGCACCGCAATGTGAAAAGGCGCCCCCTCCCGTTTCTTGAAGCGGAGCGCCAGATTATCCGAGACAACGCGCGTCGGATAGGAAATTCCGTATACGTTGGCGATAATCTCGCCGCCGTCCCGGCTTAGGGCGGCATAGCAATCCACCTGCGACGAGCCGAAGACAAATACGCCCGGCGGCCAATCCAGCTTGGCCTGACGGCCGCTCTCGGGATCATGGTTCCCATGCGTAATGAACACCTGAGTCCCGCGCTTCGTCATCTCGCCAAGCGCTCGCTGCAATCTCAGCTGGGCGCGCAGCGACCGATCCGCCGCATCGAACAAATCGCCGGACAGCACGACAAAATCGGCCTTCTCCCGCTCCGCAAGGCTGCACAAGCCGTCCAAGGCGGCGAACGTCGACTCCCGAAGCCGGTCGCGCACGGCGGCGGGCGCTTTGGCCAGCCCCTTGAACGGACTGTCCAGATGCAAATCCGCCGCATGGATAAAGGTAAAAGGAACGCCCACTTCGCTCACGTCTCCCGCTGTTCGGTTTCGTCCCCGCCCTGCGGGCCATACGAAGAATAAATCCGTTTCAGCTCGCTGATGACCCGATTGAGCGAATACGTCTTCTTCGCCTTGTTCCATCCCGCTCTCGCCATCTCGTAACGGAAATGCGGGTCGTTGATGACCGTCTCCAGCGCGTTCGCCAGCGCGACCGGATTCTCGGAGGGCACAAGCAGCCCGTTCATGCCGTCCTCGATCTGCTCCGCGATGCCGCCGACGTCGGTTCCGACAAGGGCCAGCAGACAAAGCGCCGCTTCCGCGAATACAGATCCGAACGCCTCCGCCCGCGACGGAAGCACGAAAATATCGAAAAACGGCATCAGCTCCTCCGGGTGAAGCATATAGCCGTAGAAAATCGTATCGTCGTAGATGCCGAGACGCTGCGAAAGCTCCTCCAGCTCCTTGCGGATCGGACCGTCTCCGATAATATGCAGAACGAATTTGCTGTCCCTCTTCCGCAATTCGGCGCAGGCCTGCAGCAAAATATCGAGCCCTTTAGCGGGAACGAGCCGGCATACCGTGACAAGCTGCGCGACCTCGTTCTCATGCGGCACCGGCTTGAATCTTTTTTCGTCGTAGCCGTTCGGAATTACGATTGTGCTGTTAGGTTCTTTCAGGTATGTGCCGATATAATGAGCAAAAGAGTTAGATACAGTCATCAACTGACTGGTCTGGTGCTCCAGCTCGCCGTAGATCGCGGTTAGAAACCGATGCTCGGGGCCTCCCTCGGCGATCTTGCCGTTGAGAATCAGCTCTCGCTCATAGCTGGAGTGAACCGTCATCAGCACGGGAGTATTCGGGTACACCTGCTTCATTGCCAATGCCGCGATCGGATGATGCGCGTGGATCAGATCGTATTGCTGTCCGGTAAGGCGAAGCTTCACCCACCATACGTAATCCTTGTAGGTTTGCAAATACTTGTCTATGATCGCGTGGCCAGCATAAGGCCGCCAGTCAAACGTCGCGAACTCGATCTCGTCGTGTCCTTTGTTGCGGATGCGCTTCGGCAGCGAAAACAGCTCCATCTCCCAGCCGATTTTGCGGAACCTCTCCCCGATGTAGGGAACCATGGACGAGACGCCTCCCGGCTGCTCCGGGGGGAAAAACAGCGCCTGCAAAATGTTCAAGGGCGATTCCTCCTCACTTCCGACAATCTTGAAGATAGTCTCTCAAAAATATGATATATTAGAAAACATATGTTCTGCAAGCTGACATGCTTGCCTAAAAGGAGTCGGACATGTTCCTGGTTACGCTTACCCCGGATAATTTGGGTCTGTTATTTTCTTCGGCGATGGCCGTCGTCATCGTCTCGTTAATGCTGTTCATGTCTTATCGACTCTACAGCAGCAATCGCAGGCATGCCTATCGGTCGCTGCTGACCTCTTTGACGTTTATTCTGGTTCAGCACCTGCTGCAGCTGGCCATCTCGCTGGAGCTTACGCCGTCCGAGCCCTATCTGATCTTCATCGGGAAGCTCCTTCAGGTCTATGCGTTTATCGTCATACATTTTGCCATATTCGAGCTTTACCATCGCCGCCGTCCGCGCACGCGGCTGTGGTTTTTCGGATTGATGGCCAGCGGTTTGCTCATTGCCGTCGGAGACCTTCTGCCCGGCATCTCGGCTTCGGAAAGCTCGTGGATGAGCGGCATTCGGTCCACTCCGGCGCTGGATGGCTATCTGCTGCTGCTCGGTCCTTTGTTCGTGCTGATGTTCGCGCCGCATATCGGCCAGCCGAGAAAATACATGACCAGCCTGTGGATCGCCTTCACGATGCAGTTGTCTGTTATCTCCGCCACCTACTGGGCGCCTGAGGTTTCGATTTTCAAGACCATCGCGGGATTGCTCCCCGTCTTCTACTATATCCTTCTGTTCGCCATCTTGTTCGAACGGGTCGTCGAAATTATGCAATCCGTGTATCGCTCCTCCATTACGGACGGCTTGACGAATCTGTACAACCGCAGGTACTTTATGAGCAGGCTTGATCAGATTCTGAAAACGGGACGGCCCGTAGGCGCTATTTTCTGCGATATCGACAACTTCAAGAAGCTCAACGATACGCATGGCCATCACAAGGCAGACGGCGTGCTGAAGCAGGTTTCCGCCATGCTGATGGAGGAAACGGACAACAACGGACTCGCCGGAAGATACGGCGGGGAGGAGCTCGTGGCCTTTGTCGCCGGCTCCTCCTCGGTCGTCGCGCAAGCGGCCGAGAGCATTCGCTCCCGGACCGAGAAGGAATCGATTGTCACCATCAGCGTCGGCTACAGCATGATGTCCCCCGGCATCACCGCGGAGCACCTGATGAAGGAAGCGGACCAGGCGATGTACTACAGCAAGACCAATGGCAAAAACCGGGTAACCGATTATGCGTATCTGAAAAAAGGGAGCTCAGGCTCCTCAAGACAACGACGCGGAGGCTGATTCCGCCAAGGAGTGTGCGATATGAATACCTTATTGCTGCTATGCAAGCTTAATGCCGATACGATGGAGCGGATGAGAAAGCTTCTTCCCGATTGGACGATTGTGTCCGAGAGCGAGACCCCGATCGCCGAGGAGCATTATCGCAACGCTCGGATCGTCGTCGGCTGGAACTCCGCCATGGAAGGGGCGCTCGATTCCGCCGTTCAATTGCGCTGGGTGCAGAACAATTCCGCCGGCGTGGATCATATGCCGCTCGGAAAGCTTAAGGATCGCGGAGTGCTGCTGACCAGCGCGGGCGGAATTCACCCGACGCCGATGGCGGAAACCTTCTTCGCCATGCTGCTCGCCTTCTCCCGCAACCTTCATCTGGCTATCCGCCGGCAAACCCGACGGGAATGGAAGCTCACCAAGCCGGATGTCCGGCTTGTCGGCAGCACGATCGGCATTATCGGCGCCGGCACGATCGGCACGGAGATCGCCCGTCTCTCGCGGGCGTTCGGCATGTCTGCGCTGGGCGTTCGCCGCAGCGCGCGGGCGAATGAAGAGTTCGACGAGATGCATGGCATCGAACAGTTGGATAACGTCTTGTCGCGCTGCGACTTCGTCGTCAACGTGCTGCCCTATACGGACGAAACCCATCATCTCTTTAACGCGGCGCGCTTCGCAAGCATGAAGCCGGGAGCTTTGTTCTTCAACTTCGGCAGAGGGGCTTCCGTCGACACGCCGGCCCTTGTCGCCGCGCTTACAGAAGGGACGATTGCCGGGGCGGGGCTTGACGTATACGAGACGGAGCCGCTGCCTTCCGACCATCCGCTGTGGGGATTGGACAATGTCATTATGACGCCCCACATGGGCGGCTGGACAAGCCGCTTCAAGGAGCAATTTTCCGAGCTGTTTATCGCTAATCTGGAGCACTATCTGGCGTACGGACGTCCCGCCCGCAACTTGATCGATTACGATCGAAGCTACTGAGGCGTACCTCCGCTCTCCTGCTGCAAGGCCAGACCTCTCGCGGGGTCTGGCCTTTGTTCTCTCTCCGGTAACTGTCCTTCCCTGGCTATTCCCCGCTTCCGCAGCTACCCAAATCATCGCCGCTGCTGGTTAAGCGTCCAATCCGCCGCCCTGCGCCTTCATACAATAGATATAGACCGAAGTGAGGAATAGCGCCTGAATCGCAGTCCGCTTCGGCATCCCCCAATCTTATTGTCCATGAAGGAGGAATTTGCATGTCTGGTGCAGTCGGAGGACACTTTGCATCGGCAGCCTTCGTGCTGGTCTTGTTTATTCTGCTGGTCATCGTTTTGACTGCGGGATACTGAGTCTGGCAAGATGAGCCAGCCAAGTCTATCCTGTCGGTAATTCCAAGCTTGGAGCAAGCCGAATGCGGCTTGCTCTGTTTTCGCGCTTCGGCCGTCCCAATCGGGCTTTCCGCGCAGCACGAACAGGAGCGATCCGCATCTATCGCCGAATCGCCCCTGCTTTACTCTCATTGCCTAATTACGCCAAGACAAGCCTCTCCAGCACAACCGCTACGCCATCCTCGTTGTTGGACACGGTGACCTCGTCGGCGGCCGCCTTCACCTCTTCCGGCGAATTGGCCATCGCCACTCCCCGTCCCGCATAGATCAGCATTTCCATATCGTTGTAATAATTGCCCATGGCCAGAATCCGTTCCCTGGGAATTCCCCTGAGCGCCGCAAGCCTTTCCAGCGCATGGCCTTTGCTCGCCTGCAGATGCTGCACGTCAATGAAATTATCCCCGCTGCGAATCGCCTGAAGCTGAGGTCCCCAGCTTTGCCAATCCGCTTCGACTTGATCCAGAACGGTCTTAGGGGCGAAAACGGACAATTTCACCAGCCTCTCCGGCATTCCTTCCTCCAAAGTCCGAAGAATCGGCTTCGCCTGCAGATGATTGTACATCGTGGCCGCCTCTTCCCGGATATGATTCACGAACAGGTCGAAGGCCGTATTCATATCAAAGTGGATGCTCTGTTCTCTCAAATATTGAATGTAACGAAGAGCCAGCTCATGAGAGATGACCGTGTCGTGCAAGATTTCCCGTGTCTCGCTGTCGACGACGGACGCCCCGTTATGAGTGATCATCGTGCCCTTCAGCCCAAGCTCCTTGAGCACCGGCAGCGCGCTCGTCGTGCCCCGTCCCGTGCAGATGACGATCTCGATGCCCTTATTCGCTGCCGACAGCACCGCTTCCCGCACTCTCGGAGTGATCTTATGACGATCGTCCAGCAGCGTTCCGTCTACATCCAAAGCGATCATGCTGTAGTTCATGGTTGACCATCCTTCCGATAGTTGCGCAGGCTATCCACTTCATCCTCCGTCAGCTCCCGCCATTCCCCAGGCGCCAGAGCCGGGTCGAGCAGCAGTGGCCCCATCGAGACTCTGCGAAGATACAGTACCTTC
This sequence comes from Cohnella boryungensis, assembly GCF_042651945.1. NCBI lineage: Bacteria > Bacillati > Bacillota > Bacilli > Caryophanales > Paenibacillaceae > Cohnella > Cohnella boryungensis. The sequence continues at coordinate 247,984 of NZ_JBHSED010000058.1, read as the reverse complement.
TTGCCGACCGCCTCGAACATTCGCTTCACCTGATGAAACTTCCCCTCGTGAATCGTCAGCTCGATCCAACAGAGCGTGTCCTGCTCGTTCGCCTTCCCGGCTTGAGCAGCGGAATTCATCGCCGCCAGCAGCTCCGCGGCAGCTTCAGGCTTCTCCGCTTGCGGCTGTCCGTCTGCCGGGGCGGAAGCGAGAACGTGCAATTGGGCCGGCATCGTCACGTATCCATCATCCAGCTCAACGCCCCGGCCGAAGGCTTCCACGTCCTCTACGCCCACTGCTCCGGCCACAAGCGCCCGATACGTCTTCGGCACATGCTTGCGAGGAGACAGCAGCTCATGCGACAGCTTGCCGTCGTTCGTTAGGAGAAGCAGCCCTTCCGTGTCCTTATCGAGACGGCCGACAGGGAAAGGCGACAGCACCTTGACGTCCTCGCCAAGCAGGTCGATCACCGTGCGATCCCGAAAATCCTCCGTCGCGGAGACGACGCCTGCAGGCTTGTGAAGAAGCACATAGACGGTATCGCGGTAGCGAATGATTTCTCCGTTTAATGCAACCTCGTCCTCCAGGGGACGGATCTGCAGCCCGTGATCCTTGACCGTTCGGCCGTTGACGGCCACTGCGCCCTGTTTGATCCACTGCTTGATGACACTGCGCGTTCCGTAACCGAGGTTTCCGAGCATTTTGTCGAGCCTGATCGTTTGTTTCATGCGATAACCTGCTTTCTTTCTATTGCGACAGTTTCATGTCAATGCGTTCTGACCATTGTTGCTCTACAAACTTATTAGGTATAATGTAAGAGAGTTCGGGGTAATTGTCTATGTTTTCTGAGCATAAACCTATTTAAACTGGGGGATTTACTAATGACTGCCAAAAAGCTATCGATTTTTTTCGGTATTCTCGCCGTATTGATCGTCGGACTCGTTGTGCTCAAGAACATGCAGCCCGACACCGTATACGGCAAGCCTGCGGACAAGCTGTACCCGGCCACCCGCGCTCTGCTGGACGATCCTAACTACAACAACATCCTGCTCCCGGACGTGCTGAACAAGAAGATCGCCGACAAGGAAAGCTTCTTCGTCTATTACTTCGCTTCCGATTGCCCGCACTGCAAGAAGACGACGCCTCAGCTTAAGCCGCTCGCGGACGAGCTTGGCATTAACCTGCATCAATTCAATCTGCGGGAATTCGAGGACTATTTCGGTAAAATGAATATCGACGCTACGCCAACGCTTGTCTATTACAAGGACGGAGTAGAAAGCGACAGAATGCAAGGCGGGCTTAAGGAGTCCGAGTCGACGGAAGGATATGCGCTGGACGACTTCAAGCAATTTTTCGACAAGCACAAGCCCGAGGGGAACGACTGATGAACGGCAAGTGGCTGCTGGCGCTGCCTTCCGCGCTTCTGGCCGGCGGCATCTTACTGGTCGCATGCGGGGGCGGCGCCTCGAACAGCGAGCCGCATCGCCATGGCAATGAGAACTGGGAGAAGGAAGCCTCCTACTCGGACATGCCCTCCTTCCTCTCCAACTACTCGGGCCGTACCAAGCACCTCTACTCCATCGTAGGCAAATACGAGGATATTCTAAAAACCGTGAAGTGCTACTGCGGCTGCATGGAGTATGAGGACGACCCGCACGCTTCCCTGCTGCGCTGCTACGTCGCCGACCAAGACGAAACGGGCGTCACCTGGACCGATCACAGCGGCCAATGCGGCATCTGCACGGAGGAGCTGGTCAAGATCGAGGAATGGAGCAAGCAAGGCAAAACGCCCGAACAGATCAATCAGCTCATCGAAGACAATTTCAATCCGAACGCTTGAACCGGAAAGCCTCTTGCCGCTTACGCGCAAGAGGCTTCCTTTTGCTATTGGACGGCGCTAATCGCCGCTTTCGACAATCTCAGTCCGCGCTGGCACGTATTTGCTTCCTCCGAGCTAATCGGGAGATTCCATCTCGTCTCTCTCCGGACTATCCGTTCCCGCCTTTGCCAGCTCGGGCGAGCGCCGCTTGAACCTCCAGCGACAGCTCCTTCAGTCCCCAGATGTCGTCTTGCTCCCATAGCTCGTTGAATCTGCGCTGGAATTGCGCCGCCTCTCTGACTCTGCGGAAATAATAAAGCTCCTGGATTTGATTCAGCACACGGCGGACGATGATCGAGCTCTCCTCAAAATCCTGCTGGGCGTCTACGATCTCCTGACGAATGCTCGACATTTCGTTATCGAGGGAAAACGCCGCCTCGGCCGCGCTGCGCAGCCGTTCCTTCACGTGAGCCGGCAGCTGGTCCCGGTATTTGTAGTTCAGCGAATGCTCGATCGTAGCCCAGAAATTCATCGCCAGCGTGCGAATCTGAATTTCCGCCAGCACGGGCTTGGAGCCGAGCGAGGTCTGAACAGGGTATTCCACGATCAGGTGATAGCTCCGATAGCCGCTTTCCTTGTAGTTCGTAATATAGTCCTTCTCGTAGACCAGCGTCAGATCCTTGCGCTTGCGAATCATCTCCGCTACGCGATAGATATCGTCCACGAACTGACACATGATTCGGATGCCCGCGATGTCTTCGATTCCCGTCTCAAGGCGATCCATCGGAACCGACAGCATCCGCGACTTCTCCAGAATGCTGGATACCCGTTTGACCCGGCCGGTGACAAATTCGATCGGGGCATATTCGTCCCTGGCCTTCAATTCGGAACGAAGCGACTTAAATTTGACTTTCAGTTCCTCTACGGCTTGCTTGTAGGGAAGCAGGAACTTCCCCCAATCCATTCCGTCCATCGACATTCCTCCTAACGAACGCCCGCTCCTACCGCTTGCGTTATCCGGGTGAAGCCATCCTGCTTAAGCCGTGCAAGCAAGCCCTTGTGAATTTGCTTGACGACGACCGGCCCCTTGTAGATCAATGATGTATACACCTCGACAAGACTGGCGCCGGCCAGAATCTTCTCGTAGGCGTCATCCGCCGTGAAGATTCCTCCCGAGCCGATGATCGGCAGCTTGCCCTGCGTCAGCTTATACAGCTCGCGAATCACTTCCGTTGACCGATGAGTCAGCGGACGGCCGCTCAGCCCTCCGGTCTCTCCCGCGTTGCGGTGCGTCAAGCCGTCGCGGCCGATCGTCGTATTGGTCGCGATGATTCCCGACATGCCGCTTAGTTGAATGGCTTCTGCCATATAGCCCAATTGCTCCTGCGTATTATCGGGCGCGATCTTGACGAGAATCGGTTTCGGCAATTCCCCATGACGCTCCGCCTGCTTGCCCATCTCGTCCTTAACCGCGTCCAGAAGGTGTCTTAGCTCGTCGCCGTGCTGCAGCGCGCGCAGGTCCGGCGTATTCGGGGAGCTGATATTGACTACGAAGAAATCCCCGTAAGGAAACAGCGTCCGAATGCAAGCCCGATAGTCGTCGGCCGCCTTCTCGTTCGGTGTGACCTTATTTTTGCCGATATTCACAGCCAGCGGCACGATACGCCGGGACAGCTTGGCAAGCCTCTCCGCCATTGCGTCCGCTCCTTCATTGTTAAAGCCCATCCGGTTGATCAGCGCTTCGTCCGGCGGAAGCCGGAACAGACGAGGCTGATCATTGCCCGCTTGCCCCTTCGGCGTTACCGTTCCGACCTCGATGAAGGACAAGCCGATTCTGGAGAAGCCCGACACCGCTCTCGCATTCTTGTCCAGGCCGGCCGCCAGGCCGACGGGATGCCGAAAGTGCAATCCGAACAAGTCCACGGCAAGCTCCGGGGAAGCCTTCGTGCCCCATACAGCGGACAGCAGCGAAGGAATTCCGGGAACCTTCGTCGCCGTGCCCAAGCCGTGAATGGTCAAGTGATGCGCGGCTTCCGGGTCCATTTTGAAGAGCAGAGGTTTGATTAATTTGTACATGAATGAATTCGACACCCTTTCGCGAAATCCGTGCAAGTCAATAAATCCCTATTAGTATCAAGTGTAGCCTTTTCAAGGGCAAAAGAAAAGCGCAACCTGCCTACCTTGGCGCCTCCCCGAGCAGGAAACGAAGCAAAGCGGCGGCCTACGCCCGAGCAGGCTTGTCTGGCAATTTATCAGGAAAACGATTACAATAGAGGGAGTTTCCGAATTATAGGATAGAAAGGTTGATATTCATGAGCACAGCCAAAAAGAAACCACCCATCACCTCACGCCCGAAAGAAAAGGAACAAGTAAACAAGAAGGCGATTATTTGGATAGGGGTGGCTCTTGGCCTGATTATCGTGGTCATGGCGGTGCTTCTGTCGCTGGACATCTAGCATCGGGCAGCGTTAGCCTAACCAATCATACACTTTGCGGGGGTTTGTCTCGTTCTGCGTGCTCGGCAGCTTGAATCGCTGCTGCGGTGCGCGCAGTTCCGAAGGCAAGCCTCCTTTTGCTATGGTGACTGGCGTTCCCATCGGCACAAGATCGTACAGCTCCTCGATGTCTTCCTTTTTCATTCGAACGCAGCCCAGAGATTCGTCCTTCCCTATGCTATTCGGCTCGTCCGTTCCATGAATGCCGTAACGGCCGTCCGACAGCGTCATCCCTCTGCTTCCGTACGCGCCTTTGCCGCCGTTCGGATCCTTCACCTTCTCCGTAATGACGAACTCGCCCTCCGGCGTCTTGCTTCCGCCCAAGCCGACCGCGTAATTGCGCAAGATCACGTCGCCGCTAACGATCGCCAGACGATGGTTGCTCTTGTCGACGATGATCTCCAGCGGCTGATTCGCGAGCGGGGACAACGTGCCGGAAGGCGTCCCGTGTCCTGTATCGGGCCCGTTGCGTTCCGGCCATCCGACCGTCCGCGGTATTTTGCCGTCCGTCTTGTCCTCCAGCGCCGCCTTCAGCTCATCGAACCATGGCGTCATGTTTTCCGACCAGCCGGACATCACGTTCGACGGATAATCGGCGGCCATCGCCCCCGGACTAGACGGCCAGCTGCCCGTCATCTCCTTATAGCGAACCATCGCCGAGCGAAGCGCAAGCTTCTCCTCCTGCATCGGCTTCCAGCTCTCCACCAGTCTGGCCGCCAGCTTGACTTCGTTGGAGTTCGCATCGGCGGGCTTGCAATCGCACCATTTCGGATCGAACCACTGCACGCCAGCGGTTCCGGTCTCACGGTCGGAAGCTACGGTCGCTACGGGCTTGCCGCTCTTCACCCAATCGTTCCATTTGCCGAGCTGCGGCGCAGCGATCAGCAGACGCGGCTGCCGGGACGGCTTCTGCGTAAGCAGCCCCCCCAGCACGCCCTCTCCCGGGCCGTTCGGCCCTGGAGCCCCGGCAATCTGATCCGGAGGAATGACGTTCGAAGGCAATGGGGCAGGCTTGCTGCTCGGAGTCGGCTTCGGGGAAGCGCTTGCGCTCGCAGACGGAGTAGCTGACGCCGAGCCCTCAGGCGGGACTTCCGCAGCAGGGTCTTCGCGATCCGGCATCAGCTCGTTCACGGCTATCGCCGCTCCGCCGATCAGTAGCAGCGGCAGCAGCAGCGCCAGCGTCCATTTCTTCCATCCGCTCTTCTTCTTCGGCTTTGCTTCGGGAAGCTGAGGCGCGGGCTTCGATTCGAACGCCTCGTAGATTTCTCCCGCTTGGGCGAAGCAATACGTCGCTTTCGCCGTGTCTCCCTTGCCTTCGTATTCCTTGCCTAGCAAATACCAAGCCATACGGCTGTCCTCATGCTTAAGAAGGTACTCCTTGAGCGGTAAGGCGTCTCCGACATTGGGAACGTTGTCGTAGAAGTGCTGGATCTGTTCGTCAATGCGAGATTCTTTGCTCAAGCCGTTCACCTCCGTCTATGCTCGCTTATCTTACTTATTATCGGAATCTGCCTTTGCTTTCTATAGGGACAAAAGAAAAGAAGCGCACGAAAATTCGCGCGCTCCCGATCTATCTTCTAGGAATGAAAATCCTGACCGGACAATACTTCCTTCACGTGCCCGGCCCGAATAACGAAATCTCCAAAATGCTCGCCTTCGTGGCGGTCTTTCGCATATTGCGAAATTATGGGCGACAACGAATCGAGAATTTCTTTCTCGCCGATATTCTCCTTGTACAGCTTGTTCAGACGCTGGCCGGCGAAGCCGCCGCCCAGATACATGTTGTATTTGCCCGGAGCCTTGCCGATAAAGGCGATTTCCGCCAGCGCAGGACGTGCGCAGCCGTTCGGGCATCCGGTCATGCGGATAACAATGTCGTCGTCGCGCAGGCCTGCATTTTCCAGCATTGGCTCGATCTTCTCCAGCAAGCTAGGCAAATACCTCTCCGATTCGGCCATCGCCAGACCGCATGTAGGCAGCGCAACGCATGCCATCGAATTTCTCCGTAATGCGGAATAGTGAATTCCGTCGGTCAGTCCGTATTGGGAGATCAGCTGCTCGATTTTCTTCTTCTTCTGCGTGCTGACGTTACCGATAATCAGACTCTGATTCGGCGTCAACCGGAAATCCCCGGTATGCACTTTGGCAATCTCTCTCAGGCCGGTCATGAGCGGATAACCGTCTTCGTCCTTGATTCTGCCGTTCTGAATGAACAGCGTAAAGTGCCACTTGCCGTTAATCCCTTTCACCCAGCCGTTGCGATCGCCGTTGTGATCGAAGGAGAACGGACGTGCCTCCTCCAGCTTCCAGCCCATTCTGGCGCTCAGCTCCTGAACAAACCAGTCAAGTCCCCGATCGTCGATCGTGTACTTGAATCTTGCATGCTTGCGGACTGCACGGTCGCCGTAATCACGCTGAATGGTAACCGTCTTCTCGGCGACGTCGACCACCTGCTCCGGCTTGCAGAAGCCGATGACCCGAGCCACTTGAGGATACGTCTTCGTATCCCCGTGCGTCATGCCCATGCCGCCGCCGACGGTGACGTTAAAGCCTTCCAACTTGCCGTCCTTCAGAATGGCGATGTACCCCAAGTCCTGGGAAAACACATCTACATCGTTCGTAGGCGGCACAGCCAGACCAATCTTGAACTTGCGCGGCAGATACACAGGACCGTAGATCGGCTCCTGCTCGCCGTCTCCGTCTTTGCTGTCCAGCACTTTCTCGCCGTCGAGCCAGATTTCGTGATAGGCGTTCGTCTGCGGCTCCAGATGCTTGCTAAGCTTGGCAGCCCATTCGAATACTTCGGCATGCACTTCCGATTGATACGGGTTCGGGCTGGCCATGACATTCCGGTTCACGTCGCCGCAAGCCGCCAATGTGGTCAACAGCGAATCGTTGATCTCCTGGATCGTGCTCTTCATGTTCCATTTGATAATCCCATGAAGCTGTATGGACTGGCGGGTCGTAAGCCGAATCGAACCGTTGGCGTACTGATGGGCGATTCGATCCATCATCAGCCATTGGTCCGGCGTGACGACGCCTCCGGGAGCGCGAATGCGCAGCATGAATTGATACGCAGGCTCCAGCTTCTGCTTCTGCCGTTCGTTGCGCAGGTCGCGGTCGTCCTGCATGTAGCTGCCGTGGAATTTCATCAAGCGGTTCTCGTCTTCCGTGATCGACCCGGTAACCCGATCAAGCAGCGTCTCCGCCAGCTTTCCGCGCAAATAGTTACTTCTGATCTTTATATCCTCAACGTCGCTGTGAGGCGCGCTGTTCGGAGATAGTAGGTTGTTTTCGGACATCGGTTTGTCTCCTCTCGCGATCTGCGGGACCGCTTCTAGTACACGTCTCTTTGATAACGCTTCTGCTGTTGCATTCCCGCCACATAGTCGGCCGCCGCTTCAGGCGACATGCCGCCTTCCTGAGCAATAATGTCCAGCAGCGTCGTATGAACGTCGTGCGCCATTTTCTTCTCGTCGCCGCATACGTAGACATAGGCGCCTTCCTGCAGCCAACGATAGAGCTCCTGCCGGTTTTCCTGCATGCGATGCTGCACATACACCTTCTGATCCGTGTCGCGGGAGAAGGCGACATCCAGACGCGACAATACGCCGTCCTTCAGCCAACGCTGCCATTCGATCTGGTAGAGGAAGTCCGTGGAGAAATGCTGGTCACCGTAGAAGAGCCAGGATTTCCCCGCCGCCCCCGTCTCTTCGCGCTCGCCGAGGAAGGCCCGAAAAGGAGCGACGCCCGTGCCTGGCCCGATCATGATAATCGGCGCCTCCGGGTTGTCGGGAAGCTTAAAGTTGTCGTTGCGCTGAATGAACACCGGCAGCTTGTCGCCGATCTCCGTGCGCTCGGAGAGATGAACGGAGCATACTCCATTCCTCGCGCGACCTCGCGCCTCGTAGCGTACCGCGCGCACCGTAAGATGCACTTCGTCCGGGAACGCCTTCGGACTGCTGGAGATGGAATACAAGCGCGGCGGCAGCTTGCGCAGAATCGCCGTGAAGTTGCCCGCCGGAACGCCCTTGAAGCCGTAGTCGCTCACGAGATCGAGCAGGTCTCGATCCGACAGGTAAGCTCTAAGCTCTTGTTCGCGTCCCGCCTGAAGCAATTCTCCAAGTCCGTTATCCGAGGAGAGCTTTGCCGCTTGCTCCAGCAGCGGCTTCGTCAGAACCGTAATCTCGAAGTGGCGCAGCAGCGCTTCGCCAAGCGGACGCTTGTCCCCGTTTTTGTTCACGGTGACCGGCTCGTCGGGCGACCAGCCCATCGCTTCGATCAAGGCTGCGATGAGGCTCGGATCGTTCTCCGGGTAAACCCCAAGACTATCGCCGGGCTCATATTGCAGATTGGAGCCCTCCAGGGAAATCTCCACATGCCGTGTCTCCCTATCGGAGCCTCGGCCGTTCAGGTTCAAGTTCTCCAGCACCTCGGCCGCGAACGGATTGGATCGGGAAAACTCAGATTCGATGTCTTCTCCGGCAGAGACGGCAGGCGATCCCGCCGCCGCAGAGCCTGCCGCAGGAGCGCTCAGCGCAGCCAGCACCTGATTCATCCACTCTTCAGCGGACTCCTCGAAGTCGACGTCGCAATCGACGCGCGGGGCGAGGCGTTGGCCGCCCAGCTCCTCCAGACGCAGATCGAAATCCTTGCCCGTCTGGCAGAAAAACTCGTAAGAGGTATCTCCGAGCGCAAGAACGGAATAACGAAGCGTCTCCAGACGAGGCGCTCTCTTGCCGCGAACAAATTCATGGAAAGCGATCGCGCTGTCAGGCGGTTCTCCTTCGCCATGCGTACTGACCACGATCAGCAAATTTTGAACGTTCTTGAGCGTATTCGCCTTGAAATCGTTCATCGAAGCCAGCGTGACCTGCACGCCCTGATCTTCCAGCCTCTTGGACAGCTTCTTCGCCAGCTTGCTGCTGTTGCCGGTCTGCGATCCGAACAGTACGGTCGCTTCTCTTGGCGCCGCGGGCGCTGCGGCCGCCTGCGGGACGGAGCCCGCTGCTGCGGGAACGACCGTACCTGCACCTGCACCCGCTCCGGGGTAAGCCGTTAAATAACCACATAACCAAGACCGCTGCGATTCCGTTAAGCGGGGCAACAATCGATTCAGCAGCTCAACCTGCTCTTGATCGAAAGGACTACTCGTAACTTGAAGGACCAACGATATCCACCTCTCGCGCTTCTGCTTGTTGTTCAATTCCTAGTATTCACGGTTCATTAATCATTTTACCTCTATAGAACCTAACATAGCGGGCCAATATGGTCAATTAGAATCATCTTATAGGTTTAATCAGTTCAACTAATAGAGGCATCTTTCCATTCGTTCCGCCCCTTGGAAAGCGATCTCAACGGGACAGCGTTCAAGCAAACAGGTCGGGCTCAGGAGAATAGCTTCTCTCCGATCCGACCTGCCCGACGCCATCTTCGCTTCGCGTTGATGCAGATTTCTTAGAATGTCTTGCTCCGGATCACTACGGCTCTGGCTGTGGAATCCCACTGAATATCCAGGCCGCTTTCATCGGCGAAAAATCTTACGGGAATGAACAAACGGCCATCGATTACGGTTGTCATGGCGTTAAGCTCAAGCCGCGTGCTCTTCCCTGCGACGGTTTTCGTGACGCTTCGGTCATCGGCAGAGATGGCATAGACCGTGTCTCCACGGGTCAGCAAGGCTTTTCCCGTCGTCTTGTCGTAGCCGACCTTGAAGCCCAGAGCCTGGCCGACCGCACGCAGCGGAAGGAGAACGGCGTTCCCTTTCAACTGCGCAGGAACGTCCGAAGGAACAAGGGAACCGTTATACAGCACCGAAGCACCTTGCTGCGACGGCAAGGAAGCCGGCTTCGCATAAGGCTGCAGAACGCGAAGCTTGTTCCCGTATTCGTCTGCGATGACGAGACGGCCGTCCTTAAGCACCGTAACGTCCGTCGGATGATTAAACTGGGCAGCCGACGGGACTCCGCCGCTCTGGCCGGGCTCACCTGGCACCCCCGCCAGCGTAGACACCTTGCCGTTCTTTAATAGGCGAATGGCATGATTTAAGCTGTCGGCAATGACCAGAGCCCCATCGTCAGTGAGTGATAATCCCTCCGGTGCGTTAAACCGGGCTTGCGTCGCTGGGCCGTCTACGTAGCCTCCTGACACGAAATACGCATTGGAGTCGGCATAGCCGCCTCCGCCCGCAACGGTAGAGACTTGACCTGAAGTAAAATTAATATAGCGAATTCTCTGATTGCCACGGTCGCTGACGTACAAGTTATCTTGCGCGTCGATGACCAAGCCGCTCGGTTCGTTGAACTTCGCGGAAGCGAGCGGACCGTCTTGATAATCTCCTGCTTCTTCGACCGCTCCCGCCACATATTCAATGATCCGGGTCGACGGCGCGGTAACGGTCGTAACCTTCCCGTCCGTTGCAATCTTGCGGATCGTATGATTCAGCGTATCGGCCACATACACATTGCCTTGACTGTCCACGGCTACGTCGGATGGATTGTAGAAGGCGGCTTGGCCGCCTGTGCCGTCGCTGGAGCCAAGCAGTCCATTCCCGGCTAATGTGGACACCTTGCCGTCTGGACTGATTTTGCGAATGGCATGATTGGCGGAATCGGCTACATACACGTTGCCTTGGGGATCGACGGACAAACCAGAAGGCCTATCGAAAGCGGCTTTGGCCAACACATCGTCGCGATAAGCGCCAAGCGGCTGGCTGGACTCGTTCTCTCCCAAATATAATCCCGAATAAGTGGTTACCTTATCCGCCGTCACGACTCTTAGAAGATGATTGGCGGAGTCCGCCACAAGCAATTTGCCATCCGGCAAGGCAACCGTCGAATACGGGTGATAGAAGGTCGCAGTCTTGAGAGAACCGTCAGCGTTTCCTTGCTCGGGCTGCCCCGCCAACGTGCGAACCTCGAATAGCCTCGGAGAAGAAGTCCATTCCCCGCTCGCCGCCGAAGCGAGAGAGGGAGCAGCGAACAGCAAGGAGAATGCGGCTGATGCCGCGCCAATACGTCGGGAAAGTCTAATCATCCTGTTTGTAGCTCCTTCTATAATCTTGAATTATGCCGGTCCGTAAAATTTGACAATCGTGAGCTGAATGACTTCCTCTTCCTTCGTGATTGGATGCGTAATCGTCACGACGTAAGCGTTAGCGCCCTCTTGAAGCTCCAAAGGAAAGCGGTCTCCTTCAGCCGCAATCAAGACGCCGTTCTGCTCCAGCTTGACGAATCGAGGGTCCGTACCGACAGTAAGATAAGCCTGCGACAGGATCGTCGTGATCGTCACGTTCTGCGCGTCATTGTTAGGGTCGTTTTCCGCATAGCCGTTGTCAATGCGCAGCAGGCTAGCCTGGGAATCGCCGTACTTCTCCACGATCAGCTCGTAATTCGTAGTGGCGTTGCCGGACGTAATGCTGAACTCGTACAGATTTATCCCGGCGAGAAGATTGTCGAGCATGTAATCCCCATTGCTATCCGGAGTGACGGGCTGACCGTTCCTGGTCAACTGAAACAGATTGCCGGCAGTCTGTTCAACCTCCAGCCGAACGGAATTCGTCCCGCTGTAAACATCGAAATAATACCTGCGTGGCGTCGAAGCTCGTTGAGGAGCTTGCTCCCAATCCTCTTCAGTAACCTTCCAGCTGTTGATCCCGGTCGGAACGCGAACGATTAGCAAGCTGTAGTCATATTCTTCGCCCAATCCGGCGACGTTTTTGGCAGTCACGTTCAAGACAGTATTTTCGGCGCCCAGATCGATGTCGAATTTCCCATTGCTGCCGGAGTACGATTGCCTATCCTCCCTGACCGTCTGGATGCGAAGCATCGAACTCGGCTTGGCTTCGATAGAAATACGGGAGACTTCCTCGCCGACGTAGGCGATCAATTCGGCATAATTGTCTTCATAACGATTCTGATACGCCACCGCAATGCCCTGACCCGTCTTGATATCGAACGGATTATACTCGTCCACTTCGCTGAATCCGTTGGCGATCCAGAGCTCTTTCGTAGATTTCAGATTAGAGCCCGAGTACAGCTTCAAGGTGAGCTTGTTGAAGCCTTCTTGAAGCTCCGTGATCGTCTGCGAGCCGCTGGCCGTCCAAGTCACTGTGCGTAGCGTCTGAGCATTCGCAGGCGTATAAGACAGCTCTGCCTTCGTAATGTTCGCGGCGAATTCCAAACTCAGATCCAACGCGGCAACGGCGACATCCGGGTACCATTCGTTAAGATCCATCGCATATTTGTCCGTACCGGTAATTTCCCAGAACATTTCGGTCTCGTCCTGAGGCACCCATACGCTCCAGGCGGTTAATCCCTCTGGGCTTGCCGATTTGTCAATCGTAAGCTCGTAGGTATACGATCCCTGCCCCGAGCCTTCGCCGGATCCGATGGATTGCGTACCCGGTTGGAGGCTTACGGCTTGAATCGCGATATGCGTCCTCCCGGCTGTCAATGGGACTAAGTAGCCGCCATACCCCTCGTGAAAATAGACGTTATCATATTCCGACATCTCATCTTCGCCGTTTTCGGAGATCGACTTGTATTTGACGGAAACGACTTCCTTACCCGAGACCTCATTCCGCTTGATCAGCGAGAAATCAACATCGTCCTTCACCGAGAAAGCGTAATTCGATTGCGTCGAGGTGTAGGTGAAAGTCTTCTGGACGGGGGAATTCGAGCCTACGCTATTGAAATACAAACCGAACGGAGCGATTTCTCCGGTGGGAGGCGTATTCGGTCCGGAATTGCTTCCTCCTCCGCCCCCGCCTGTAGTCGGGCTTGGAGAAGGCGACTGGTTCTTCAGTTCTTCAGCCCGCTTCTTGCTGTCCTCTTCGAATCTTTTCTTCTCCGATTCCGAAAGCTTGCTCTCATATGCTTCCTTGGCTTTTTTCTTAGCCTCTTCGAGCGCCTTATTGTTGGCTTCCGCCTGCTTCTTGCGGGTTTCCTCCAGCTGCTTGAGCAACTCCGCCTGCTGCCTCTGCAGCGCCTCCTGTTTCTCCTTGAGAGCCTGAGCGGATTTCTCCTGCTGAAGCTTCTTCATTTGCTCTTGCTTTTGCTTCTCCGCGTCCGTTAACTGCTGCTGAGCGTTCTTATCCAGATCGATCTTCTTCGTTAGCTCGCGGTTGGCTTCTTCCACTTTCTTCTCGATCTCGCTCTTGTTCACAACGCCCTTCTGAATGGCCGCTTTAACGATGCCCGCAATGACGAAGTCCAGATTGTTCATCAAGCGGTCGAGGTCCTTCTCATTCTGAACGCCCAGAGATGGAATCCCCTCCCCCGCTGTCAGCTGTTGTTTGATTTTATTCAATAGCTCCTGGTTTTCCCCGTCAATCCGTTCTTTGGACTCGATCATCGCTTCAATGACTCTTGGCGACAGGCCCGAAATCAAGTCCTCGATATCCAATACAATGACTTCATCGGGAAACTCGTCCGTCCGATCCCGGTCGTCGATCGTAACCTGTTGGTTCGGATACAAAAAGACGTCAACAGGAGGTTGAGCGTCGTTCTTCGGCATAATCTGGCCGACGCCCGAGGCAATCATGAATTTGGCGTTCCCGGTGGCAGGATCCACGGATACGTACAGATTCGTGCCCCGCACGCCCATGATCGCCGTCGGCGTGTCGAGCGTGAATTGGTCCTCCTTGTTCTTGATCGACTTGACCGTCGACCATACGGACCCGCTCAGCATGCTGACTTTGGTCGTCGTCCCTTTGGAATCGCTCAGCTTGGAGAAGGTCAGCGTCGTATTCGCGCCCGCCGTCATCTGGTCGTCCTCCGAAGCTCCATTGGCGAATTGCAGAACGGCGGAGCTGTCCGCTCCGACGGCCAGCACATCTCCTTCGTTCAGGCTCATTTTGGCGAATGCCGTGAATTCCTTGGCTCCACCGGATTTCTTGACCTTCACCGTGCCTTTGAGCTCCTTGATCACGGCAACCCGGGATGAAGCTGCGGATGCCTCCTGCGCCAGACTGCCCAGCAGCGGGATAGCGATTAACAAGACTCCTAGCACGTAAGCGACCAGCTTTCTCATTGCGGATGTTCCCCTCTCGTATTGTTCAGAAATTGTATAGCAGCTAAGGCTAGAATAATAGAGAATTTGCGTGCGATGACCGCGTTATTCGATCATGCCAAGCACCTCATACACCCGGATCGGAAGCGACTTTCCTTTGAACATGCGCTCTTCTCCTTCGTCATACAAGAAGAAGGCTTTCGTTGCGTCGTAAACCTCCTGCGAGACATGGACCTGGCCCTTCAAGGTCTGCGACTCGATCCTTGCGGCAATATTGACGTTATCCCCGATTGCCGTATAATCGACCCTCAGGTAGGAGCCGATATTGCCGACGACGACGTTCCCGGTATGAATGCCTATGCCGACATTAACCTCGCACTGATACTTGTCCATAATTTCATCGCGAATTTTCTTCATCCCTTGCTGAATCTCGAAGGCGGTCTTGACCGCCATTCTTTCATGCTCTTCCACATCCAGCGGCGCATTAAAGAGAATCATAGCCGCATCCCCGATAAACTTGTCTATCGTCCCGGAATTCCGCAGCGTCGTCTCGGTTATCATGTTAAACATCGTGTTCAGCGTATCGACGAGCTCCGAAGGCGCCAGCTTCTCGGACAACGGCGTAAAGCCGCGAATGTCGAGGAACAAGATCGTAATTCGCTTGAGATCGCCTCCCAGCTTAATCTCGATATGCTGAGCCACGATTTGCTTAACGAGATCCGGCGAGATGTAACGTCCGAATTGGCGGGTGACGAAGCTCTTCTGAACGCTGTCCATATACGACTTGAGCGAGACGTTCGCCAAGTACGCCAGAATGATGGCCAACATGGCATAGACGACATTGGAATGAAGAGCGTTGGTCTGATACAAAGCGTACTGTCCATATAACAAGCCCGCTAATACCGCGAGGAAAACCAGAATGGAGTAGACGTTCTTCAGTCTCCACGGCAGCAGGACGAATAGCATAAATAGAAGGAACGTCATCGCCAGTTCCGCTCCGTTCGGCAGGAAAGACACCTTCGTGCCCTCCAGGAGCTGGTTCACGATATTCGCATGAGCGTACATCAGCTTGAAGTTCTTCTCGATTGGAGAAGCGCCGGTATCCTGTCCGCCGTCGCTGGCCAGCCCGACCGCCGTAAACCCGACGAATACGATGGCATCCTTGAACAAATCCGGCGGTAGCGCCCCGTTCAATACATCCACGAACGAGACAGTCAAGAAATCGTCCGTCGTGAGCTGGTAGTCGATGGTGATTGTATTCTTGGCCACCGGCTCGCCGGTTTTGGCCGGATCGGTGAGATCCGCGTATGCGCTCAGATCGGCCCCGGCCATCTCGGCCGCTTTCCATGCCAAGGAAGGAATGATCTCGCCTTGCGGGCCCTGAATGTTCAGCCAGGTTTGGCGAATGAGGCTATCCTTGCTCACTACCCGGTTAATATGAGCTTGCTGCGTCAGCTCCGCGAACAACTCATAAGGCTTGGCTACGGCTTGCGCTTGAATGTATTCGTCCTTCTTCGCGACGGAGGTGCTGAAGAGGTCTCCCATAATGCCTGTTACAGGCAAAATCACGTTGGGATAGCTTGCTAGAGCCTCCGCGAAGGCCATATCGCTATCGGGATTGTCGCTAGCTTCGCTGAAAATAATATCGAACGCGATGGCTTTGGGCAGATTGCCTTCAGTGTTGAGGTTAGCTAGAAATGGCGCATAGACCGCACGGTCCCACGGGAACCTGCCCAGCTCCGCAAGGGAGGTATCGTCGATCGCGACCATGACGATTCTTGAATCGGGAGTATGATCCGCCGCTTGCTTCATATTGTAATCGAGAAGCAGGTGGTTGATCGGCTGCAAGGAACCGGAATGATAGATAAAGTAAATTACGATAAGCAACAGCGCATTGAGCACGAATGCGATTTTTTTAATCCGATCCTTCAACGCTAATCCCGCCACCCTATGTAAATGATTCCATTTCGGTATCTATTATAGCGCAGGCCATCGGTTTTTTGTTGGATTTTGTCTAAAATATGGTTTAATCTTCGCAGCACAGGCTTGAAACGCAAAAAAGCCCTTCCCCTAGGCGCATTGGCCAGGGAAGAGCTCTTAATTCTCACGTAAAATTACATATTAAACGGAGAATCGGCGATTTTGATCGAATCGGTTGGACAGCCGTCGCAAGCGTCCTGCAGATCGTCGTACAAATCATCCGGAATTTCCGCGTTGCCGTGATTGCCATCGTTGGCGTAGATGACTTCCGCAAGCCCTTCGTCATCGTAATCATAAATGTCGGGTGCAGTCGCGCCGCAAGCGCCACAAGCGATACATGTGTCTTTGTCTACGTAAGTAAACTTAGCCATGTGATAACCTCCTATTTTCAATCCGGATCAATTGGTAAAAGTAGTCCACTACTGTTCAATATAATACAAAACGTTGTTAAGATCAAACGAAAATGCAGATCAAGCCTTAACGATTATGTCACTATGACGTTTAGTCTTAAGGTTCTTCATTTTCCCGCAAAAAGTCTTTCTCCAGCGACGTTCCGCGAAGCTTCTTGTTGCGAATGAGCGTCGAGGGATCGTCCCCGAGCATGCCCGCCGTCAAGACGGCTCCTTCTCCAAACTTATCCCTTAACGCGTCCATTGCGGTCATCAGTCGTTCTTTCTTCGGTTCGGCCTCGAAGGTGAACAAGTCAAGCTGCATCGGGGTTTCCTTTTTGGGCGACAGCCCTTGAAGCGTAATGCCGAGCAGTCTTACCGGCTTGCCTTCCTTCCAGTGCGCATCCATCAGCTTACAGGCCAACTCGTAAACCTCGTCCGCAGCTTCCGTAGGCACCTCTATCGTCATCGATCTCGTAATCGTGCGCATGTCCGGATCCCGAATCGTAAGCTGTACGGTTGAGCTGACCATCTGTCGACGTCTGAGCCTCCGGGTCGTCTGATCGGCCAGGTTAAGCAGCACTCTCCGATATTGATCCCGTTCGGTCAAATCGGCCGGAAGGGTGGTCGTATGTCCTATGGACTTGGGAGCTTCGCTCAGCGGCTCGACCGGAGAGTCATCGTAGCTGTTGGCGGCTTGCTTCATCCAAGCGCCATAGACGCCGAACCGCTCCGCCAGCATCCTCTCATCGGCGAAAGCCAGCTCTCCGATCGTTCGAATGTTCAGCTTGAGCAGCTTATCCGCTGTCCTCGCCCCGATCCCATGCAGCGTCTGACACGGCTTGCTCCATAGCAGATCCGGCATATCTCTTCTTCGCAGAATCGTAATGGCGTCCGGCTTGCGCATATCCGAGGCCATCTTCGCCAGCAGCTTATTGGGAGCGATGCCGATTGAGCAGGGCAGCATCAGCTCCTCCTTGACCCTGCGCGCGATGGTCTCCGCTATCTCGACGGCCGTGCCGAATTGAGAGCTGCCGGTAACGTCCAGATAACACTCGTCGATGGATACGGCCTCCACCAATGGCGTGTAATTGCCCGCAATCCGCATGAAGCCGCGGCTGTATCGGCGATAAAGATCAAAATCCGGAGAAATCAACTGCAACACGGGACATACGTTCATCGCCTGCCGCACCGTCATTCCAGTTCGGACGCCGCGAGCCCTCGCTTCATAGGAGCTCGTAACCACAATCCCTTTGCGCAGCTCCACGCTTCCGGCCACGGCCGTCGGCTTTCCTTGATATTTGTCCGGCTCTTCGGCGGCATGAACGGAGCAATAGAACGCGTTCATGTCGATGTGCAGAATGACCCGCCCTTTTCCCGCGCTCGCGCTCACGTAACTTCCCCCCCAGTCGTTTCTTTAATTATACAGAGGTTCGAAGCGCTCAGGCAACGCGTACGGCGGCTCTCTACATTTAATGCAGGCCATGCTATAATAGTTTCACCTGTTTTATTTTTAAGGAGGCTTTCCGGTACCGCATGTCAACTCCAATTTGTATTTTCGATACCACTTTGCGCGACGGCACGCAGGGCGAGGGCATAAGCCTGACCGCCGAGGATAAGGTCAAAATCGCCTTGAAGCTCGATGCTCTTGGCGTCCATTATATCGAAGGCGGCAATCCCGGCAGCAACAGCAAGGATATCGAGTTTTTTCGCCGCGTCCGGGAGCTCAAGCTGCAAGCCAAGCTAACGGCGTTCGGCAGCACTCGCAGGAAGAACAGCTCTTGCGAGCAAGACATTAATCTCAAGCACCTTACGGAGTCGGGCGCCCGCGCGGCGACACTCGTCGGAAAAACCTGGGATTTTCACGTGCATACGGCACTGCAAACTACCCTGGAAGAAAATTTGGCCATGATTCACGAATCCCTGGCTTTCGTGAAGAACAGCGGAATGGAAGCTCTCTTCGACGCCGAGCACTTCTTCGACGGCTATAAGGCCAATCCCGAGTACGCTTTGGCGGCGCTCTCGAAAGCCAAGGAAGCAGGAGCGGCCTGGATCGTGCTTTGCGATACGAATGGCGGAACGCTTCCCGGAGAGATCAATGAGATCGTTTCCCGCGTCGTGAAGGAGATCGATGCGCCGATCGGCATTCATACGCACAACGATTGCGAGCTTGCCGTAGCCAATACGCTGGCGGCGATTACAGCCGGCGCCCGTCACATTCAAGGTACGATTAACGGCTACGGGGAACGATGCGGCAATGCGAATCTGTGTTCGATCATCCCGACACTCCAATTGAAGATGGGCTACTCCTGCGTAACCGGCGAGCAGCTAGGCACCTTAACCGGAGTCGCACGCTATATCAGCGAGATCGCCAACGTAAATATGCCCGTTAACCAGCCTTACGTAGGCAATGCCGCATTCGCGCACAAAGGCGGCATTCACGTCTCGGCCATTATGAAGGATTCCAAAACATACGAGCACATCGAGCCTTCTCTCGTCGGCAACAAGCAGCGTGTTCTCGTATCCGAGCTGGCCGGTCAGAGCAACATCTTGTCCAAAGCACAGGAAATGGGGCTGGAGGTCAACGCGGAAGGCATGAAATCGCGCGAGGTCATCGATCGCATCAAAGACCTTGAGCATCAGGGATATCAATTCGAAGGGGCGGACGCTTCTCTCGAATTGCTTCTAAGAGACGCTTATGGCGGCTCTGAACAGGTATTCACGATTAACTCCTTCAAAATCACGGTCGAAAATAACGAGGGCCGCGTGAGCAGCGAAGCCATCGTTAAGGTGACAGTCGCTGGGGAACAAGTCTATACGGTAGCCAACGGAAACGGACCGGTGAACGCGCTGGACAATGCGCTTCGCAAGGCTTTGGTTCAGTTTTTCCCGGGTATCCGCGACATTCACCTGACGGACTACAAGGTTCGCGTATTGGATGAGAAGGATGCAACCGCAGCCAAGGTACGCGTCTTGATCGAATCCACCAACTTCAAAGATACCTGGAGTACCGTCGGAGTTTCCTCTAACGTTATCGAGGCCAGCTGGGAAGCGCTAGTAGACAGCATTCGCTATGCCTTGATCGGGATGGACAAAGATGAGGACATCTCTCCCGAGCTCCTTCAGACCAATGGTCTAGTCAACCATTAAATGACGTTCCAAGCAGACAACGTCTCAGTTGACCGCAATACTCGCTTATAGGTTCATTTAACCGGGAGAGGCCGTCTGCCTCTCCTTTTGTATGGTCCATTCCGCGCGTATGCAACGAAAGGGGTTTCCGCGAATCGATCGGCTTGTTCGATCTTCGCGGAAACCCCTTTTCGTTGCTGTTCAATCTGAAATTTTCGCAAGAGCTCTTTATAGAAGCGTCATTGTCATTGTCGTCCTGACAGGGCCTTACGATTCAAGCACATCCTGAAGTAATATTTCCCACTGCTCGCGCTCGATGACTCCCTCAATCCGATGGCGAATGACCCCGTCGCGATCGATGATGAAGCTGACCGGATAGCCGGTGATTTTGTACAGGTCGCCTGCAACGCCTTTGGCATCCGTAAGCACCGGGAAAACGAATTGCTGCTCCTTGACGAAATCCTTGGCTTCTCTAAGCTTATCGAAATTGGTCGCATTTACCGCATACAGATCCAACTGGTCTTGGTGATCGTTGTAAATATCCTTCAGATCCGGCGCTTCCAGCTCGCAAGGTCCGCACCAGGCCGCCCAGAAATTAACGATCAAAGCCTTGTCCCGCTTCCCGCCTACACTATAGGAGGTCGTACCGTCCAGGGAATCGAGCTTAAAAGATGGAGCATACCGATTTTCCTTCGCGGCCGGAGCGGCGGGAATATCGCCAAGCGAAGAAGATGGAGCCGCGCCCTCGACGACTTGACCGGAGGATGCCTTGCCGTTCTGGTCCCAGATCCACACGGCTACAATCGCAATAGCGGCAAGCGCCAGGATGATCATGTTTTTTTTCATCGTTCGCTTCACTCTTTCATTCATGCGTTTGTGTTTCTTATATCTTACCCCATTTCCGCAGCAGCTTCCATCCGGCAGACGTGTCCGATTCATGACAGTATGTCCGCTCTACAGGCTCGTGCATATTGCCGCAATCGCGCGGGCAATTTAATGGACAATTACGGCTTTCGAATGGGCTGTGTCCCGAAGGAGGAATTGGGTTGTCCGCAACGACAAAAACCAGACGCAAGCTGGATATTTCATTCCAATCAGACGTAGACAACGTATCCGATAACGCATCAACACGTTCAGCTTCAAAGGGCTCGGGCGGCGCGCGCAAAAATAAAGTATGGGAATACATCGCCTTGTCTACCGTACCGCTCGTGCTTGTTCTTGGAAACTCGATGCTTGTGCCGATATTGCCAACGCTGAGACATGAACTCGGGATTACCCAGTTCCAAAGCAGTCTTGTGATCAGCTTGTTTTCCATATCGGCAGCCCTGATTATTCCGATTGCCGGTTATTTGTCCGACCGCTTCAGTCGGAAAGCCGTCATGATCCCTTCGCTTATCGTTTACGGAGGCGCAGGCATCCTGGCCGGTTTCGCCGCCGTATGGGACTCCTACGGCTTATTGATCGGAGCCCGCGCACTGCAAGGCATCGGTGCGGCTGGAACGGCGCCGATCGCGATGGCCCTTGTAGGAGATCTCTATAAGGACGGCGAAGAAAGCCAGGCGTTAGGTCTGATTGAGGCCTCCAACGGGGCGGGAAAAGTCGTCAGCCCGATTCTCGGCTCGCTGCTCGCTCTCCTGGTATGGTATGCCGCATTTTTCGCGTTTCCGGCTTTCTGCCTGCTCTCGTTGCTGGCCGTATTGTTCCTGATTAAAGAACCGGAACGCAAGGAGCAGCCCAAGCCTATACCGCAATACCTCCGTTCCATTAAGCAGATTTTTATCAAGCACGGCCGTTGGCTAATCGCATCCTTCTTTGCGGGCTCCCTCGCCCTGTTCATCTTGTTCGGAGTGCTGTTCTTTCTGTCCGATATTCTGGAGAAGCCGCCTTATTCCATAGATGGCGTGCGCAAAGGCTTCGTACTCGCGATTCCGTTGTTCGGAATGGTGACGACGGCTTATCTTACGGGAACAATCATTCGCAAGAACGGCGTGCTCATGCGTTGGCTTATGAATATCGGGTTGGCTTTGATGGTCATATCTCTGGCGTTGGCTATTTGGCTAAATTCGAATTTGTACGTCTTCATCGGCCTATTGACTCTAAGCAGTATAGGAACAGGACTGCTGCTCCCCTGCTTGAATACGATGATTACCGGCGCCGTCGAAAAAGCCGAAAGAGGAATGATCACCTCGCTGTACAGCAGCTTAAGATTTTTCGGCGTAGCTTTCGGCCCCCCTTTATTCGGCTGGCTCATGGGCATGTCGCACAGACTTGTATTCATTACCGTATCCGCGCTTTCCCTGATCGCCCTGGCCCTTGTATTTTTTATGGTGAAGCCCGGAAAACAAGTCCAGTAGCTTGCCGATCTCGCTTGTTTGGCTCATACTCGGGGAAGATGAGCGGGAGGGAGATCGAAATGGGGCTTGCTTTGGAAATTCGACTGGAGGCCGAGCTGGAAGAGCGACTTGTTGAAACATTACGCGCTCGTCTGCCTTACGAAGCCTGCGGGATCATTTATGGTCGCGAGGAAGACGGAATTATCGTTGCGGACGGCTTTGCCCTCATTGCCAACGATGCCGCCCGCAGCGTTAACGCCTTTGCTTTTCGGCCGGAGGAATGGGTTCGACTTTATTGCGAAGCGCAAAAAAACCAACGCTGCATCGTCGGCTTATTCCACTCCCATCCGCAAAGAAACGCCTGGCCTAGCGAGGCCGACCTTGAAGGCTCTCTTCCGTGGGGGACCTATTGGATCGTCGGATTCTTCGGAGGCGACCCAGCCAACTACGAGCTTGCCGTTTACCGAAGGGCTTCTTCCAATCGCTGGTTAAGTCTTGCCATCCAAAGAGCGCAAATAGCCGACTGTTAATGCCGGCTTAAATAAGCATACAATTCGCCTAATGTCGTCACCTGACGATCCACAATTTGCTTAAGGAATTTAAAATAAAGCTTGGCGGTCATCACTGAATCATGCAGCGCGTGATGCCTTTCGGTAATTTCCACTCCATAGCGCTCCAGCACTTCGTCAAGCCCGTAGTGAAGCAATTTGGGCTCCAGCCACTTGGCGATCATCATCGTATCGAGGATGCGATGGGTCAGATTCACTTTGGAGGTGCGCCACAGGGCGCAATTCAGAAATTGCTTGTCATGACCGCTTCCGTGCGCAATCAGCACTCTCTTGCCGACGAAATTCATGAAATCGTGCAGCACCTGCATTAAATCCGGCGCGTTCTGCGCCATCTCGTTCGTAATTCCGGTAAGCTCCGTTATGTGCCTTGGAATCCTTCTCTTTGGATTGACCAATTGGTAGAAGGGCTCGGCCTCCTCCAAATTCCCACCCCGGATAATGACCCCGCCGATGGAAATAATTTCGTCTCCGTTATAGGGATAGAACCCGGTTGTTTCCAGATCGAAAACAACCGCCTCCATCTCCGACAGCCTCATCTCTAACGCGCTTTCCTTACGCTGATCTCTGGACATGGACCGAATGAATGCCATCTGCTGAGCGTTGGAGGATCCGAACATCGAAGCGATGGCTGGAGTCAGCCCTCCCATCTTGTACAGGTTCCACATTCTTCCCATCGAATTCGTATTCTTGGGCTGCTTCATCACTTTTACCTCCCGCCGAACCGGTACTGCAGCTCCCTCTGCACCTTGCGCTGCATTTTCGACCCTGTCTTCAGCGCTTTCTTCAAGGGACCGATCATTTCCTTTGTCAGTCTGGAAGCGGGAATTTTGCCCGACCCGACGATCCGACCGCCTTCTTCCGTAACGGAGGCATACAGCCTGAGCTCCAGAAACAAGGTGAACGCTTCGATGGCTTCCTTGGCCTCGTTCTCCTCAAGTGCTCCGGCTCGGAGCAAGGCCCGGATTCGGTCCAGCGTGCTCGTTTCGTGAATTCCCGCTTGCATGGCCATCAGCCTGAACGCATTCACCATTGGAATATAAGCTCCGTATTTGATATCCAGACTGCCCGCCTCTTCGCCGTATCGTTCCTTCAACAATTGCCCGAATACCCCGACGAGGACTTTGTGGCGAAGCGTATTTTCCAGCATTCTGTGCGCGATGACGGGGTGTCGGACCAGATCGTTAAAATATCGGTCCCTCAGAAGCTCAGCCAGCGTTCTGTCGCCCCACACAGGTCTGCCGTCAGCTGCAATCAGCAAATATCTGACGTTCTCCCAATTCGGCTCCGCGAACCAGTGATCGATTCGGCGCGCCCATTCTTTTACGGACAAACACCACTGCGGGTTCGAGGCGATAACATTGCCTTCGCACGGCGGATACCCGATGACGACAAGAAATTCGACAGCCTTCCCGGCCAGCTTAAGAAAGTAATCCCTGTTGCGTACCTCGTCCGCTTCATCGCTTGCGTCTGAGTAGATCAGTCCGCTGTCTTGATCGCTGTGCATCGTTTGCTCGAAACGCCCGCCGCTGCCGTATAGCATATACGCGTAAGGCACGGGAGGGGCGCCAAACCCCGACCGTGCCATATCGTTCTCCGCAAGCATGAGCGCACGAGCTATTAGAGCATCGTGAAGCTCGTTCAGCGTTACGATCACCTTGTCGGCTGGAGAATCGGCAAGCCGCTCTTGAAGACACTTCTGCTCCGTTTCTCTAGCCGAGCTTAGCTGCTCAAGGGTCCTGGCGCCGGCGATTTCAAGCAAACGCTCTTCCCACTCGAGATTGCGCATGCGGTATATACCCTCCTGTGATTATGCCGGCGAGAGATGGCTTATACAGATGTGCCGGCTTTTTTCATTTGCTCCGGGTAACCGTAGGTTCCGTGCTCGCTCAAGTCCAGACCGATGATTTCTTGCTCTTCGGTCACGCGGAAGCCGATCACTTGCTTTACGATCCACAAGACGATGAAGGAAGCAGCGAAGGCGAATGCGCCGCACACGACAACCGACTCGAATTGTACCCACAGCTGCCCCCAACCGCCGCCTTCGAACAGGCCCGCTTGGCCTACGCCGACTTTGGCGGACAGCTCTTCCGTAGCAAACAACCCATTCGCCAACGTTCCCCAGATTCCTGCCGCGCCATGAACGGAAAGGGCATAAATCGGATCATCGACTTTGATCTTCTCAAAAAACTTGACGCTGAAGAATACAAGTACGCCCGCTACCAAACCGATTACGACAGCCGCCCAAGGATCAACGAACGCACAGGATGCCGTGATCGCAACCAGACCTGCCAGAGCTCCGTTCAGCGTAGCCGTAATGTCGGCTTTGCCCGTAACCAGCCAAGAGATAAGCAATGCGGCAACCGCGCCGGCCGCTGCGCCTAGCTGCGTATTGAAAGCAACGAATCCGAAGAAGCCGTCGCCGATCGCTACCGTGCTGCCTGCGTTGAATCCGAACCAGCCTACCCAGAGAATAAGCACGGACAATGCGGTGAACACTTGGTTATGACCCAGAATTTCGTTGGCGGAGCCGTCCTTGTTGAATTTGCCGATACGCGGCTTAAGCAGAATCGTTGCCGCCAATGCGCCGATCGCACCTGTCAAGTGAACGACAGTCGAGCCCGCGAAATCCTGCGCGCCGTCCGCAGCCAGCCAGCCGCCGCCCCAGATCCAGTGAGCGACTACAGGATAAATGACCGATACGAAGAACAAGGTGAAGATCAGGTAAGAGGACAATTTCGCCCTTTCCGCGAAGCCTCCCCATGCAATGGAAAGCGATACTGCCGCGAATGCGAGCTGGAAAACGAAGAATACGCTGTCCGGCAAGCCTTCGCTATTCGAAATCTCCGGTGTAAAGAAGAAGTTGCCCAGACCGATAATTTTGTTTAGCGATTCGGAAGCATCGCCGCCGAACGTAATCCCAAAGCCTACTGCCCAATAAACGATAGAAGCAAGGCCGACAGTGAAAATGGTTTTACCTGCAACGTGTCCGGCATTTTTCATCCGGGTCGAACCGGCCTCCAGAAGAATAAAACCGCCTTGCATTAACAGAACAAGAATAGCCGCCAGCATTACCCATAAAGCGTCCAATCCCATATTAAGCTGCGTTGCCGAAGGTTCCTCGGCGAAAGCGATTGTCGGGAAGAGCATAAGCAGCGCACCCACAGACACCAAACTTTTCTTGATCACAACGACCACTCCCTACGTGTAATGTTTCTTAACATCTTAAGAAAGGCTTAGTGTCATTATAGGTTGATCTTTAGCATTTGACAATACACTTTATGCAAAAAAGTTCAAGAATTCCACCGAAAATCTAACATTAATCTGATTTTGTAGTCTCAATGTTAGGATTTAGCCTCATTAACATCTATAATATGGGAATTTTCTATTGGAATTCTCTTTCGTATGACGGAAATACCTGACACGGTGGTGGGCGATGTGAAATGATCTATCGCAATTCTGGATTCGCATCATTTGACCCTATGCTGCAAGCCCAAGCCTCACGTTTGACTGTACGCTTCGCCATTCGGTATGATGAAAGAAATGAGATCATGAACACCAGAAAGAAGGAAATCTTCATGCGCAAAGAACCGACCGACACCCAGCGCTTTTACCGAATCGGAGAGCTGTCCGCATTGGCCGGGATAAGCCCGCGCACCATCGATTACTACACAAGCTTCGGCCTTCTGTCCCCAGCCAAGCGTTCAAGCGGCAATTACCGCTTATACGACGAGGACACGCTGAGCCGAATTCGTCGTATTGAGCAGCTGAAGAGGCAGAAATATTCACTCGAGGAAATACGCGACCAGTTCGATACGCTTAATCAGATTGCAGCCGACAAGATGGTCACTCAGAAGCTCACAGAGCTGCAGACCCATCTGGCGCAGCTGGAGCGCGAGGTAAAGGAACTGGAGCCGGTTCTGGATCAGTTAAAGCCCAGACAAGCGAAGAAGCTTTTCCAGGCGATTACGCCGCAGACTGCGGCTTGCGTAGAGGCCCTTGTGCTGCTTTTGGGGAAAAGTAACTTTATGTAACGCTTGATCGATCAAGCGAATATCATGGAGGTGCTTCGGCATGCCTTGGTTTTTTCACCCGATGGATTTTCTCATCATAATCGCTTTCGCCGTTTCGCTTTGGGCCCAATTTCGGGTCAGCAGCACCTTTAATCTCTGGGCGCAGGTACGCGCCTCCAGCGGAATGAGCGGCTACGAGGCGGCGAGAAGGCTCCTGGATCGCAATGGCCTTTACGATGTTTCCATTGAGCGTGTGCCCGGCAAGCTGTCCGATCATTACGATCCGGCAGCGCGAGTCGTCCGATTGTCTCCGTCCGTCTACGATCAGAGCTCGATCTCCGCGATTTCCGTAGCCTGTCACGAGATCGGACACGCCATTCAGCACCAGCACGCCTATCCCATGCTCACGCTTCGCCATCGAATGTTCCCCGTCGTTCGTTTTGCCTCCGGACTTGCCCCCCTTCTGCTTATCGGAGGCTTCCTGTTTCAATCCCTCAACCTGATCGGCGCGGGAATCATTTTCTTCACCGCCGCAGTCGCCTTCCAGCTTGTCACCTTGCCCGTCGAATTTAACGCCAGCTCACGTGCGCGAGACCTAATGATCTCAGAAGCGCTAATTACACGAGATGAGGAACGGGGAGTCGCCAAGGTGCTTAATGCAGCCGCCCTGACATATGTGGCCGCCGCTCTGATCTCCCTGCTTGAGCTGGTGAAATATATCCTGATCTTCAATAGCAGCAATCGGGAATAACAACGCAAAGAAAGGGGCAGCCCAGTACGATGGCTGCCCCTTCTCTATGAAAGAAATGCTAAAGTGATTTGTATTGGTTCTTGAAAAAATCCAGCAGAAACATGTGAAACATTTGAACAACCAAAGGAAGCTTCTCTCCGGATCTTCGGATCAATCCGATCGTTCGAGTGACATGCGGCTCGCTGATCCGGACGACGGCAGGCATCATCGAGCTTGTTTCGTACATGGCCATCTCCGGCAGTAGACTCACGCCCATCCCCGCCGCAACCAAGCCTCTGATCGTCCCTGATTCTTCCCCTTCAAATCCGATTTTCGGCGTAAACCCGGCCTCCTTGCAAGCCTCCCACACAATCGGACGCAGCGAATACCCAGAGCTGAACAGGACGAAGGTATCCTCCTTAAGCTCACTTAAATTCAGCGACGGCTTCTTCGCCAAAGGATGCGAATTGGGCAAGATCGCAAACAGATTTTCCGTCAGTACGACTTCGCCGGTGACTTGTTCGTTCTTCTCCGGAAAAGGAGAAATGAACGCAATGTCCACCTCCGCATCTACGACATCACGGATTAGGGATGGATACATCCCCTGGCGGAAACGGAATTTGACGTTAGGATGCAGCTTGCGGAATGCCGCTACGACTTGCGGCACCAGATGGATGCCTAAGCTGTGCGGAAATCCGAGCCGAATTTCGCCGACCTCAGGATCGAGAAATTCATGGATCTCCATGACGGCCCGATCCAGGTCGCCCAGTATGCTCTCCGCACGACGCAGAAAGAGTTGACCGACAGGCGTTAACTGGACGTTGCGCCCTCTTTGCATGAACAAACGTATGCCCAACTCTTCCTCCAGCCGATGAATCTGGCGACTAACCGCTGATTGGGCAACATGAAGCTCTTCCGCAGCTTTCGTGACATGCTGCAGCCGCGCAACCTGCACGAAATATTCTAATTGCCTCAGTTCCATACGATCATCCCTTCTCCATCGAACCGCTTGTTCCAAGGATTGGACAAGGGTATTCCCTAAAGATTATAATAATTACGGCAAGCCTTATCAATGAAGGAGGAACTAAATCATGTCCCAAGAGCGTTCCGTATCGTTTAAAGGAAACCCCATCACGCTAGTCGGCCCGGAGCTTAAGCCCGGAGACTCCGCTCCCGCCTTCTCGCTGAACAAAAACCTGCTCGAATCTTCTTCCTTGCAGGATTTCTCCGGCAAGGTCAAGCTTATCAGCGTTGTTCCCTCCATCGACACGGGCGTATGCGATGCGCAAACCCGCCGTTTCAATGAAGAGGCTTCCAAGCTTGGCGACAATGTCGTCATTCTCACGGTCAGCGCCGACCTTCCTTTTGCTCAAGCCCGCTGGTGCGCTGCCGCTGGCGTCGATCGCGTATTCCTTCTTTCCGATTACAAGGATAACAGCTTCGGCAAAGCTTACGGAGTTTTCATTAAAGAATTCCATCTGGACATGAGAGCCATCTTCGTCATCGACGGCAACGACAAGATCGCCTACGTGGAAGTCCTGAATGAAATGACAGAGCATCCGAACTACGAAGCAGCGATCGCCGCAGTCAAGAGCCTGCTGTAATCTTAACAAAAGCGCATGACAAAAGCGAGGAACGGCCTGACGCCTTCCTCGCTTCTTTATGTTTACCGAAGCGCAGATCTAAGTCTTGAAGTTAGCAAGCTTACGATCCAGTACGCTATAAATTTCCTGAATGTTGCGATAATTGGCCCCCAGATCGCCAAGCGATCCACGGGAAGCCGAGTAGATATCCACTGCCGTATTGCCCGGGCCTGTACCGACGACCTGAATCGTGATATCCATCGTCCGACCGGCCATCGATTTCTTCTCCATTACGATCTCGCCGACCGTTTGAACCTCATGGAGGACCTTGTAGCCCTTCATTTTCTTCAATATGGAGCTTACTTCTTCCCAAGCACGATCCTTCGAAAGGCGGTAGTAATGAGATTTAAGCTTGGGGTCTTTTGCCTTGTCGCTCGTATGTTCGTGGCTGCGGATTAATCCAATCAGCATTCGCTTCAAAACGCTCTCTCCCTCCGAGTACCCTTGGCGCTACATTCTATCATACCACGCCTTACCCGGGGATTAAAGCCCATGAATAGAAAATCCCGCCATTGCCGTCCGACGTGCATGTTTCTGAACCTGCTTTGGCAGGTGGGTGCCCGCAGCTCGGCTTTTGACTTCCCTTTTCGAGGGCCTGTCAGCCGCCTGGCGATGTAGAGCTCCCTGGAAACAAACATTGGTTCAAAACAATTAAGCGCCGTAACGTACAGGGCAGGAGTATTCCTATTATAATCAGGCAAAGCGCAAAAGTAAAATGTTTAACTCTGGGATTTTTTGTCCTCTCCGGATTCCGTCCCGTCCTCGTCAGCCGTCTCGTTCGCTTGAGCCGCTTCGGCCGCTTCCTTCAACAGCATCATCTTCTGAATGACCAGGTTGAAGTTGTAGAACGTATAGACGGAAATAATGCTGCCGAAGAAAAACGGAAGCAAGAACGTAAATCTCATGCTGATGAATAGAACCGCTACCGCTCCGACGGCCATGATCAACGAACGAATAGGCCGTCCGATCGTTAGAATCAGAGCGTTCTTGAACAATTGAACCGTTTTCATATGAAAATGGGACAACAGCGAGAAGAAGTGCAGCAAGGAAATCAGCAACAGGATCATCAACGCAACAAACAAATACGCAAGGATCTGAAAATCGGTGAGCTGCTTGAGATACACCTGGAAATCGATAATCAGGATCGCAAACAGCAAAGCATAAAAAATGCCGCCGATCATGGCTTGAAGATAATTCTGCTTATAGCTGCGGAAAAAGGTTTTTAACAGCGGTACGTCCACATCCCCAAGCACCCACTTCCGGGCAACCGAGAACATAGCCGAGGTTGCCGGAAACAAGGTGAAGGGAGAAACAATTGCAAGCGGGATTACGACCGCTTGCAATTGCGCTACGTTTTCCGCCGTCAAAAACGCAATCATCATCAACCAAAATGGGAACGAGGTGAGAAGCCACAGCACGTTTGTTACTGACAATCTCATGATCCACTCGGACAGCTTGTAGAAGCCGCCCATCATGCCCCGCATTTCCATGGGGATTCCTCCCTGATGACCGTTCGTTTATCTACGGCTACTGGTTTAGATCTTTACGAAATCCTCGCTCTGCGAGCGGTTGCCGCCGCGCGAATCATCTCTGCGCTCCGGACGGCCGCCGCCGCCGCGATTGTCGCGGTATCCGCCGCCGTTATCGTCACGATTGCTGCCGTAGCGGCTGCCGCCGCTGTAAGGCTTGCGCTGGCCGCCGCCATAGCTGGAGCCTCTGGAATCGCCGCGACCTTGACCCTGTCTCCAGGAGCCTTGACCGCCGCCGCTTCCGTAACGGCGTCCGCTGCTGCCATAGCCGCTGCCGCCATTGCGATTGCCTTCGAATTTGCGTTTCTTCGAACGAACTGGATCTTCAGGAGTCAACTCGATGTTGACGTCCTTCTTATCGCCGTTCATTAGCTTCATCGCTGCAGCAAGCAATTCAACGGAATCGTATTGCTCCAGCAATTGCATGGCAACCCACTTGAACGGATTGACGTCTTCTTCCAGACGAACGGTATCCATAATGCGCTCGGCCAGCAAGCGTTGCTTGCCTTCCATCGCTTCCGACAATGTCGGCAGCAGCTTCTTCGTAATCCGGTGACGGGTAACCTTCTCGATAAAGTGAAGGTGATCCGTCTCGCGAGCCGTCACGAACGACCACGACGTTCCTTCTTTACCTGCGCGTCCGGTACGGCCGATTCGGTGAACGTAACTCTCCGGATCTTGCGGCAAGTCGAAGTTAATAACGTGCGTTACGCCGGATACATCAAGACCGCGCGCCGCGACATCCGTCGCAACCAGAATATCGATGCTTCCGTCGCGGAATTTCCGCATGACGGCATCCCGCTGGTTCTGGGACAGATCGCCGTGAAGACCGTCGCAAGCATAGCCGCGCTTCATAAGTCCTTCGGACAATTCCGCTACCCGACGCTTCGTACGACCGAAGATGATCGCCAGCTCCGGCGGCTCCATATCGAGCAAGCGGCAAAGGCCGTCGAACTTCATGCGCTCTTGAATTTCCACGTAGTACTGCTGAATCGACGGAGCGCTCAGCAGCTTGGATTCAACCTTAACGTGCTCCGGTTCACGCAGGAATTGCTGGGCCAGCTTCTGAATGTTCGCCGGCATCGTTGCCGAGAACAGCAAGGTTTGGCGCTGATCCGGTACGAGCTTCAGGATGGATTGGATATCCTCCATAAAGCCCATGTCCAGCATTTCGTCCGCTTCGTCCAGTACGACGGTTTGCACGTCGTCCAGGCGAATCGTCTTGCGGTTGATGTGGTCGAGAAGACGACCCGGTGTTCCGATAATAATCTGCGGCTTCCGTCTTAATGACCGGATTTGACGTGAGATGTCTTGACCGCCATATATAGCCAAGGAACGCAGTCCCTTGAAACGTCCAAGCTTCTCAATTTCTTCCGATACCTGAATCGCGAGCTCGCGAGTAGGCGCCATGATTAAAGCCACGATGCGGTCTTCCGATGCGGCGATTTTGCTGATTAGCGGAATGCCGAACGCCGCGGTCTTGCCAGTACCCGTCTGGGCCTGCCCGATCATGTCCTTGCCTGCAATGGCTACAGGAATAGCTTTCGCTTGGATTGGGGTCGCCTCTTCAAATCCCATCTCCGATATGGCTTGAAGAACATCCGGCTCCAAACCAAACTCTGCAAATGTGCTCAAACTTTTTCAATCTCCTTCTGTGTTGGGCCTTCAACTTACGGCTTCCAAAAAATGATCAGTTCATTATAGCACAAACCTGCTTGTAAACTCCAGCCTCAGGAAATAGGTACCAGCCGAATGAGCCATATTTCCTAGGGAATCCTATTGAAGAATATCCCATCGCATGCGAGGAGTGCTATGATGAAGAGGTTTACCATAATCGGCCCCATATTTTTGATGATAATCAGCGCCGCTTCCGTCGGCTTTGGATTTCAACTTCTTCTTATTCCCGAAAAGCTGCTGAGCAGCGGGCTTTCCGGCGTTGCCATGGTGATCGGCTATTGGACCGGCTGGAACATCGGCTGGCTTTATTTTGCCCTGAATATCCCCGTCCTTCTATGGGGATATTTTGCTCTTGGCAAACGCTTCGTCACCCTAAGCATTGTCACTGTAGTGTCAACGGCTTTTTTCTTGCAAGTCATCCCCATGATTAAGCTGACCGACGATCGTTTGCTCGCTTCCGTATTCGGCGGCGTGCTGGTCGGGCTCGGAACGACGGTAGCGCTTCGCTACGGAGGTTCATCAGGCGGCTTTGACATCATCGCTTCTATTATAACACGTCATCGCAATATCCCGATTGGCCTCCTCACTGTTCTGTTAAATACGTTGGTTGTGGCTGCGCTAGGCTTCCTTAAGGAGGACTGGAACGCGGC
Source organism: Cohnella boryungensis (assembly GCF_042651945.1). Taxonomy (NCBI): domain Bacteria; kingdom Bacillati; phylum Bacillota; class Bacilli; order Caryophanales; family Paenibacillaceae; genus Cohnella; species Cohnella boryungensis. The sequence goes on along the minus strand of NZ_JBHSED010000058.1, from coordinate 215,041 downwards.
ACTTTATTCTATGTTGTCGATCTACATAACGGGAAAAATGATTGACGCCGTCCATACGCCCCATCACAAGGTAACGGCATTTATTGTCACGAACCATACGCAGCAGCTTGTATCCAGTTTGCTGAAGCTGCCCCGAGGGGTTACCATTGTGAAAACCCGCGGAGCGTTCACCAGCGAGGAGCGAGATATGCTGATGACGGTCACAACCCGCTTTGAGCTTGCCGAACTGCGTAAAATGATTAAAGAAATCGATGCGAAAGCCTTCGTAAATATCGTTCAAACCATTGATGTCATCGGTGATTTTCGCAGAAGATAAATTTTTTTAGAGATTCCGTTGATTTTCCACAAAATACTACAAAATACCTGTGTCGACTCTCCCCTAACTCGTTTATAATCTTGTTACAGAGCTTATGGGGAGAGAATAAAATGAATATTTTTTTAACCTTTTTACTGCTTTTTAACAGCGCTTTCGGCGGAGGCCATTCGGGAAGCGCAGCCTCCGGCAAGTTATGGAGCGCCATCAGCACAGCTATGCATCAGCAACCGGGTCAACCGGGTTCAACGAACGGCATTGATGATCCCTCCCCCGGCGCCGGCGATCCGCAGCCTGACGCTCCTGTCATCAAGGGCATTTATGTAACGGCCTACAGCGCCGGCGGTGAAAGAATGGCGAGTCTGCTGGACCTTTTGGACAGAACGGAACTGAATTCGATGGTTATCGACATCAAAGACGATTTGGGCAGCATCACCTACAAGACGACGAACGCGACGCTGCAGGAGTTGGGAAGCCCGCAGCCGTATATTAAGGACATCAACAAGTTGATGACAACGCTGGAGCAGCATGAGATTTATCCGATCGCGCGAGTTGTTGTCTTCAAGGACAGCGTATTGGCGAAGAAGCACCCGGAATATTCCTTTATTCAGAAGGACGGCTCCATCTGGCAAAATCGGAACAAGGACAAATTCGTTAATCCGTATCGCAAGGAAGTGTGGGAATACAATATCGAGATTGCGAAGGAAGCGGCAAAGCTTGGCTTCAAAGAAATTCAATTCGATTACGTCAGGTTCCCTGAAGGCTTCGAAACTAAAGCGGACGGCCTGAAGTTTACAAAAAGCGAATTAAGTCGCGTCGATATTGTCACCGGTTTCGTGGAGTATGCGAAGAAGGAACTGGAGCCGCTGGGAGTCAGGGTATCCGTAGATATTTTCGGCTATGCCGCATCGGTGCCTGCAGCCGAAGGCATCGGCCAGGACTTCACTGGAATTTCCAGTGCCGTGCATGTGATCAGCCCGATGATCTATCCAAGCCACTACAGCACGGGCTGGTTTAAGCAGAAAGATCCCGATAAAGCACCCTACGCGACGATCAAAGGAGCCATGGACGACACCCACAAGAAGCTCGAACCGTTAGGCGACGACAAACCGATTATCCGGCCATGGATTCAGGATTTTACGGCCAAGTGGCTGGGCAAGGGCCATTATGCGCAGTACGGACCCGCAGAGGTGCAGGCGCAAATCAAAGCGCTCAACGACAGCGGCGTCGAAGAGTTTCTGCTCTGGAATGCAGGCAACCGATACACGGAAGGCGTCAAATATTAGCATAAGCAAGGGAGAGACCGGACTCGCGGTCTCTCCCTTGCTTATTGCCGGAGGAAACTTCCCGTAGAGATTTCCATGGAGCTGACTCAAAAGTAGTTAAATTAACTCACCATGATTAAAAAAAATGCTTAAACAACAAAAATGTTGGTACAGGGGATTATGAACTGTGGCCCGGGAGATGGACACTTTGAAAAAGAGCCCTCTCCGGGTCAAAAGTTCAGGTTGGTACCTCCATTTTACCAAATAGCGATTTCTTTTTACGTTTCTGTGGGCTTTTTCTTCCCTCAATCGATGAAAAAAGAGGGCATGTATCTCCTGGAGGAGCGGAGCGTTGGCCTTTGCAGTCGTGAAATTTCCTCGTTACGAGTTTACAAATTCAAAATTTCACGAATGCAACAGCCACCGGAAGGGGATATATGCCCGCAAAACCATAATCGATGTAAAAGAAAGAAGCTGCTCAAAAGTTTAGCACTTTGAGCCAGCCCCATTTCTTTTTATCGTTTGCCCGGGTAATAAGCTTCCCCCAGCGCACCTGGAGCCTTCGATCGTCCTACTGCTCCAACGAGTACCAATATCGTCAGCACATAAGGCAGCATATAGATGAATTCCGCAGGCACATGGGCAGTGATATTGAACAGTTGCAGCACGTTGTTGATCGACTGGGCAAATCCGAAGAACAGGGCCGCTCCCATAGCGCCTAACGGATTCCACTTGCCGAAGATGACCGCTGCGAGTGCGATAAAGCCTTGCCCCGAGATGGTATTATGCGAAAAGGAGCCCGTCGTGGTCATCGCGATGGTTGCTCCGCCGATTCCGGCCAGAATTCCGCTCATCAATACGGCAGTATAACGCATACGCAGCACCTTGATGCCGACTGTGTCCGCAGCGCTTGGGTGCTCGCCGACGGAGCGAAGGCGAAGCCCAAAAGCGGTCTTGTACAGCATATAGAAGATAACGCCGACCAGAATGAGAGCTAGGTAGGTCGTCGGGTAAGCATTGAATATGCCGTCTCCGATAATGGGAATATCCGACAGCAGCGGGATCTTCACTTTATGGAACACTTCATTGACAAGCGAGGTTTCCCCTGCGCCTTCGAACAGCAGCTTCACCAGATAAAGTGTCGAGCCCGCTGCAATGAAGTTAATTACAATCCCGCTGACGACCTGGTCCGCTCTGAAGGTAATTGTTGCCACCGCGTGGATTAGCGAGAACAGCATGCCGAAGATCGCTCCGGCAATTACGCCCATCCAAGGCGAAGCCGCTCCGAATCCCGCCTCCTGCGCTTTGTAAGCCGCCACTGCAGCGGCGAACGCGCCTGCGGTCATCAATCCTTCCAGACCGATATTGACAACGCCCGACCGCTCCGACAGAATTCCGCCAAGCGCGGCCAGGATTAATGCGGTTGAAAACACGAAAGCGGTATTCAGCATATGTCCTATCGTTGCCGCATCCATCTAGACCGCCTCCTCTTTGCGTTTCTTCCGCGGTATCCGTTTCAGCAGCCAACGGATAATACCCGGAGCCGCGACGAAGAAAATAACCGATCCGATGACGATTCGTATGATCTCTGGAGGCACGTCGGCTCCGAAGCTCATACCGGCAGAGCCGTACGATAATGTCCCGAACAAAATGGCTCCAAGCAATATGCCGAGCGGATTATTTCCTCCGAGCAAGGCGACAGCAATCCCGTCGAACCCATGTCCGGTATGGCTCGCCGCGATAACCTGATTGTGAAATACGCCGAGCACCTGAAACACGCCGGCCAAGCCCGCCAAGCTGCCTGAGATGAACATCGCCTTGACGATGCCGCGTTTGACATTGATCCCCGCATAGGCTGCCGCATCCGGGTTGGTGCCGACAACGCGCAATTCGAAGCCCTGCTTCGTTCTCCACAGGTACGCATAGAAGAACACGACTGCAAGTACGGCCGCGAACATGCCCCAGTGCATTCTCGCGTCATCCATAAGACGAGACAGCCAGCCAATCGTCACCGAAGCCGAGTCCTCTACCATGTAGGATCTGCCTTTTCCCGGCTCCAGCAGGAAGCGATTAACCAAATAATTCGCAAGGTGCAGCGCAATCCAGTTCAGCATGATCGTCGTAATGACTTCATTGACGCCCCGGGCCGCTTTCAAATACCCGGCGATCATGCCCCAGACACCGCCGAAGATCGCTCCGACAATAACAGCAAGCGGCGCGTGAATATATACTGGCAAATTAACAGTGACTCCGATAATCGTCGCACCTGTCATTCCCATAATATATTGCCCTTCGGCTCCGATATTGAACAGCCCTGTACGGAAAGCGAATGCGACAGCCAAGCCGGTAAAGAGAATCGGCGTAATCGCCGTCAGCGTCTCGCCGAAATCATAGCGATTGCCGAACACCGTATCCAGCAAAGATCGATAGGCCAGAATCGGATCATAGCCTCCGATCAACATGATGATGGCACCCACAATCAAACCTAGAACGATCGCGATGAGCGGCACGTAAGCGGATTCCTTTGTGAATGCTTTGATGAGTTTATTCACTCTCGGAGCCTCCTTGCGTTCGCTTGTAGTCCGTCATCATAAGCCCGAGCTCCTGATCATTCGTTTCCGAAGGTTTGACTTCCCCGACGATACGGCCTTCATACATAACCGCGATCCGGTCGGACAGCTGAAGAATTTCATCCAGCTCGTACGAGACGAGCAGAACCGCCTTGCCCATATTTCTCTGCTCGACAAGACGCTTATGAATGAATTCGATCGCACCGACATCCAAGCCCCGAGTCGGCTGCGCCGCAATAAGCACATCCGGATTTTTGTCTACTTCCCGGGCAATAATCGCCTTCTGCTGATTGCCGCCGGACAAGGCTCTCGCATCGGTCATGATTGTAGGCGTTCGAACGTCGAAATCCTGCACGAGGCGCTCCGCATGATGGCTGATCGCCTTATAATCAAGAAAGCCTTTTTTGTTGAATTGCGGCTGATAATACGTCTCGAGCACCATGTTTTCCCGAACGGGAAAATCAAGCACGAGCCCGTGCTTGTGACGGTCTTCCGGAATGAGCGAGATGCCGGCTTCCGAGACGACCCGCGGCTTCTCGCCCGCGATGCTCGCTCCAGCCATCTTGATCGTACCGCTGCTGACGCCTCTCAGCCCGGTCAGCGCTTCAATCAGCTCGCTCTGACCGTTGCCTTCCACGCCTGCAATCCCGAGGATCTCGCCTCTTCTAAGCGCGAACGACGTTCCGTTAAGCGCATTCAAGCCTTGCCGTCCTTTCACGACCAGACCTTCCACTTCCAATATCGGCTCGCCGAGTACCGCATCCTTTTTGTCGAGCTTAAGCGACACTTCCCTGCCGACCATCTTCTCGGCCAGCTGGCTCGGATTCGTTCCCGCTACCGGCAAGCTGTCAATGACTTTCCCGCGGCGCACAATCGTGACGCTGTCGGCGATCGCCATAATTTCCTTGAGTTTATGAGTGATCAGAACAATCGATTTGCCTTGATTTACCAGATTGCGCATGATGACCAGCAACTCGCTGATCTCCTGCGGCGTCAATACTGCCGTAGGCTCGTCGAAGATTAATATATCCGCCCCGCGATACAGGGTTTTTAATATTTCGACCCGTTGCTGCATACCAACCGAGATTTCGTCGATCTTGGCGAACGGGTCCACATTCAAGCCGTATTGCCTGGACAATTCTTCGACTTTCTCATAAGCGCGTTTCTTGTCCACTGCGAGCCCCATCCACTTCCTTGGCTCGCTTCCGAGGATGATGTTTTCCGTTACGGTAAAAGGGTGCACCAGCTTGAAATGCTGATGCACCATTCCGATACCTAGTTTGATCGCCTTGTTAGGCCCGTCGATGACGACGGATTGCCCATTTACGTAGATTTCCCCCTCTTCCGGCTGGTAGAGTCCGAAGAGAACGTTCATCAGCGTCGATTTGCCGGCGCCGTTCTCGCCGAGAAGGGCATGAATCTCGCCCTTTCTCAGCGTGAAGTTGACGTGGTCATTCGCGACGATGCCGGGAAAACGCTTCGTAACGTTGCGCATTTCTACGACTGCTTTCGCCTGTTCCATTGTCGCACACGCACCCTTTGCTCGTTAGTCATTATTGGGCAGTCGGTACCGTGATTGCGCCGCTAATAATTTTTTGCTTGTACTCTTCCACTTTATCGAGAACCTCTTGAGGGACATTTTTGGTCGAAGTATCCGGCAAGCCTACCGCATTGTCCTTCAATCCCAGTGTCGTAATTTGACCTGCAGGGAAATTGCCTTCGATCAGATCTTTGGATACGCGATAGACCGCTTCGTCAACGCGCTTCAGCATGGACGTCAGCGTGACATCATCGCCGAACTCAAGGGATTGGTCTTTATCTACGCCGATAACCCAGACTTTCTTGTCCGCAGCGGCACTCTTGTTGCGTTCCTTCGCTTCGTTGAAGACGCCGTTGCCCGTTCCGCCAGCCGCATGGAAAATGATGTCCGCACCGTCGTTGTACATCGAAGCGGCTGCCGCTTTGCCGAGATCGGCCTTATCAAACGCGCTTGTATAGATAATGTTCACTTTTGCGTCTGGATTTACCGCCGCAACGCCTGCAACGAATCCAAGCTCGAAACGTTTGATAACCGGAATGTCGATGCCTCCGACGAAACCGATTTTGTTGGATTTCGTCATAGAGCCGGCCACGACGCCAACCAGGAATGCGCCTTCGTTCTCGGCGAACGTGATGGAAGCGACATTCGGAGCTTCAACGACGTTATCGATAATCGCGAGCTTTGCGTTCGGGTTCTTCGTCGCCGCATCCTTCACCGCGTCGCCCATCAGGAAGCCGATTCCCCAGGTCAGGCTGTAATCATCGCGTACGAACTTGTTCAGGTTCGTCAGGTAGTTCGAGGCTTCCTTGCTTTCCAGGTACTTTATGCTTGCGCCTGTATCCGACTCCAGATGTTTCAAGCCTTCCCACGCGCTTTGGTTGAACGATTTGTCATTAACGCCGCCTACATCCGTAACCATCGCGAACTTCATGCCTTTGCCGTTTGCCGCCGCGTTGCTTTCGCTCGGGCTTGCACTCGGGCTCGCGCTTGCGGACGCGCTTGGGGAAGCGCTGGCACTCGGGCTGGACGCGCCTTCATTGTTGCCCTTGGCTCCGCAGGCTGTCAAAGCCAAAGAAGCGACAAGCATGATTCCTGTAAACAGCTTTGTCGTTTTTTTCATGTTCATTCTCTCCTTGAGATCTGATGGTATTATTATTGACATGCTTAACGCCGATTCGATTACAGCCGAGTGACGATCTCTTTTACCAAAGAAATGAATTTCGGCTTCGTGCGGTTGGCGACCTCGATGACCTGCTCGTGACTAAGCGGCTCCAGATGCTCGCCGATGGCCATGTCGGTGACACAGGAGATGCCGATGACTTTCATCTTCATGTGGCTGGCCACGATCACCTCGGGCACGGTGGACATTCCTACCGCATCTCCGCCGACAAGACGCAGCATCTTGAGCTCTGCCGGCGTCATATAGGTCGGCCCCGTGATTCCGGCGTATACGCCCTTTTTCACGCGAATATCAAGAGACTTCGCCGTTTCCTCTACAAGCCCGAGCAATTCTGGTGTGTACGCCCGGCTCATATCGGGAAAACGAGGCCCCAACTCCGCTTCGTTCTCTCCGATCAACGGATTGGCTCCGGTCATGTTCAGGTGATCCTGGATAAGCATCAGATCGCCCGGCTCGAAACCCGGATTCATGCCTCCGCAGGCATTGGTTACAATCAGGTGCTCGACCCCGAGCGCCTTCATGACCCTCACGGGAAAAGTAACCTCCTGCATGCTATAGCCTTCGTAATAATGAAACCGCCCCTGCATCGCAATTACCGCTTGTCCTTGCAGCCGTCCAATGACAAGCTGACCTGCATGCCCTTCGACCGTCGATACCGGAAAATGCGGAATCGATTCGTACGGCACACGTACAGCGTCCTGAATCTCGTCAGCCAGCTCTCCCAGGCCGGAGCCCAGTATGAGACCGATTGTCGGCTTAATGGTCTGCAAAGACTGGATATACCCTTTAGCTTCTTCCATCTTCTGCAACAACTGACCCAATTATGTTCACCCCCTTAGATGGAATTCCGAATGTCTCTACTCAGCTTGTCCATGATGCGCAAATTACTTCACTTCGCCCACAATCAATGCCGGAGGATGAACCGCCTCCGCCTGAATTCCGATCGACTCGTAGATTTTGGCCATCGCTTCTTCATAAGACAAGCTGTTGGCGTACAGAGTCGCCAGCGCTTCTCCGGCTTCTACCGGATCGCCGATTTTTTTGTGCAGCACGATCCCGACCGCAAGATCAATGCGCGACTCCTTCGTCGCGCGACCCGCTCCCAGCAGCATGGCGGCCACTCCCATATTCTCCGCAGCGATCGAGGCAACGAACCCCGACGCTTTGGCCGGAACGGGAATCGCATGCTTAGCGGTAGGGAGTCTTTCCGGCTCGTCGACCACCGATGCATCGCCTCCCTGGGCGGCCAGAAAAACCTTGAATTTCTCAAGGGCGCTTCCGTTCCGGATGGCCGTCTCCAGCAAGCCGCGCGCTTCCTCCTGGGTTGTTGCCACTCCGGCCAGCACTGCCATATGGCTGCCTAACGTCAGGCACAGCTCGGTAAGATCCCGGGGACCCGTGCCTCTGAGCGTATCGATCGCTTCCTTCACCTCAAGCGCATTGCCGATCGCGTTGCCCAGCGGCTGGCTCATGTCCGACAGTACAGCTATCGTCTTGCGGCCTACTCGGCTGCCGATGTCTACCATGCAGGCCGCAAGCTCCTCGGCCTCCGACATTTCTTTCATAAATGCGCCGTCGCCCGTCTTTACATCCAGAACAATCGCATCGGCCCCCGATGCAATCTTCTTGCTCATAATGGAGCTGGCGATCAGCGGAATCGAATTGACTGTTCCCGTAACATCCCTCAGTCCGTACAGCTTTTTGTCGGCGGGCGTCAGGTTGTCGCTCTGGCCGATAACGGCAAGTCCATTGCGATTGACAAGCTTCAGGAAGGCGTCGTTGTCAATCTCGACGTGGAATCCGGGAATGGATTCCAGCTTGTCGATCGTTCCCCCGGTGTGTCCCAGTCCCCTGCCGGACATCTTCGCCACCGGAACTCCGATAGCCGCCACAAGCGGCGCTAGCACGAGCGTAGTCGTATCGCCGACGCCTCCCGTGCTGTGCTTGTCCACTTTCGTGCCCGAAATGGCGGATAGATCGATCGTCTCTCCCGAGTGAACCATCGCCATCGTCAGATTGGCTCTTTCCTCCGGCGTCATCCCGCGGAAGAAAATCGCCATCGCCATCGCCGACATCTGATAATCCGGGATCGAGCCGTCCGTGTATCCTTGTATCAGAAAGCGAATTTCAGATTCCGTCAACTCGCCGCCGTCTCGTTTTTTCGTAATCAGGTCAACGGTTCTCATCCGCTTGCCTCCTCAATACCCTTGTGCGGTTCCGCCGGTTACGATGGCAATCGAAGAGCTTGCGCCCAGCCTTGTCGCCCCGGCTTGAATCAACTTGCGCGCAATATCCAGATCGCGAACTCCGCCGGAGGCTTTAATACCCATATCCGGTCCGACAACATGGCGAATCAGCGCGATATCCTCGACGGTCGCTCCGCCGGTTCCGAAGCCCGTCGACGTCTTGACGAAATCCGCGCCCGCTTCCTTGCAGAGCAGCGAGGCCTGGCGCTTCTCTTCGTCCGTCAGGTAGCAGGTCTCAATAATGACCTTTACTTGAGCCTTGTCTTTGCATGCCGTTACCACCGCTTCGATATCCCGCTTAACATCCTCCAGCAATCCCGACTTTAACGCGCCTACGTTCAACACCATATCGATCTCGGTAGCTCCGGCCGCTATCGCGTCAGCGGCTTCGGCCGCTTTAATCTCCGTTCGGCTTGCGCCTAGAGGAAATCCGATAACCGTCGTCAATCCAACCGCGCTTCCCGCCAATTCGCGAGCGGCAACCGGCACCCAATACGGATTGACGCACACGGTCGCGAAGCCGTAGGTTTTGGCCTCGCCGCAAATGCGTACAATCTCGGACTCGGTGCTTACAGCGGCAAGTAAAGTATGATCAATTCTGGCTGCAATTTGTTCAGGCGTCATATTCGTATTCTCCTACACGTCTGTTTTTTTTAGTAAAGCCTTAGCTGTAATTTGGTCCGTCACCAGCGTATTTCCATATTTTCCGCGAAGCGCGCCATAGATGGCGTTCACCTTGGACGCGCCGCCCGCCACCAGAATGGAATGCTCCTTGGCGCGCAGCTCGTTCAGCTCGATCCCGACCGTTCGTTCATTCAGACTGGGCAGACAGATTTCGCCTTTCTCGTCATAGTATCGCGAACAGATGTCGCCGACCGCCTTGGTTTTAATCGTCTCCAGCTCGTCGTCGCGCATATAGTTGGAATTGATCAGCACGGAATCCGGCGTAGGGGAGCCTGCCGTAAATACGGCGATATTCGCCTGATAGCCCATATCCATAACCCGGCGAATATGCCGATCCGTCAGCATCGCCTGCTTCACCAGAATGTGATCGACAATTGCCGGCAAATACATGAAGTACGGCGTGACGTTAAAGGCTCGCCCGAACAAGTGCACGATCTCAGAGGGAGAGATTTGCACGTCGGCGTCGCTCACGCCTCCATTTAATTGAACGACGAGCGAATTGTTAAGCGATTTTGTCTTCAAGTGCAGGGCGACCTGATACATCGTCGAGCCCCAGGATGCGCCAATCGTATCCCCATCTTTAACCAGATCGACGATATACGACGCAGCGGCTTGTCCGATATATTTCTTGACTACGGCTTCCTCATAGGTCGGAGTAAAGGCGACTACAGCGTTCTTCAGGTGGAAGCGTTCTTTCAGCATGAAGCGCAGCACTTCGACATCTTCCGTCGGGTCTTTGATCTCGATGGTCACAATGCCTTCCGCTTTCGCTTGCTGAAGCAGTCGAGACACCGTGGGCCTGGACACGCCAAGCGCATCCGCGATCTGATTCTGGCTGTAATCCATCTGATAATAGAGCTTCGCAGCTTCCACGACTTTCCTGATTTTGTCGTTATCCAACAAAACTCACACCATTCAAAGAGCATGTTTTTGAAATTATGTTCACTTCGGGTGAAATTATGTTCTCCCACACGTTATTATAATAGATATAAGCATTCCGCGCTAGGGTAAAATCCATACGAAAAGCCGCCCTTGAGGCAATGACCCCACCTGAAGGACAGCTCTGATTCTATCGGTTATCCTGCGCAGCAGCCTTTGCATTTCTTACGGCTCTTGTCCTTGCCGGATCACGAACAACAAACGGGGTCGCTCGGCAAGACCCGAAGGTCTCCCGGCAACCCCGGAGATTGCTTATTGCGCCAAGCGCAAGGCCAGATTGTACAGATCGAGATTAAACGACTTCTTCGTGGACACGACCTTCTCGATATCGGTAGCGACGAATTCGCCTTTAATAATGCCGATGCCTTTACCGGAATCTCCCTCCATTAGCCTCTGAACGGCATGATCCGCCAGCTGGCTCGCGAGAATCCGATCGTTGTGCGTAGGCGATCCGCCGCGCTGAATATGCCCCAAGACCGTGACGCGAGGCTCGATGCCGCTGTACTCGGTAATGTTCTTGGCTACTTCATCGCCGGAGCCTACTCCTTCCGCAACGACGACGATGCCGTGGCGCTTGCCCTTCTGGAAGTTATCCTTCATCCGCAGCGAGATTTCCTTAATGTCAAAGGGAACCTCCGGTACTAGAATTGCTTCCGCTCCGCTGGCCAATCCCGCATACAGCGCGATATCGCCGCAGTGTCTGCCCATGACCTCTACAACGGACGATCTCTCATGGGAGGTCATCGTATCGCGGAGCTTGTTGATCGCGTCTACGACGATGCTGACCGCAGTATCAAAGCCTATCGTAAAGTCCGTGAACGGAATGTCGTTATCGATCGTCCCGGGCAAGCCCATCGCTTTGATGCCGAGCTTGCTTAGCTTGTGAGCGCCTTGATACGAGCCGTCGCCGCCGATCACGACAAGACCGTCGATGCCGTGCTCGCGAAGTACTTCCGCCCCGCGCTGCTGGCCTTCCGGCGTCATGAATTCCTTGCAGCGCGCCGTCTGCAGAATCGTGCCTCCGCGCTGAATAATGTCGCCCACGCTGCGCAGGTCCATTTCCCTCAGATCCCGGTTCAGCAAGCCTTGGTAGCCTCTTTGTACGCCATACACTTCAATTCCCCGGTAAAGCGCGCTTCTGACGACAGCCCGAACCGCCGCGTTCATCCCCTGCGAATCCCCGCCGCTCGTCAACACCGCGATCTTCTTAACTGCACTCATCTCCAGATTCCTCCCTGATTTTCTCTGTGTGTCCCTACTCCTTGCTTCGTTACATTGCTTTTCTTATCCAATGGCTGTTCAGCCAGAAAAACACTCTGGTCCATGGGCTTCCCTTCATGAGAAGCTTGGCTGTTCGTCTCACGTCCTGTTGGTCTCGAACCTTGGGATCGGACAAATACAGGGCCACCAGGCCTTCGACGATCATGCGGTGGAAATATCCGAACGGAAGTTCGTCGGCTGAGGTTCGCGCCGCTTGAACCATATTTTCCATCCGCTTATCCAGCATCCGCTGGTCTTCGTAATAGCTGCAGAAATTCAAATCTCCGCCTTCGCGGTCCTCCGCTTGATCGATTAAATAATCGAGCAGAATATGCAAGCCGCAGATGGAAGGAAAATACCGCTTGCGGATGTGCTCCGCCTGCCCGTCCGCCAGAGACGGATCGCTGGCTGCGAGGAACAGCATGAACATGCCCAGCGTCGAGCCAGTTGCGGCCGCGAACTCGTTCCATTGCAGCTCCGGGTAATTGCCGGAATGCTTGTTCCACCAAGTAAGCAGCTCTGCCTCCCGTTTCGTTCGGTCGATGTGCTTATACACCTGCAAATCGCAGTACAATCCGACAAGCTCTACAACGAACGGCTGCACCTTAGCATAGGAGGGCAAGGCGGCAATCGCCGTCTTGCACTTGAGCACAAGCCCCTCCAGATAACCTCCGTCATCCTGCTCTTCTCTTAACGCATAATAATTTTGCGTCTTCGCCTCTACCGTTACCGCGTCGAGCATGCTCTGATGGAGCAAGCGAAAGTCCCCCGGGTCCAGCGAGGTACTGCGATCGCACAGGTTGTCCAGATAATCGCTGATCGTCTGCAAGGCGACAATCAGCGGGATCAGCACGTGTCGCTGCTCCAGATTCGCCGCGGCGTAGACGCCGCCGCCCTCGCAATGGAACTGCTTCGATCGAATGCTGTCCAGCGCCTGCTTGCGCAGCTCCGGGTCGGGAATGGCATTCGCCCGCTCCCTCCATCGGCCAAGCTCCGCGCGAACTTCCGGCAATATGTATTTGTACACTCTTCTCATCAAGGAAAACGGTCCGCGAGGTGAACGTCCCGCCAGTAAAGTATGGCTCATTGCTAGATCCTCCGCTTAACTCTAACCGCTATGCGACTTGACGTCGCCCTCCAACTCCTGGCGGGCGCGAAACCAAATGTTAAGGTCGTTGATTTGACTGGCCAGCTCGGCGATGCGTCCATTGATCTCGCAGGATCGGACAAAGTCTTCTTCCTCGAACAGCTGCTGCTGCTTGATTCGAATGACGGCCTCCAGACGCATGATCCGATCCGGAATGGTCCCTCGAATCGTTTCCCATCTGGCCAAAATGGCGATCTGACGCTCTCTCCCCAACTCTTCCCAATCGCTCTCCAGCCTTGGAAGCGCCATGCCGAGTTTGTCGCAATAATGGAACTGTCGTTCCAGCCACGTGTCGTCCGTTCGCATTTTGTCACCCGGTCTTTGTCCGTTCAGGCATTTAAAATGTATCATCCTTTAATTTATCATTTCATAGGGGTGAAATCCAGCTTTTATTCTCCGGCCAATTGTTGAAAATGCTCCCCGATCGCCGCGATTATCTGATATAATACAACCTATCTTAACGCACGGAGTCACGGCAATCCAACCGGGGGAATCTCATAATGACGCACAATAACGAGCCGGTCTCGATGAGACGGCTTTTGCTGTTTTTCATTCCGATGGGAATTTCGGTCCTGTTGATCAATCTGTCCCATGTCATCATCAACGGGACGCTTGCCCGCTCCGACAATCCGGAGATCATTCTGGCCGGCTACGCACTGGCGATGAGTCTGCTGGTCGTAACCGAGAAGCCGGCGGTTCTGTTCCGGCAAACCTGCTCTGCCCTCGTACGCGATCGAATCTCCTTCCGCGCGGTCAGACGCGTAAGCTTCTATGTATTCGGCTCGGCTCTGCTATTCGGGGGCCTCGTCGCTTACAGTCCAGTCGGACATTGGATTTTCGGAGGCGCATACGGCGCCATCCCTGTCGTGGAGCGCCAGGCGATTCATGCCTATTCCGCGCTTATGTTCTTGTCCGTATTCTCCGGCATCCGTTGCCTGTATCAAGGCGTTATCATCTATAAAATGAGAACAAGATGGCTGACGATTGCGATGGTATTCCGGCTAGGCGGCATGTTCCTGCTCTCGCAGTACTTCCTTCATACAGGCGTGCATAGCGCGCTGCAAGGAACGATCATATTCGTCTTCGGCATGGTCATCGAGGCCGCCATCAGCATGTGGGAAGCGACCAAGCTGCTCAAAAACATGCCCGAGAAGGACGAGGAGTGCGAAGTTACGCAGCCGCGCCAGGTAACGAAATTCTATAACCCGCTTCTTTATTCATCCTTGATCGTCGTATGGCTATTGCCGATTCTGAATGCGCTGCTGGGCACGACAGAACGGGGCACGCTCGCCGTCGCTTCCTTCGCCGTCGCCGGCAGCCTGATGAACCTGATTCTCGGCTTCTTCACCTACTTTCATCAGATCGCTTTGCTGTTCATCAAATCCAACCCGCTCCTTGTACGCAGGTTCGTGCTTATGCTTGGGTTCATCCCCCCGCTGCTGCTCATCCTTATGGCGTTCACTCCTGTCGGACCGTGGATGTTCTCGCATCTGCTGGGCGTCAAGGACGAGCTGCTTCAGGCGTGCATTCATGCTTTACGCGGCTTTCTCCCCTTCGTTATCCTGTTCCCTTGGCTGGATACGCTTAACGGCATCGTGATGGCTCACGGAGAGACGAAGCTGATGTTCGGATCGCAGATCGCCAATGCGGTTATCACCGGACTGCTGATCCTGCTGCTCGTCTATCTGCTGCCGACCTGGAACGGCGTTCTCGGCTCGCTCGCCCAATCCGGAGGGGTGTTTGCCGAATTGATCTACTTGACGTGGGCGTTCCGTCGAAGCCATCGTTCGGATAAAATCTTAGATTAGCAAGCCTAATGAACAGGAGAAATGCCCGGATGGAACAATCCCAATCAATGCGGGGACAGCTCTTCGTGTTGCGCACGCTTCAATTCGCCAACTACGCGTCGATGGCGCTGCTCGTTACTTACTTTCCGCTTTACTTCGAGAGCATGGGCTTCTCGAAGCAGCAGATCGGCACGTTCTACTCTGTCGGACCGTTCCTGTCCATTGTCGCCAATCTTTTGGTAGGCATATTGAGCGACCGCACCAAAAACTTGCCTCGTATTCTGAACATTCTGTACCTCGTTCAGATTCTCGCGCTTGCGCTGCTGCTGCCTCAGAAGGAGTTCGGCATAATGGCCGGTATCTTGGCACTCTTCTACCTGGCGCAGACGCCTAACAACTCCATGCTCGACAGCGTATCGCTGCTTGCCGCGGAACGTATGAAGATCGGCTTCACAGCCATTCGCATGTACGGGTCGCTAGGTTATGCGGTTTGCTCGGTGATCTTCGGCTTCATCCTGAAGACCTATGCCTCCAACCTGACGATCTGGCTGCTCCTGTGCGTCGTGCTGGTGTCTCTTGTCTCCTCTTTCTTCGTTGCGGATTATCAAGCCAAGCTGCGCAAATTCGAGTTCAGCGGCCTGGTGGGCCTCCTTCGCCGTCGGGAACCGCTCGTCTTCTTCGGGCTAATCATGCTAGTATCCGTCGCGCACCGCATGAACGAGGCCTTCCTGTCCGTTGGCATGAGGGAGATCGGCGCGGACGATTCCGTCATCGGATTTGCCTCGTCGGCCTCGGCCGTCAGCGAAATTCCAATGTTCTTCCTTCTGGCCAAGTACGGGCATCGTTTCCGCGAATTTCCGCTCCTCGCCATCG
This sequence comes from Cohnella boryungensis, assembly GCF_042651945.1. Classification (NCBI taxonomy): domain Bacteria; kingdom Bacillati; phylum Bacillota; class Bacilli; order Caryophanales; family Paenibacillaceae; genus Cohnella; species Cohnella boryungensis. The sequence goes on along the minus strand of NZ_JBHSED010000058.1, from coordinate 199,237 downwards.
CCAGCGCATTCTATACGATTCGTCTCGGCTTGCTCAGTATGGCGAACGAGCCGTGGATGATGGTGGGGCTGCAAATGATGCATGCCTTCACTTTCGCGATCTTCTACATTACGGCGCTGCGCTGTCTTCAAGGTCTCATTCCCGACGAATACCGTTCATCGAGCCAGGCGGTATTCGCCGTCGTCTGGTCCGGTCTCGCCGGACTTATCGCAGGTAAATTGGGAGGATGGCTTTACGATTCCTTCGGTCTTTCCTATGTATTCCGTACAGGCTCTATCTTTGCCCTGATAGGCATGCTCGGGTTCCTGCTCGTCCACTTTAGGCAGCGGCAGTAGGAATCCTTCCCGCTGAGAATGCGCTTGTGGGGATAGAATCAAAAAAGGGATTTGCTCCGTTCTTGCGAGCAAATCCCTTTATATTATCCCGTTTCAGCCTGCGGCTCTTCCCAGCTTACCTCGTCCGTGCGGTTCACGGTAATTCTGGATACGCGCAAATGATCGGTTTCTTCTATTGTAAAGCGGAAGCCTTCTTCGGCGACGACGAATTGATTTTTCTTCGGTGGATTCTCGATCTGGGAATAAATCCATCCCCCGATCGTATCGTAATCGTCCGTCGGAATATTCAATCCGAACAAGCTGTTGACTTCTTCAATAAGCATCATTCCGTTGATGGAATACGTGTTCTCGTCGCGCTTCTCCACGTCCGGACGTTCCTCATCGAATTCGTCCTGAATTTCGCCTACAATTTCTTCCATAATATCTTCCAAGGTGACTAATCCGGCTGTTCCGCCGTATTCATCGATCAGGATCGCAATCTGAGACTTCTTCTTCTGCATCAGCTTCAGCAGCGCACTGATCGGCATGCTCTCCGGAACGCTTATCATCGGCCGCATCAGATCGCGGATGTCGAGCAAGGCGTTATCCGGCACTTTCAACAAATCTTTAATGTGAACGAACCCGATAATGTTGTCCTTGTCCCTCTCGCACACCGGGTAACGGGTATGCATCTCGCGAAGAGCGATCGTCCGGTTCTCCGCGAAGGACAGATTGCCGTAAAGACAGCTCATTTCCGTTCGGGGAATCATGATCTCTCGCGCATTGGTTTCGGCAAATTCGAAAATATTGTCCATCAGCGCCAATTCGGTGTTGTCAATTAATCCGCTCTTGTGGCTCTCCTGCACCAGGATACGGATTTCTTCCTCCGTATGGGCAGAAGTGGACGCTTCCTTGATGTCGATTCCGAACGGCTTAAGCAGCAGCCCTGCCATTCCGTTAAGCAGCCAGATAAACGGACTCATTATCTTGTGGAAATACATCAGAGGGGTAGCCGTCCATAGCGTGACCGTCTCGGCCTTGCGAATGGCGACCGACTTCGGCATTAACTCGCCAAGCACGATATGAAGCACCGTAATAAAAGTAAAGCCGATGACGAACGATAACGGGTGAACCAGATTCTCGTTTAATTTCACGGCTTCGAACACAGGTTCGAGCAGGCGGGCGATGAACGGTTCGCCGATCCATCCGAGGCCGAGCGATGTAAGCGTAATGCCGAGCTGGCACGCCGACAAATACGTGTCGAGATGCTCGATCAGATGGGAAGCAACCTTCGCTTTCTTATGCCCTTCTTGCGCCAAACTGTCAATCCTTGAACCGCGCGCTTTGACCATGGCGAATTCCGCCGCGACAAAAAAGCCGTTGAGGAAAACCAATACAATAATCAAGATCAAATTCACGCTTAACGGAATGGGGTCACCTTCCAAATCATTCCTATCCTCGCCGCTAACGGGAGGACAGGTACACCTCCTTTTAAATGAAGAAAAGTTGATAAGCTCAAAAACGTAAAAAAAGATACGCCTTTACAATAGCTTAGACGGTTTAAGACAGTCCGTCAAACGACGGTTAGCCTCGTAAAATCGCCGTAGTACCCATCTCTATTCGCTAGAGCCTGCCCTCTATGCCGATTTTCGAGCGAAAAGGCCGGATATCCCCGAATCCAGCGATTTCAGTCCCTTTTAAGCTTTTCCCCCTAAATTTTTCCTCCAAGCGAATCGATCCTAATGCCCATTCCAGGTCAACTCCGCTTTCCTCTCCGTCTGAGCTGATTGTGCCGAATCTTCTCTTCCATCCCCTGCTCCGTCGCCTCGTAAAACACGCTGGAGGCCAGCTTGTCCGGATAATAGTTCTGCTCGACGTAATGTCCAGGGTAGTCGTGCGGATACTTGTAGCCGATATGCCCCAGCTTTTTCGCCCCGCTGTAATGCCCATCTCGCAGATGCAACGGCACTTCGGCTGATTTGACATGCTCGAAGGCGGACATCATCTTGCCGATCGTAACGGCAATCGCATTGGATTTCGGACTTTCCACGGCAAACAAAATCGCTTGGGCGACAATATATTTCGACTCCGGCCAGCCGATTCTATGGTACGCTTCCATCGCGCTGACAGCCTGAACCATCGCCTGGGGATTCGCCAATCCGATATCTTCGCTGCACGCGACCGTCAATCGCCGCAAGAACACCATCGGATCCATTCCCAGCTTCTCCACCGCGTACAGAAACCAGAATAACGCCGCGTCGCTTGATCCCCTCACGCTCTTATGGAACGCGGACAAGACGTCGTATTGCGTGGACTCGTCCGCTTGTATAGTAGGCTGGCGAATCGATTCCTCCGCAACCTCCACCGTCACCCGAACCGTTCCGTCCAGCTCCGACGGCGTCGTCACCGCCGCCAGCTCCAACGCTGTAAGCGCGCGGCGAATGTCTCCGTTCGCCATGGAAGCGATGTGAAACAGCGCATCCTCCTCCACGTGGAGCTTCATGAAGCCCAGCCCTTTGACCGAATCGGACAGCGCCCTGCGCATCGCAATCATGGAGTGCTCCTTCGTCAGCGGCTCCAGCCGGAACAGCGTCGAGCGGGACAACAAAGCTCCGTTCACCGAATGGTACGGATTTTCCGTCTTATATGTATAATTTAGAGAGAAACTATTAATAAGTTAAGAGAATCTCTGATAATCCTATATCACATAAGGGTTTAAGTGATTTGTTATTTTCCACTTCTTTCAAGTTTAGGAGGGAAATTAATTAAGGATGAAGAAGTATTAGGGAAGGGGAACTTAGTGCTCAAACATGTTCAATAAGTACGAAGTAGAAGTATGAGGCACGTAGTAAATGAAACATTGAAATAATAGGTAACCAAATGGGATTAACGCCTTTACCAACTAAGTTATGGATAGTTACTCAAGTCGAGTGAACAAGTACTCTTGAAGGAGTGTTTAGGATGGCTAAACGGACGGATTTTCGATTTGTCGTAAAAGAAGCACAAGTTACGATGCGAAACAACTTGCAACGATACGCAACGATAGTTGTGAAGGACCTTCGAAGAGGCGTATTTACGGTTCATCCTGTAACAGATTTCATTCGCTCGAGATATGGATCGAAAGACAATTACAATACGCAGAAAACTCCTGCTGAAGCTATTAAACGATTTTTGAACTGGCTTTTTGTCGAAAATCATGCGATATATGGTCTGAACTCTTTTGAGCACTTTCAAATCAAGCATGGTGTTGACTACCTTAACTATTTAAGCGAGATAAAACAAAACAAAACAAAAACTGTGAATGCAGCGGAAAGGTATCTGACTGAGTTTTATGATTTTCTTCAACGAAGAAAAATTATTAATAACATCGTGCCTTCAAGAAAAAGCATAAATGATACATTGGAATCTCCATTCTCAAGCGAGGGCTTAGCAATGCCGACCCAGGGTTTGCATCAAAGTAAAATATCCGACTTCCCCAACGCGGAGTTAGCACAGCTGTTTTTGGAAACAGCGTACAATGTAGCACCAGACATTGCCTTTGGTGTTTACTTGCAATTTTTAGGCGGCTTAAGAAGAGGCGAAGTTGTAAATTTAACTATCGGTAGTATTCAAGCAGCAGGGGCATACGGTAGTGGCGGTATGATCACAGAAGTGCGGGATCGAACTGAGCTCTTTGTAAGAATACGCGATGCAGCCAAGAACAGCGTAAAGCAACCAAGAGATCAAGCGATACTGCTCTCCCCTATGTTGCCCGTGTTATATAAACGCCATTTACAGTGGCTAGCAGCAAACTCTCGTTCAAAAAGCGACAATCCACTTTTTATTGATACGTTCGGTAATGCAATGAGTGGAGCGGTCTATGAGATTCGCTTTACTAAAGTAAAGAAGGCTTTCATGAAGCGTCTGGAACAGTTAAAGTCGCCACACGTAAGTTATTTGAACAAATATACATGGGGCACGCATATAGGGCGCGGCATTTTTACAAACATCATCGCTAGGTATAAGGCAAAAACACCTCATGAGTTGGCTGCGTTCCGGGGAGATAGAACAATCGACGCCGCATTAAGATACATGTCAACACTAAGAGTTCAAGAGGAAATTAATCGTGGACTGGAAGATATATTCACGCTTTAAAGCTGAATAGAGGTGGGTGAAACCTTGGAATTCTTAAGCAGTCGTTTCCTACAAACCGAATATGGGTGGTCTTCACAAAAGATTGATAAATTAATCAAAATTGACATATTAAAGACGGCCTTTGATGGTTCTGTAAAAGGAATATTAAAGGAATCGGCCCAGCAACACAGAAAGTTTGAAATCAGCATAATAGACGATTACATGTCCGCTAGTGATTTCCTTATGGCTCTTGGATTCGCACGCAATTCTTTAAGAGCAGAGGCAAAAATCACAGAAAAGATTTACCAGTTACGAGATAACAAGCTTATTGATGTGATCGAACTTGAGGGATATACCATTCGATACAACACGCTATGGGTTTCTAAATCATCATTTCGCCGCTTTACAGAACTATTGACGAATGATTATGTTGAATCCACGGAAGCTCAGCGTAATTTTAATGGAACAATTGAAGCATTTCGATACCTGATGCGTGAGTACAAGGTACCTTATATCCAGCTAACTAAGAGATACTACTTGAAAACCGCGTTTGAGAAGTTACTGTTGAATGATTTTCTCACGACAGAAGAGGCAAGTAAAATAACTGGGATACCCATTAGGGTTTTCAATCGATATAACATAGATAGCATATTCACTGGCGTTTTAGAGTTTGGAGGCAAAAAAATGATTCCCGTCTCTGAAGCCGAACGTGTACGTAATGATCTGCAAAGGTTACGTGACGAATATTACACTCCGACTGAAGCGAAAAAATACCTAGGGTTGACGGCAATTAACCCTGTTACAAACATTGCTTCTATCCCCTGCCCTCCAATTGCAAAAGCGTTTGCTTTTCAAGCTCAGGTCTTGTACTTAAAAGAAAGCGTCCATGCCTACAACAATAATCGGAAAGGTGCACACATAAAAAAGTTGGGTAATGCGATGCCTGCTAATGCAATTGACTTTTTCAGAATTAGCGTCAACAATATCCCCTGTACGAACGAATCTTCTCCAACAAAAGAATGGTTTATCAAATATGCTCTTCGCGAGCTTTCTCTTTCAAATGCCAGCAACAAAACAAAATTCAAATATGCGAGAGTACATTTGTCTATTTTGGAAAGAATGCTGACATTCAAACCAGTTGTACCCATTCATTTATTTACAACCAATGACGCAAATGAGTTAATCGAACATGAAACACGCCAATACTTCAGAGGGCGGTATGTTTATGATTTTTTAAAATTTGCTTCAGAAAAGGTGCTTTGCAAATACGATTTACGGCATGTACTTAGACCAAACTCTCGGCCGAAAACAAAAAGAGATAAAGAAATTTATAGCTTAGAAGAATTCCTACAAGTATTTGAAATCGCATCTAACATTGAAAGCCATGTGAACGATGCAATAAATGATTACTACTACGCTTCAGCATGGCTTTATGTATTGGTCCATCTTACAAACGCTTGGCGACACAGCGATGTCATGCAAATACCCCCTGTATTCCCCGAAGCTGTGGGCATTTTCGAATTTCAAAATTGCAGACTATCTGAAACCCAGGCTCAACAAATTATTAATCAATTGGGTCATTTTGAACTTCGTATTTCAAAGACAAGTATGAAGCGACACTTCTTCTGCAACAAAAACCTATCTGTCCCCATGGCCACTGCACTTTCGATTTGCGAGCTTCACCGTAGGAATACCAATCGCCCTTTTTTAATATCGACCCCTAGTAAAATAGATAATATTCTCGATAGTATTCTTAAACGCTTGTTCAAAAATGGGTTCAAGTTTCGAAGTCTTAAAATGAATCGATCTCTTATGACGCATCTATTTTATTCTATTCAAAAGCGAGAGGGCAAAGGTAACTCCGCATTTGAACTGGTCCAGCGGATGCGTAATCATGCTACAGACATTACAAAGGATTACATACTGTCATCAGACGTAGAGTTGGGACACTTAACAAAGAACCTTTTTGACCGCGGCGAATTCGGTTACATCTATGATCAATTGATAGACATCCTGAGTACAGAAACCAGAAATGAACCCTACAACGCTATTGAAATAAGAACCAAACAAATTATTCAGATCAAGCATAAATGGAGTGCTGAAGTTACTGAAGGCTTTACCGCTTTCTTACAAAGCATCGAAGACGAAAAGCAAACTATCATCACAAAGATAAAGTCGATGAATAAAGCCGAAGCTTTTGATTATATCCGTAAGCTTTATTTAGATGAGATGCCATCCAAACAGCAGCACATTCAATGTTTCAGCTATCCCTCTTGCCACAAACCCTCAAAAGACTATAAATGCACCACGTGCGCTTACGCTATCCCAAACATGTACGCGCTAAATGCGCTGGCTTCTGATATTAGAGGTATTATGGATAAATATCGTGTAGCGCGAACGGACGGTTCGAAAGAAAAATATTTCTACTCACTTTCGCGCTCACTTGATTTACTTGAACAAGCATTGTGTGAGTTCGGCGAAGAATTGACTTGGACCTTTTTCGAAGGTGGAGAACTTAGATTGGAAGCAGAATTAGCATTAATAGATTAGAGGAGTGACGACATCATGAGTCTAGTAGAATTGAAGCGTAATCAATTAAGTTACCTTAACACTCTGTCGGACAGTTTCTTTGAAAATAAAAATAGCGTCAAGGAAGCTAAAGCGATTATTAAAAGACTAAAAGCCGAAGATATAATGTGTTCTGGGGAATTCGAAGATTTCACATGGGCATTTTATGTAGATGAATCTATGACCACATGTAAGATCGATTTCACTGAGATCATGCAATTTACCGAAATTACAATAATGCTTAAGTGTTGGGCAAGTGAGAGGCTGTTGAAAATCCTACCTAAAACACTTAGCCATTCATACAGCTATATCCCTAAAATAATTTATCTCACTCGTTCATTTTCCGAGGATTGCGTCGATGCCCTGATTTACTTCCTTGTTAATGATCTTAAAGAAACCATGAGAAATGTTGTTTTAAGGACGCTCATGAACTTTATCGATTACTCCCAGCTAGAACATAAAGAGTTGTACCTGAACGAGCTTAACGATATCTATCAGAAATCATCCGCTATCAAAAATACTCGCGATCTTCCTGCCTTTAGAGATGTATTAATTTTTGGTTCCACCCTAGAACGATTTATAAACGAGTGGGATGAGCATGAACAATTAATTTACTACCCCATTGTCTTATGGTGGAAAATCACAAACATAATTCCCATGCGTCCAAAGGAATTCTGCGCAATTAAACGCAAATGTCTGAATCGGAAAAATGGGAGATACTTTATAACTGTTCCGCGCAAAAAACAAAAAGCTACTATGCGATTTGTTGAGGTCGTGGATATTTTGGAAATTAATCAAGATATCTACGAAATGATACAGCACTATAGCGATTTAACGAATTCATTTGGTGAAACTAAGACCCTGATTTCGTATCATGCCTATTCTAAATCCATCAATGTTAACAGCAGAAAGTTAAATCTGAATTTCAATCCCTATCGTTTTCACTATAACAATCTTGACACTTTATTGCTCTCGTATCACGAACGGATCGTAAATAAAAAGTATGGTTACAAGGATTTAGAACAGATTAGACCCGGAGATACACGCCATTTCGCTTTTTGCTCTATGATGCTACAAGGATTTAATGCCCTTTCTATTGCTCGGATAGGTGGTCACCGAAGCATTGATTCACAGTACCATTACCAACAGCACATGAATTATTTTGCGGAGTCTAAAGTTTATCATCTATCCAGACTATTCCGATATGAACGTATTAAAGGGTTATCTTCGATTTCAAACATTGAACTGGAACATGTAGGACGAAATTTCATGAAAGATAAAAAACAATTTGTTCATCTTAAGGAATTGGATGTTGGATATTGCACCGACCCTAAGATGTCGTGCGAATCTGACCTCTGCCAATTTTGTTCCAAGTGGTGGATATCTCGTGAGGATTTTAAATTGCATGAATCCGAAATAAGAAATCGGACCGCGATAAAAGAAAAAAACATTAACGACCGTATTTCTTTCATGGAAAGATTAAGAAACGAAATGGAGTACGACTTATTTAAAAACGAGTATTCCTTGGGGGATCAAGAATGTCTTTCCAGAGAAGCGAAGTTGCTTCAAGGCGATATAGTTGACTTGGCCAAACTTCGTTCTTATATCGATGATATTGATTAATAAAAGGAGTGACTATGTTGAAAACGGCAGGCAGGCCAACAAAATATAACACACCTGAAACGCTATTGCTGCTTAGGCATTTGGTAGAGCTCTATAAAGAAAAGGAACCTTTTTGCGGCATCGTTAAGGTCGCAGATATGGTTCGCTTCTCACAACAAATGAACGAGTTAGACGGCAACAAATATCCTCTGTTTAACAAAGATGTTTGGCGAACATATGGCAAACCTTTCATTGATGATGCGAATGAATTTATGCCGTCTAATTTGGCTAACGCTGATACGTTGAAATTCAACATTCCAAATGTTGCCGATATCGTCCAGAGACATGGCAAAAACCACACTCGTCTTGTTGAACATCTTCGTCCTCTTGAAATCATGTTACATGAATCATTAAGCCGAGAAGAACAATTGAGACGTGATACTGCGATTTTAAAGGATACGATTCAAGCCTTGCGTGAGACGGTATCCTTTTACGAGCAACATACGCTGCAAGTGGCCCACCAAAGCCTATCTCAAGAGTATCAAGAGAAATATGGTTTTTTTAATCAAATATCCATTAATGCAAATGTGAAAAACCAAAGCGCGATGAAAAACATGGATCAATGGCTTAGTTCAACATTTGTCAATCTGGGTAACGAAGTGCAAGAACAGTCGAGTAAAGAAAGTAAAGGTCTCGCGCTATGGAGGAATAAAAAAAGATGATTTATTGTTAAAACTTTGAGTCTGTAAAATCATTTCGTATTATGAGGTTAGCCAACTTAATCTGGTTAACCTCATTTTCGTTTAGAATAGCTGTAGCCGGGGACCGCCAGGACGAGTTTGAACCGGTCGTTATCAAGAAGCATCAATCAAACGTAACCGGCATTGAAGATCAGATCATCGCCCTCTACGCCAAAGGCGTAAGCACGCGAGAAATTCAGGATCATCTGCACCAATTGTACAGGATCGACGTCTCTCCTATGATGATTTCAAATGTCACGAACAAGATTGTAACGTTGATCAAGGAGTGGCAGAACCGTCCGCTGCAGGTCGTCTACGCAGTCGTGTTCCTTGGCGCCGTTCACATCAAGGTCAAACAAGACGGCTTATATGGCCATTGGCATTGACCTAGACGGCAACAAAGATGTACTGGGTATGTGGATCGGTGAAAACGAATCTGCGAAGCTTTGGCTGAGCGTGCTAAACGACCTCAAGAACCGCGGTGTCCAGGACATTCTGATTACATGCTTAGACAACCTAACCGGCTTCTCTCAGGCGATTACAGCTGGTTACCCGAAGACGGATATCTAAAAATGCATCATTCACCAAATCCGCAATTCAACGCGATATGTGTCCTACAAAGACCTCAAGAAAGTGACAGCAGATCTAAAGCCGATCTACAAGGCCGCGACAGAAGATAAGGCGCAAGTGGAACTGGATCGCTTCGAAGAAACGTGGGGTACCAAGTATCCACTCATCATCCGTTCATGGCGTAGCTACTGGGAAGAACTCGTCACGTTCTTTAAGTATCCCCCGGAAATTCGCAAGCTGATCTACACCACGAATATGATTGAGAGCTACCACCGCCAGTTGCGTAAGGTGACGAAAGGAAAGAGCATCTTCCCGACAGACGAAGCGCTGCTGTATTTGGTCACCATGGATGTCACGTGCAAATGGACAGGTCGTGTCCAAAACTGGGGCCAGATGCTCCTGCAGCCCTCCGAGCGCTTTGGCCAACATCTGCCGTGAGGGTCTTTCTCCCCCTCGGGGAGATTCTCTGTACATGAGTTTGGAGTAGAAGAGCGTCTGGAGTGCTACGATAAAAATGCAGTCGAAAAACCCCCTCGTATGAAATAAAATGAAAGATGACGAGGGGACGAGAGACAATGAAACGATACGACAAGGCATTCAAAGAAGAAGCAGTAAGATTGAGCGATGAGATTGGACCAAAGAAAGCCGCCGAGCAGTTAGGCGTAGCCTACTACACTTTGCAGGAATGGAGAAAGCGAAGAACCCTGCACGGCGACGGAGCGCATATCGGGAGCGGACACGCTTATGCACCTGCCGATAAGACTGCGCGTGAAATCGAATTAGAAAAAGAAATAGGCGAGTTGCGCCGAGCCAATGAAATTCTCAAGGACGCACTCGGTTTTTTCGCAAAAGACCGGAAGCGGTAAAGGCATGCCATCTCTACGCTTACATCCGTGAACGACGGGAGCGATGGACCGTCAAGGAGATGTGCGAAGTGCTTGCTGTCAGCGAATCGGGCTATTACCGTAGCTTGAAGCCTACACTCAAACAGGAGCGGCAGCAACGCCTTCTGGTCAAAATCAAAGACATCATTGGAGAACATGAAGACAACAATAATTACGGTGTCCAGCGTATTCTGCTGGCGCTGTCACAGATAGAGATCACGACCAGCTACAGCACCGTCTATCGCATCATGAAGAAGCATGGCCTGCTGAAGAAAGCGAAGCGTCATCCAAACGGCATTACACGCGAGGATGCCGTAGCTCAAAAGAGCGAGAACCTGATCCAGAGAGACTTCAGATCCTCAGCACCCAATCAAAAATGGCTATCGGATATCACCGAAGTCCCTTGTTCAGATGGCAAGCTCTATCTGTCCGCGGTACTGGATTGTTTCAATGTAGAGATCGTGGGTCTCGCTATGGACGACAACATGCGCAAGAAACTCTGCATCCAAGCCTTTGAGAACGCCTGTAAAGCAAGAAATGCTCGCGGAATGGTGTATCACAGCGATCGAGGCAGCCAATTCACGAGCCATGCTTTCGGGGAGAGTCTGGCTAAACGTGACGCCATTCAGAGCATGAGCGGCACGGGGCGTTGCTATGACAACGCAAGGATGGAAAGCTTTTTTGCAACGCTAAAGAAAGAAAAGCTGTACAAGATCAACACGGAGCACTATCCGATGGCCTATATTAAATCGATCATTTTCAGATACATCATGGTCTACTACAACAGACGGCGGATATACACCTCTAATCCAGGGGGGTGGCCCCCAGCTATTTATCGCGAAAGAATGCTGTCACAAGCAGCTTAGTAACGGGATTTCTGTATGAGGGTGTTTTCAAACTGCACTTTTTTTGACAACTCCAGTCTTTCCTCGGAGGATTGCACGCTCCCCCCTCGCAGAACCGTGCTTACGCTATTTACGCACACGGCTCCTCATCAGAAGTTTCACACTGTGACCATTCCGTCAAACACACTCGCATATATTCTTGGGTTGGGTAGCGGATTGGCTTTTACTAGCAATAAGATCTAAGCCCAAGTATAGTTATTTCGTTGGCTTCTCCGGTTTAGCTATTTTAAGAGCAGCCTCATGGTACCGTACCAGTACCCTGACAGCATAGGACCGTTGTCGGTAATCCCATAATATCTGTAGTGTCCCATGAGTTTTGCTTGGAGTTGATCAAGCAGTGACTTGACTGATAAGGTTCGGTTGGCCTTTATCCATACCTTCATTCTGCTGAGGGCGGCTTGCAACTTCTTTCTGCTCGTTCTTTGCTTCACTCTGAATTTTCCGTTCCTGCTCTTCTCACAGTAATGGGTGAATCCCAGAAAATCGAATGTATCCGGCTTTTCGCCATATTCCCCCTTGCGTTCCCTTGCAAATCGTCCAAAGATCATGCGGCGCGTCTTTCCTCCACCAGATCCAGGTTGAATTTCTTCTTCCTTTCATTGAACAGCGTTTGGAAGTTCTCTGCATCTCTCTTGTATTCAAAGCACGCAACGTAATTGTCCGCAAAGCGAATGAGGTAGGCTTCTCCTTGCATGCTTTTCTTAAATCGCTTCTCAAACCAGAGATCCAGTACATAGTGCAGATAGATGTTCGCTAGTAGCGGACTAATTGGCCCACCCTGTGGCGCTCCTTCCTCATTCCGTGTAACGACGCCGTGTTGCATGACTCCGGCTCGTAGCCATTTTCAATGAGATGAAAAAATGGCCGGGTCGGCTATCCGTTGCTTGACCATCTGCATCAGCCATTCATGGTTGATGTGGTTGAAGTAGCCACGAATATCTGCTTCGAATATGTGCCTCACTTTCTTGGTAACAATGCAAGTTCTGAGAGCTTTAAGCGCCATATGGGGATTCTTCACAATCCTCGTTATCGCGCGTTGGACCAGTCGATCCTCCACCGTAGGGATTCCCAGCGGTCTGATCTTTCCATTTCCTTTGGGAATATCTACTCGTCTTACGGGTGGGGCTTTGTAGTGATTTTGTCTAAGCCGCATCCACAGCTTCTCCGTCCGCTCCTTCAAATTCGATTCGAATTGCACCGTTGTTTCTCCGTCCACTCCGCTTGCTCCCTTACGGTTCATCATCCACCATGTCTCCTGCAGAAACTCTGGGGTGATTAGGTGCGCTAGTGACGTGAACCGAAGTTTCTTATCTTGCCGAGCTTTCTCTGCTATCTTAGCCAGTGTGTTGACATACGATGTCCACCTCAGTGTGTGGGGTATGTTTCGCTGTTAAGAGCTTACGCTATCCTGCCGCTTCCCCCTGTACGCAGCTTTCCCGCGCTCCGAGTACTACCAGCAGGTCCGACTTCCATCGCAACATCTGCTCTTTTATGGATGGTCCTTTCAGTCGGCATACTCCGCATTTCTTTCTGCGAAGATCGCGATGGATCTCCCTAGTTCCGTGATGCTTGACAGCCCAGTCCCAGTCGAAATCCAAAGGATGAGCTCAGAAAGTCCTGTTCGAAAATAGCAGATAAAATTTTGCTCGCAGCCAGTTGAACGCTCTTAACTTCGTAAGCTGGAATCCCCAGTGGTCTCATCTTTCGGTTCCCAGGCTTAGGGATATAAACTCGCCTGACAGGCTGAGGTTTGTAGGCTATCTTGCGCAAGGATTGATGGAGATTCTTGATGTTCAGACCTAAACTCTCCTCATACTTTGCTTTCGTCACCTCGTCCACTCCGACGGCATTGTTCCCTTTCAATTCCTGGTGACACCTGTACAAGGTATCTTCTTATATCGTGAAAAGCGCTAAAGCCGAAAATCAGAGAAATTCTTGATGATGCCATGAAATTGATACGATTGTTTGTCTGTGCTTCATGAATATATACTGGTCAGAGGCTCATCACAGTGAAAATGTTGTAGTTATTCTTTTAGATCGTGATATTCCGGTGACCCTGTATGTAAAAGCAAAAAAATTATTCATCATCAAAATTTGGGGTATATTGGAACTATGAAAACCAATTGCAGAAGAACCGCAAGGTTACAGTCTGAATAAGAGACTGTTTTATCTTGCGGTTTTTTGCATTCTCAAATGAAAACAGAGGTATTCATAAAATGAAAAATTCATTTCTACATCTTTATCGCAGTGCCGGCAAGTCTTAGCATATGAAATCGGCATGCCACTCTCGTTATGAAGACTGCGGAAATAGATGTCTTGATCTTCTGTCGCTGTAAACTTCTTTACCGGGAAGTGTACGAGCCCGAAACTGATCGCGCCTTTTCATTTGGTATGCATAATTAACTATCCACCTATTTGATTGTTACTAATAGAGCACTCATATTATGTAAAAAAATATGCAATTGTAAATCATCTCACCCATTCTTCTCGATGTTGAGCCCTGTGAAACTCAATTCTTGCTCCTGGTCAGGGGGAGTCAGCAAATCACAGACTATGCGTTGCAGCTAAAAAGAGAAGAGAGATAATATTCTTTACGACAAATCACGACGTTGTACGACAAAATATGATGGATATTACTTCTAAATAAGTAATTTTAATGTCGAATGATTAGTTCTGAAGGAGGTTTTAATTATGTGTTTTCATTGTTAATATTTAGGAGAATAACATCCAAATTCTGGGGGGGATTATTTATGAAGAAGAAGATTGCTAGTTTATTTTTTGTGTTGAGTATGTCGTTAGTCGCTGCAGTACCTGCGTTTGCTGAAGATGAATCTAGTGTTACTGAAGCGCCTGCACTTGTTACAAATGGAACTAGTGTTACTGCAAGTGAATCTAATGTTGTTACAATCCTTGCTGTTCCCAATCAAGGTAGTTCCGCTAGTGCTAACGCTTGGTCAGAATCTACGTCAGCTGCCATTGATGGGGGCGCGAGGTACGGCAAGATAACACTAACATCTGCGGGTCAGGCTAGTTTATACCTTTACATTAACGATGGTACTGGATGGAAAATTTGGAATATCAACATGCCGGGGGCTGGTTATATTTTCATCCCGGAAACTGGTGGTTCAGGAACACTTGATTATTATATGAACAATAGCTGGCAGTACAGAATATTAGTATCAGCATATGGTTCTCCCGCAACTGGAACCATAAGAAACTACCTATAAAACTTTATTGGTATAATAAAGCAGCGAGCTTTGGACAGAAATAGTCCTAAGCTACGCTGCTTAATTTCATTATTTGTATTATTCCACATATACAAACTCACATTCACCATTACTTGACTATAAAAACAAATTCATCATCGAGTTTAGGGAATTTGGGTAATTCCACTGATGCTTGGTATGATAGCCCAAAACCTCCAGGTCCCACATCAGTAACAGTACCTAGACGCATATGCGCCGGATATTTTGATCCTTCTCCTCCAATTGTTTCGATTACATCTTTTGCTTGAACTTCATTAATTTCGGGGATCTTAGTGATGATAGGTTGGTTAATCGTGAGGTCGTATTCAAGTATTCCAAAGCTTTTATTTTTACTCCCCACGGTTACAGCAATTCCTTCCTTCGTTAAAAACTCTTCTGAATTAAGTAATTGTACTGTTGATGTATGATCACTTGTTTCCGTGACCATACCTATCAAATATTGATCGACCGATATGACCGCGTCGTTTATTTTTATTCCATCTAACTCTCCAAGATCTATTTTAATAAATGTTATCGATTTAATATTATTTGGTATCGAAAATATTTCACCAATAATTCTTGAGGCCAAATATGTTTCCGGCAATTTTAATTTAGTTTCATAAGCCTTTGTTAAGTATTCATTTTCAAACTCCATCTGTAATAATTTCGAATTTTGTAATTCAGCTCTCTTAATAACCTCTTTTAATTTCTTATTCTCTTTATAAGTAATATATAAATTAGATGATTCATGGCGAAATAATACGAATTGATCAACTATTTGTTGTTTAAAAAACAAAAGAGTACTTACTATAACAGTAATAATTCCAATGGGAATTAATAATCTCTGTCTATTCTTATTGGATCTCCAGTACAAAATCATCTTCCTTCCGACCATAATTTTCTACTTTAAGAATACCTTATTAATGGGCGCAAAACATCTTAATTTTTCTAAAGTCAGTAACTCAACTTTCGCAGCATGAAATCGGCAATCAAACCTTGATGTAACTGGGCAAAGCGGCAATCCAATTGTGGAGTTGACGCTGAATCAGAGCCGACAGTCTCTTTCCTGCCTTAGTAGCGATTTCGCTGACAAGATCGAGCAACTGTTGCAAGGCGACCGTCCAATCCAGCGTGCCGAGTTCGTCGCAAAGCACATGAAATAGACCGCCGAACGTTCGCGCATCTTTGCCGATATTCCTAGGCCAGTAGCAGGTAGCACGTAAATACAATTGTCGTATGGCTGATCAGCAAATCGTAGGAGCGGCCTTGAAACTCCTTCTGCAAACGAAGCAGCGACTTGGAGCAATTGTCAAGTCCACGGGAGACGACTTCGCGAATGAGCGGCGCATGCGTGAACCAACTGTCCATCAAGACATAAGAGGCGTTTGCTTCGGCCGTCAGAGCACGATCCAGCATGAACGCAACCGCTTGCGGGGCTGGCTGAAAGGATTCCTGCCGACGCTTGTAGCCGTGTGTCCGTTTGTCGATGGACTCGCTCTTGCCGGTGATCACCGATGTGCTCGAGTTCAGCAATGCAAAATCCACTGGCCAGAACGTGTGGCCATCCGACCACCCCATCGTCAGCATGCGGAACCCTTTGTAATACGCCCCTGTAGCATGATCTTTAAAGCGCGCGAGCAACTCAACGGCTTTACTGCGATTGCGTTCGAACATCGAATCATCGACGATGAAGACGGTATCGGACGCATCGCGCTATGCACTCAGATCCGGGGATACCGCTCCTTCCAGTTGCAAGTCGAACGCGTTCAACGCTCTGGCGATCAGCACCATCAAGTCCTGTCGGATGATCGCCTTGCATGGTTCGAAGCCTGAGCTGCTTCGCGATTGCAACGGCTTCTACATAGTATGCGCTCACGAGCACGTCTGAGAATGCCTGCTCTGACGGTGTGTCCACCTTCAATTTTAGCGCCCGTACGAGCAGCAGGACTATATCAGCGCGCGTGATGCTTCCGGCCGGATCGAACCGATCGGCGGATATGCCTTTGACGATTACTTTAGCGGACAGAGCCGCTATCGCCGTCTCTGCCCACGTATAGCGAGCAAGTAGTTTCAATACAAATATTCGCGGCTGCCTGTAAATACAAACAACATTTGGGGAGGGATGTTTTCCCCTCAAGTTCATCAACAATTAAGAAAATAACATTGTTTTTACAATTTAGTCTTGATTTCCAATGTTTGATTTGTGCACTCGTATCTTACAATATCACGCAAGGACAAATTAAGAAAAAAGTCCGGTCATACATCTCCGCTTGAGTATGAACGATAAAAGATATACTATGCTTCCAATGCAAGGATCGAAATAACGGTCGCGTTATCCAGCGGAACGAGATGCGCTAGATTATTGCGTGCATCGTAAATCATCTTAAAGGTGTGCCCATCTGCCGAATTACTGAAGCCGGAGACCTTAAAGAAGTAGTACCACATATGCCGAAGTTCCATATCTTCAGGCGTAAGAAGATATTTACCGAACTCATCCCGTTGAGGAAGAACATTCCGCAGTTCGGTAGTATACTCCTCTATGAATCTACGACGCATCTGCTCAACGATAGGGTACACTGTCTGAATCTGTGCTTCCCATAGGACCGATTCAACTGCTTTTAAGTCGTCTGCCAGTCGTGCGGCAATCTCGTAAGTCCCTGCATGTTTGCGCAACACAGTCACCGGGGAGTACGCAAGTTCCTCAACAGCGAGCACGCTGCACAACTCGGGATCTTTACCAGCCATACGTGAAGCGATTTGCGTAATATAGTGACGTAAGGACAATTGCAGATTAGCCTTACCAGATATGCAGTAAGAGGCAAATAGCTGCATATCGTAGTTCGTAATGTACGTATTCCACTGTGGCATGGCTAAGCCTTTGCGTGCTGTCGCCAACGGGCAGGAGCCTGTGAACGTCAAGACAAGTAATCCATTTTGTGTCCCGCTATTTCGCGCATACTCGATCGCGAGCGGAAGCCACTCGGAGCGACGTTCAATCCGCCGAACGATCAGGACCCTTCCCTGAATCAGGTTATGCTTGGCAATGTAGCCGGCCCGTGGACCGTCGAGCGGATGATACTCGTTCGATGGCGCATATTGGTTCATAAGCATTTCCCCAATGTCGTCACCTCCGATCCATTGATCCGCCTCGCTCACTTCGAATTGTAAACTGCTGTCCCACTGAAGTAATTTTTCTTGTATGAGTCGGAGGTAATACGACATAAATGGAATTTCCTCAAGTAGCAGGGCGCGATGGCCCGTGGCGGCAGTAAGAGTATCGTTTACGTACCTGGCAGCACCAGCTACGTAGTTCCACCAAAGTGATTCTCGATCCATCCTATCCTTCTCCCAACTCGCTGTATCTGTAGAGGTGCTCCCATACTTGTTCGTGATTGCCGAGCATCTGGAAGAAGCTATATCGGTTGAAGACATACTTGCCCGAATCCCTTGCTTCATATCGGAAAATGTTCAACTCCATCATCTCTTCGAGCAGGGCTGCGACGTTTTCTTCCGACATTGCCTCGATCTTCCTTATTTCGAATTCCTTGCAGATACGGATAATGTCTTGAACGGATGCCCCGCGTCCGACCCCTGTTTCGTAATAGTGGTATGCTAGTGCTTTTGCCAAAATATCGTACAAATTGTCGGCATCCAGTTGGAGCGTAATCCGGAATTTTGTTTCAATCTCCGACAGAAATTCCGATTGTCCAAGCAGAGTCTTGATATGTTTCTCGTCCAGCACATACGGCGGCGTCGTTCTCTCATTGTAGTTGCCATTTCGATAACTATCGGCGATCGCTTCGATCAGCTTCTGGCAATAGAAGTGAATCAATCCAGGATAATAGTTCGTTTTTGCTAAAATGAGACTAATGATGTCCTCACTATCCTCCCCGATTCGAAATCCGAGATATTGTAGCGGGCGAAGCAGTAGGTCACGGGCATCTAGATATTTAAGTGGTCTGATCGTAATGTACCCCAGATGCGCCAAAACGCTGTTACCGCCAAGCCTTTGTTTGTTAAACCGTACGACGTCGCGTAGGCCGGCAAGCACAAACTTGAACTGGTGGTTAAACAAATCCTTCAATTCTTTCAGGATCTCCAACGGACGATATCGGTTTTTCTCACAGCTGGCAATGAAGGCATCCGATTCATCGAGAAGCAACATAAGCTTGTGGATCGGCCTCTCCGGGCTTTCGAGCCGACGGCGCATTGCTGATCGAAATTCTTCCCAAGATCCGCACGCTTGCTGTAGCACACGCTCGGCCTTCAACTCCTCACAGATCTTTACGAGCGCAGTATCAACATTCTTTTCCTTCAGATCAACGAAAACTGCGTAGCAGCCGTTCGCCGGATCATGCTCTCGATTTTTCGATTCCCGCAGTAACGCCGTCTTCCCGAGTTGGCGTCCCCCATAGACAAAAACGGGGCCGTTTGGATTCTGAATCTTCTCAAGCTCGTCGGCACGACCAATGAACATCTCGGGTGGAATTGTTCCAACTGGTATATAAGGCTGCACTTTGCTCGAAGGCAGGGCCACCATGAGAAATGCGCTGGCACGCTCGATTTGGCTGAAACCAGCCAAGAACAGCATCATCACCCGATCGATGACAACGATAGTTTCCGGAATTGCCCGAAGCTTAATCGACTTGGCCAGCAGACGACGATCTGCCAGCGACATTGCGTAATCGAGCATCACTATCGTTGCAGCCCCATCCCCCGCTCCATGCTGAGCGACTTCGTCCAGAACAGTGTCTGGTGTCCTGACGCCGGCCATCTTCAGTACGCGCAGTCCCTTGCGTACGGCAAGCGTACCGAATGCTTCGAACGGATGAGGATATTGACCAAGCTTGGCGTCTCTCGCAGTCGGATAAATGCGGAATTCATCGTCCTTACCGGGCAAGCGTTCAACCCTATCCACCTTGTGGAATATGAGTTGCTCCATGAATTCCTTCAAGTTCTGCGACTTAAACCACGTTCCTATGAACTTGTCCGCACTTGCCGTATTGCGATTGTTCTGATTCGGAAACAACATGTTTCGGATATATGGATCATAGGTGCGGTATAAGTCTTCACCCTTGTGGGCGTTACATGCGTTGAATAGTGCATGATACTGTTCTACGAAATGCGCGTACATATCCCGACTGGAAATCTGGATTGTGGTATCGCGTTGACCGCTGGAAGCCAGTTGAATGTAATCTTCTGCAACGGTCATGTTTCGGTTTTCGAGCATGCGGTTGATCTTACCGAATATCGGCCACTGCTGCAAGACCTGTTCGTCGCTGTCGTCAATACCCCGGTCCGGCGCCTTCAATATATCATGCTTTAGCGCTTCGAAACGCTTTTGTGTCGCATCCATCCGGGCCACCGACGCTTGACGGATTTGCTCGCGGCAAGCGTCGAGCAACCGCTTGAAGAAGCCTACGTTCCCTGTCGTTTTCACATGCTTTTCTGCCGCCTCCGCAAGTCTGAAATAACCGTACATCTCATCGTTGCTCGCCATTTGCCCGTAGTTTTGTGCACTTTCGACATCCGCCATAAAATCTTCTTTATACTTTGCGAGTTGCAGTTCCCCCCTTCGCCGGGTATCCCTGATGGTTCCTTCGGTATGCCATTCTCGTTGCTTAAATGTTGAGATTAAGTCGTACGTACCCATGTCGTACTCACGCAGCGCCCGATCAGCGGCATGCTCCCACGACGGGAGTTCCTGTTCACAATGACGCAGCACTCGCTCCCATATGCGGAAACCTTCGATGGGATGCGGTTGATGCTCAGCCAACCAATGCTCATCGCGGAACGGAATCCCATCTTTGTTTAGTTCGATCTCGCCGCTTAGCAGTAAGGGTTCGTAGAAGTGCCTTTGATCTTCAACTGGATTATCTCCAAGAGCGTCACGGAACTGGCGGATTACCTCTTTCAGACAGCTAACCCCAGCGGTATCCAACTCTTGATCGTTCTGCTCAAGTTGAACAAAAGCGGCGTCGATAAATTCCAGGGCCTTTTGGTGTGAAGTGTTGATGGTCTCAGGAGTAATGTCAGTCGTCCGCAAGTAATCTTCAGCTTTGCTGCGGTGTACATAGCACTCCAAAAGCAATGCTGTCGCCTCCCGTACACGACTTCGCATACGGCTTCGAAGTGCACCAGTCAACGCGTCGCTCTTACCGCCAGTCGACTTAAACTCCATGCCTTCCCAATGCTGGTCAATGAATTGTTCAATCTTGCTTTCTAACGGTTCAATATCTCGCGTGTCTGGATCTCCCGAAAGATCTGCGAACGTCCGGCAGATATCCTGCAATCTCTGCAACGGCATTTCTAATGCATCACGAAGCATACGGGTCAGTTCACCGTTATTACCGAACAACTCCGTCATCATCTGATGAATTTTTGGATGGTTGATGGACGCCTTTACATTACGATGGAATGCCGTCCCCAACATCTCTTCAATCTGCTGTCGGCACCGGTCTAGCGCTTGTTTCATTTCGAGTTGATCGCGCACATCTGTGGAAGTGCAATATTTAATACCGACGTGGTGACGGTCAATGAAAGACCAGAAATAACCGATCAGTTGCTTGATACCTGGGTAAAGGTCAAGCGCCCGGCTGGAACGATCTTCGCTGATCTGTCGCCAGCGGTTGTTAAGGCGATAATCATTTGGATTGTCCGGCTCGAAAAATATGCGAAGCCACATTGCGGCATTCAGGCACTCATCGAGTGCCTCGCTCTCACGGAACGGTAGACTAATTGGCGTATCTGCAAGTAGATACCAATCCTCTTCAACCTGAAGTGGGTCGCCAAGAATAAAGGAGATCTTGGCGCGTAATACATCGACATCATCTGATTCGCCGATAACTGAATGGAGTAGCATCATTCCTTCCGCCTGCCGGTTTTGCGCCAGCATGCTCAGGCAGGTCTCGACAATGAGCAAAAGTTGGTCGGAACTGATGACATTAGTCTCGTTCAGGGTAACCGGTTCATTCTCTGTGTCAATCTGACTTGCCGGATGTTCGGATTCCCTGAGTTGCTGAGAACTTTCAAGAACTGTATCGATAGCATCAGTTGTAGCACCGCTCTCATCTTTACTGGATACCGGAATGTCCGGCACAGCAACGGTACAGTCCGGCTGCTCCAACTGGAATAACGAGGCTAGCCTGTTCACTCCTTCCTTATCGCCTAGTATCACCCCGTCCTCACTGTCTAGCAGGAAATATACTTCGCGCCCATCAATCGTTAGCTTGTCATTCCAGTACTGGCCAACCTCTGCCGAGTCGACGATTACAAGTTGAATAAAGTTTTCATGCAACTCAAGCATCTGTCCAATCTTATCAAATTCCTCGGCAGGACGATCCACGTCGAGCATGCCGGTAAATAGCACGAAACGACGGTCAGTCCGGTTGCAACGGAGCCTGCGGTAAGGGAAGGGTTGCAAACTGGTATTCAGAAGCGAAAGCTCGCGAAACAACTCTCTCTCCAACCGGGCCTGCGCCCGATTTAACTCACACAACCGGTAAGCGCCAAATACCACCTCCCCGTCTTCGAATCTGACATAGTCTTCCTCTTGGGGACGAGTGACCAGCTTCAACTGAGATAACGACTGCACTTTCTTCCGGCTCGTCTCTTTTCGGAAAGCGCCGGCACCATAGTCGCTCAGTATATAACACGTCTCGTCTTTGTCTCCTTCCGTCAGCGTGACTTGTGCGAGATAACCCTTCGTGAAGAGCTTAGTTAGGGCCACGATCAGCAATTCGCGAGCTCCCTCGCCGTTCAAGCCTCCAATACGGGTTTGCGCTGCTACATAACCCGCATGGCTGACCGCCAGAAGTCCATAATTGTAAATATAGCCCATTACAAAGGCTGGGAGTTTGCTATTCCGTGCGATCTGCCCGAGATCGCCTTCGAATTTATTGGCTGAGAAACTGAGCTTTTTCCTGATCAAGACCTCATACTTGATTTCTTTGAAATTAATTAGTTCAACAGGGACAGAAGAAGGTGTGACAGATAGCGCTGGGCTAGGTCTAACTGTTTCGACTTCAGTCATTTCGAATCCTTTCCGATCTGTTGCATTATCAGATGCGGCCGCTGGTAACTCCGAGAGTTCACTTGGATTCGGATCAGGGTGGCAACCAGTTGGATTATCGGCATTTGCCGGAATCGCTCTCACTAGCACTTGGGCATTCGATGCCGATGATGCTTCAATGTCAACTGGTGCCGGGGATGAAGCTGCCGCTTCTTCGAAAGGCAATTTGAGCAGGCCTTTTTCCAAAGCATAGCGCGTTACGAACCCAACGGATTTCGTAATCTGCTTGTAAATCTCCGACTTGTCGTCCACCGCCTCGGGTTCGCATACAAGTTGAATGATCGTTTTGTAAATATTACATGCCTCGATTATCAATTCGTCATCTAGAGACAGAAGTTGTTCTGCATTTTTTTGATGAACTTTGAATTCGTCGACAATTTCTTCTCCGTGGCATACCAGTTGCATGAATAACTGAACTGCCGTACGGGCGTTCTGGGCCTGAGCCGCAAAGTAGAACGAACGTTCTTTTTCATCAGCCAGACGTTCAAGTTCAGTAATAGTGACCTCGGTCCGTCTCCCTTCAAGTAGCAATATGATGCATTGATCTTGAAGTCGGACCGTAGAGGTTAGCGTACCAGCAAAACTGCTGACAAATTCCGAAGTCAGTAGTTGGTCGGACTCCAACCATGTTTCAAGCTCACGAAGCTGGGCTACAGCAACTTCACGAGTCTTCCGTAAAGAGGTCACGACTTGATTTATTTCCTTGTAGGGTGAATTTTCGATAATTATAGTTATCACTCCCGATATTTTAGGTAATGATCCATATAATTCGACATTTAGGTAGGATATTCCTCCTTCGAGTAGGCCTTTAAGCTCATGTGCAACATCTGTCCATGCCATTAATCTGTATCAGAACACTTTTATGGAATTCCAGAAAACACAAAAGAGATCGGCATGCCGATCTCAAAAAAGGGCATATAGGACAAGCGAAATTCAAGGATTCAGTCATTGAAAGCCTATGCCCTGCTGCTAAGGATGCTGGCTTCAGATATCGGAGACGGTCTAAGGAATACCGAGCAAGCCGAACGATTAAAGCCGCGCAGTCTGGGTCACAGAATCCGCTTTGTGCGTTCCTAATTTCGTTTTGCCGGAAGCCCAGGTCGGTGGAAAGTGCCGGCCACTCTCTATTGATCATCCCCCAGGATTGAGACGACGTTCTCTGTCTTCACCTCAGCAAAAACCACCGGAAGCACCACTGCCACTCTGATGGTTCCATATCCTGATTGTAATAATATGTATATACAAAGTAGGGCACGTTACTTTAATAAAAACGTCAAAGATTATAAGGAGGATAGCTCTTAAACTACAAGCACTAACTGGACGAGTGACTAGGATCTATTCATATAGGAAATGTTGTATTTTATTCTGCGTAAGAAACGGGCTATTAAAACTGAAAACTTGCATATCGTCTTTCTTATGCTCATTCTTTTTCAAAAATAGTTTTACAAAGTCTAGGTCATGTGTAGAAAAAATAATTTGCTTATCAATTTGACCTAACACATCGCAAATTGAGTACTGATTTACATCATCCATATTTTGAATGGGGTCATCAATTGCGATAAAATCGAGAGCATTGATATTTTGAGCTTCATTAATTGCTAAGAAAATAGAAATCGCTAGTACATTTAATTGTCCGGAACTCAGAATATTCTGAGCATTACTTTCTTCAAATCTATCTTTAAAAACAACCTTAATGAACAGTTTTTCATCTGAACCGTCGAAGTGAATAAGATTATTAGATGGAAGCGGATTTAAATACCTGTAATACTTCTGTATAGGAGAATTATTATTATTCAAATAATCTCTTATATCAGAATCAAAGAAGTCAAACAACTTCATTTTGTAATTTTTCAAAGAATCTGCAATACCATCAATCTCACTTTTTTTGTTGTTAAGATCCTCAATTTTTTTATTGACTTCTTGAATTTGAGTTTGAATTTCCTGATTGTGCTTAATTGCGTATTGCACTTGGTTTATATCTGCTAGTCTGCTTATCTTCCGCTCATTATTGGAGATTATCTCTTTATTTTTTGAGATTAACGATTGGAGTGGAATATCGTATTGCTCCGGCTTTAAAAATGGTTGCAGACGCTTTAAAATAATTTGGTCATCCTGAATATCAGAATAAAGTTTTTGAATATTACTCTCTAATTGATTCCGATGTTTTACTACTCTGCCTTTTGCTCTGGTTAATCGTTCAATCGACTGCTCTACCTCGTTTTCTGTTTTAATTTTCTTTGAAGAAGCCTCACTACCAAGATCCTTCAATTCTTCTTTCAGTTTTTCAAGAGATATCTTTAATTCTATGATTTTTTGCTGCAAAATAATTTCGTCTCTTACGTTGCTTAACTCATTTCTTAAATCCGCAGCTGCCACTTGACTCAGTTCTTCAGAAAATAAATCGTTATTTCTGTAATTTTTGTACTCCTCTATTAAACGTTCTAATTCTAAATTCATTTTAGTAATGTTATTGTTTGTTTGGTTAATTCTCTCATCCGTTCTAGCCAACCTATTAGAAATCTTATTGTTTAATGAGATGGCCTTACTAACATAAGAAGTATCCTCATCTAACCTTGTTGTATATAAAAGAATATTATGATCAATGCAAGACTCCAGGTTCTCTTCAGGAGTAGAAGAGCACACTGGGCATTGCTCAAGTTTATTTGCAACAACATAATCCTTTATACTTTTTACGTTTAAAATAAGTTGAAGGAGTAAATTATCCTTATTTTCTTGTATAACAAAAGATAGCTTTTTTTTCAGGCTTACCAGTTTTTCTTTTCTTTTTCTCAGAGAAGCCTCTTTTTTTATAGAAATATCACGGTTAGTTGGAAGTCTTTTTTGTTGTTCCACATTTTGCACTATTGTAGTTTGAAAAGACAGTGCAAATTCTATGGAAGAAGCCTGTTTCCTCAAAGTACTAAGATTTTCTCTGACTTTATTCAAGTCTAAAGTCCCCGCGTCAACCGACGCTAATTCTCGCTCCTTTTCTTGAATAATCGTTCGTGTCTGATTGTACTTCTGAATATTATCCCTTTCTTTTATATGGGAGCTTGTTCTCTGATTTAATCTCTTCAATAATTCTTTTACTTCTTCCTCTTTATTTTTTAAATTATGATGAATTGCTTCTTTCTCAGACATTTGATTTACAATTATGTTGACAGTGTCGAAACGTACTAAGTTCATCTCTTCGTAAAGTTCTAAAAACTTCTCGGCGTTAATTTTATCAGCCAATGCCAACATGTTAGTTTGAACAATTTGAGCATCTAAATTATTGTTAAACTCGGTAGTACCAATACCAATATCCAATAGTCTCCTATTAAATTCAAAAATATCGACTTCCTTTTTTACTTCTTCCTTCCCTTGTATTGAATTTTCAAGTAAGATAATTTGATTACGAATAACTTCAGATTGATTGATTAAAGAAGTATGTATTTTCTTCATGTTATCAGATTCATTTAGTAGAGATCTGAATCCCATGATGTCTGCTAACGCTCTGAATCGTTCAGAAGGCTCATCAGATGTAACAAAATCTGCGACTTGACTTTGGGATAATATAAATGTTTGTTTTATTAGTTGTCCAAAACTACCGCGCACAAAACTTGTCTGATCTAAAGTACCTTGTTTTAAGAATGTTTCAACTTCAACTTGCCCCCGATAAGTTTTTCCATCACTACTCGTCAAGGCAACCTGAGTATTCCCATAATCGTTTCCATGTTCATTTCCAATTATATTGAACCATCGAGTTAATGTGTTTCCTTCATATTCGATAGAAACCAGTAGAGTCTCACTCTCTTGAACTATACATCGTTTGTTAAAAATATCCCTTTTTATTTCTGTGTCCGTGCCGTTCATGCGAGAAATTTTACTTGTAAAACACCATTCAATTGCGTCAAAGAAAGAACTTTTTCCAAAACCGTTATCTCCGTGCAAAATAGTTATTTTTCTCGTCAGATCAAATGAAACTTCCCCGTGATAATTCCTGAAATTCTTAAGTATTACTTTGTCTATTTTCATAGCGCTGCTCCACCATTTTTATTATTTTATTTATTAGTACATCCAATTGAACCACGCTTAATTTATTCTGCTTCCCATCACTTTCTTGAAGTAAACGAATGATTTCTTGTAGATATTCACTTTCATCATTTAACGTTACTTCGTTCTTAATCGGCTTCTTAATTAATCTAAATTCGTCTAAAAATGGAACACGGTTCAAGTCCAATTCACTACATATTGCGTATTTTCGGAGCGCCTTAGTGTCTCGTTCAATCTTGTAGTTTGTTTCTAAATCAATTTCACTACCTAAGCAAAATAGCAAATATGTATTCCATATATTTTCGTTGCCCTCTAACAAAATTGATCTTATTTCCATTGTGAATGTTTTTATCGAACTTATTTCTTCGCTGTAATGCAGTTTTTTTAACACCACATTGTTTACAGAAGATTTATAAAAGGTGGCACTTAGATTTTCGATTTCTTTGACGTCATAAACGTCAAAACCATTCTCAAGTAATCTGTTATGTGTTGCATTAAAAATATCCATCAACTCACCTCGCTGCAATACTTATTCCAAATTTCTTGCATTTTATCCCGAAAACAATCCTGGCTGTCCATGACTTCCACAAAGTCGTCATTAATTTCTTTTCCTGGCATGATGTCGACCAGGTACGTTACTTTATTAAGCGGTTGCTCGTCTTCGATTCCTTTTAGCTGAATCTCCGGAGAACTTTTAATTTCATGGCGAACGGTTTGCGTAAATCCCCTGTCCATATAATTTTGAAACACAATTCTTAGCGACTTGTCCAAAAAGTAAAGGTGATCATTTGTGTCGGATTGTTGTATTATTGATTCAAGTTTCCGTAAGCCTGCCTGTAAATTACTTCTTGATTCCAAGCTTAAAAATGAGAAAAGAAGATTTGATACAGTACATTTCTTTATTATTAAGCTATTCGAATTTGTGAATTCCAAAAAGGAGTCTTTCACAATCATCATGATGAACACAATATTGAAAAAATCGTATAATTTTTGCTGCCTGTTTAATTCATTTAAATCGACATAAGCTGAGCTTTTAACAGTACCATCCACATATCGCTCGATCAGAGATCGAATGTTTCCTCCGTCATCAACCCATTGTTGAAGGTACTCGCGGTAGGTATATAATTTATCTTTAAATACAGATGCATGAGCACAATTTTCAATCTCACAGACTATAGAATCAATAATTTTAGAAACAGCAGACATATTGCCGTGCTTCTCGGTAGTTTGCTCAACTGAGTTTAGACAATTTGTTCTGATTCCGTCTAGAATTTTTTCCAGTTTGTCCCTGGTAATAAGTAACCTTTCTGAGCTGTCTCTGTATGTACATCTCGTGCATAAGTGACCGATTAATGTGTTCAGATCTTTGGGATGGACCTTCACCCTATCCCCAACATCATGGAATAACCATTCGCTAAGCCTCATACATAAATGATTCTCAAACACCTCTAATTTCTGGAGTCCCATACCGGTATGCAAGTAAAATCTCCTTAGAAGCTCTTTGGGCTTTTCTCCGCATCTGATTTCATAGTCATAACACTCGTCATTTTTGTCACATACAGGAGCACTGAGTTTTGAAAGTAAATGATCATTATCCGCGATGTCCATATCGTAGTTAGAGTTTCCTGTATACACATCAACATTGAACCCATTAGTTTTTATAAAATGATAACTTGAATACAACTGGAATTGAGTGGTATATCCATCTTTTTGTTGGAGCAGTTCCGCCTTAGATAACAATTTGTCTATCCAACTGTTATTTTTTCTTTCCGTTCTCCCCGCTATTGGTGTCCGATAGTACAATCCCGATGCGGGGCTAGTAGTTGCATCCATCGTTACTTTCACACTAGTCTTTACTTGGATAAACCTTACCAAATTATCTTTTCCAACCACGATATCATCGAGATGCTCTATAAAAATGTAATCCCACTTGTCCATGAGCATGTCTATTATGTATTCAATTGCAACTAAAAATTGATAATAAAAACCTGAAATTGAAACAATTCCTCCAGATTCTTCTGGTACTACGTTTGCAAGTAAAGCAGCGATCTCATCGCTTGATTTTTTAATTATGTTTTCTTGTAAAAATGTTACTTTTTCAACATTTTTATCTTCTTGGTTTTCAATATAGTAAGCAATAATTTTCTCTAATTTATCCATAGTGAATTAAACCCCTTAATGTTCTTTGCTGTAACTTCAAAGCTACTTAACCGTAGTAACATTAATAATTCGTATTCGACACCGTAAGACAAATACCTTCCAAAAGACTCCAAAATATGAATACTGAAACATCTATTTTTCCTTCTTCGATACTAAAAACAGATTACAGAGGAACTGGTCAACCCTCAAATTGTATCCACCATTTAACGCCCCTCTTCAAGAAATTGTAATGGCTAGTTTGACAAATTTACTTAGTCCTTTTATTTCTACAAAAAAAAAGCAGCGACTCCCGTCGCCACTTCACGTTATATTTTTGAGTCAAAAACCTTAAGTACATCTTCAATTAATTTCAAAATAACTTTGATTTCACCAACACTACGACTCTTCAGTAAAAGCGTTATTGCATCAGCAAGCTTTTCTTCATCATTCTTTCTTCCCGTTTCAGGATAAGCGCTAAATAGATCTACCGGCCGAATTCCTAATGCGTTCGAAATTTTATCTATTGTGTCTAGCGATATGTTTTTCTCTCCACGTTCAATACCACCGAGATAAGACTGAGGTTGTTGGACTTTTTCCCCTAACTGCTCTTGCGTTAATCCCCTGTTCTTACGAAACATTCGAATCTTTGTTCCAACATGTGCAGCCAACTTCGACATGCGTCCATCACCTCTCATATAAAAGAGTAGGTAAGTTGACATCTAAGTTGAATACACTCAAAGAATTTATATCCATTTGATTTTAGATCATATAGAATCTATATTTAACTTTAGAACTGACTCTTGTTTTTGGAGGACATCATGAATTTACTTGCGAATCAAATCGTTATTGAAAATGTAATACAATGCAAAATGCGAGGGAAAGTTGCGTATCAGAGCCATTTTCCTGCGTCTATTGGAATCCAATTAACCTATGTAAAGCCGTATGATATGCCAGGTGGGAAAGGGTATCAACGCCCCGTTGATCTAAAACGTTGCGAAGACTTTTCTGCCTACTTGTCCAAAGGTGAAGATGCGCTTTTCACCCCCATATTGTTAAATGCCTCTGCGAATTGGGAATTTGTCGCCTACGACAAACAAAGGTCTTCTTATGGGCGACTACTTTGTAAAGGCAAGGCTTCTCTGATGGATGGGCAGCATCGTATGGGTGGAATACAGAAATATATCAAAGAGACGCATTCTGATCTCAACGTTCCTTTTCTAGCTTTTCATTCCTTGGACGAGGACGAAGAAATTAAGCTTTTTGATACAATAAACACGAAAGCAAAAGGAATTGGACCTTCTTTGAGTAAATTTCTACGTCGGGATTCGGATGAGATTAGTTGGATCGCTACTCAATTGATGGTGCGAAAAGAGAGTCCGTTTTACAATATAGGGACCATCATAGGAAAACGGAGCAAAGGTCGCCATGTCACTCTGCAAAATGTGTATCGCACATTGCATCTCTTGACGGCCGACTACCGTATATCCAGTTTAGCAAGACAGGAGAAATTAACCATTGCACTTGCCTTTTACGATACAATTCGTCAAACATTCCTCGCAGAATGGTCCGACTATAAAGAATACCGGCTAACACATATCGTATGTCTTGATGCGCTCTCGATGGTTGGGCATCAGATTTTGCTCAACTGTATGCCGGTAGGCAAAAAGCACGTTGATCTAGCAGCCATTCCAAAATATATAAAAAAATTGTCGGTTGACTGGTCTGCTCAAGGCCCACTTCGTTATCTAAAAGGAATGAGTGGCTCAAGAACGCTTGCTTCCGACTTAAAAGAACAAATGCTCCCTAATTAATGAGGGGCAGTTGTTCTTTCAACAGAAAGAACATCCTGAATCTTAGGGCATTGAATTTTTCCGTAATAAGTTCTCTTTGCCTTGGATCGGTATCACGTTCACACATCATATCCGAATAACGGATATAGTTACTTTCAAGTCTCGTTAAAAATCTCATTCGATCATGTCTGACTGTGTATATACGTTTGATGTCCTGACAACTGCTGAATTATTACAATCTCCGTGAATACAAAAAGGCAGTACAGAACTCAACATGCGAATTCTGTACTGCCTCTTCAATTGTTTTACTTGCAGTTACTAAACTCAATTAGGGTTAGCTTTTCTTTGTGGCTAAGATCGTAGATATCTAGAGCTTCCTCTTTTGAGCGGAACGGTTTCCAACTTCCTATACCTTGCTGTTTCTTCCATCCAAGCTCAGTTCGTTGCTTCATTTCGGTGACATGAGGACATACATCATGGTCGAGGTGGACAGTGTATGTATTCAAAGGAAAGTCGATGTTCACCCAAGCTCTCATTTGTTCACCATCCTTAAGCGTATTTAATAGCAATTTTTATTTCTTACTCCTGACCTTTCTCACAACAAAATAAGTAGACATGCCGAGCAACAGCAAACCCAAAACCTCGATTAATATCCTTGTTGGGTCAACTGAAATACCAAAAGAAACTTTGTGCTGCAGGTAATCAACTGAATCATACGATTCGATAATGTCAGGCAC
The DNA here is from genome assembly GCF_042651945.1 of Cohnella boryungensis. Lineage (NCBI taxonomy): Bacteria > Bacillati > Bacillota > Bacilli > Caryophanales > Paenibacillaceae > Cohnella > Cohnella boryungensis. The sequence goes on along the minus strand of NZ_JBHSED010000058.1, from coordinate 167,524 downwards.
GTAATTAAAAGTGAGGTACATGCCGCGTAATATTTGAAATACATAATACGAGATGACAAAAATTAACCCGACTATCAACGCTCGAATAATTGGTCGCTTCATTGACTTACAATCCTCCATAGACGTTCAACTCAACATGATTTCGACTGTGTCTGAGTCCTTAACCCAAAATATATATACCCCTAGCTTTTTCAGGGCATACTCGATCTCACTGATAACCTTTCAATGACCATTATTATAGGGGAGGGCAATAGCAATACCATCCCTGCTTGAGTCTTGATATTGGGAAGCCAACTTGGATGCTGTGAGTAAAGCTTTGCCAATATGATTCTTTATCTGATTCTGGTCGAAAGGTTTGCCAAAACGTCTGGAGGACTATAGGACGCTCGTTTCACCCTTAGCTTCAATCAATAAGGTGAAGCCATCCCTCACTGCAATAATATCAATACCTGGCTCCGAAGTATGGAGCTTTTGTTTGATGTCGAAGCCCATATGCTCGAGCTTGTTGCAAACTGCCGCTATCACATCGTTTTCTGTTAGCATCATGACCTCCAGCGTACAACTTTGAACAAGTTGCTGTTAATCTTGCTATACGGTGTAAATATACTCCAACAGTTACCTTTTTAGTAGGGTTCACAACAACATCGATTGATCGTGTCTAGTTTTAATATCACCAATACAGTTAATTCGATCAAAGTATTCTTGATCAATATGTTCAATTATTAACTCCCTGTTATCCAATAACATCTCAGACCATCTTGAATCCCAAGCGGTGAATGCCTGCCAAGAAAAACCCAAATATAACTCTCTACTCATTTTCCTTAATGAACTATACACGTGCCCTAAAAACTCATCCTTGAAGCTCGTATTTCTTAGCGGAACTTCAGAAGCAAGATCAATAAGCCAATTAGCAAAATGGACATACTGCTCCCAAGCACTTCGTTCTTGTGTCAGCTCCCATTTATGTATGAAGACCATCTGCAAAAAGCTTAATGATCGATCCGAAGTTAGATGCATTCCCATATTAACAAGACAATTGATAATGTTGTCAAACGACTGCCTTGACTTTAAATCATCTTTAACAACCTCACCATTCAGAATTGCTGTCTTTATGTTTCGTTGTGCCTCAACTACATTTCTTGCCGTTTCTAGATTCTCAGATATTTCATAGAAAAATCTAGTTAAGTCTGACTCTTGAATAACCTCAATACCATAGGTGTCAAGATAATAGCTTTGTATGGCATGATCAATCTGATCTCTGGTTATATAGTAAATATCGTTTTTCTTTCTGCCTTTTACCTTAGTATTTTTGGCTTCATTGAGTATCTGGTTTAGATTAAAGTCTCCAAGAGAATATCCGAGAATAACAACAGTTGTTTCTTGGAGGAGTGTGTATAGTTTTCTAGAGAAGTAGCTATCCCTGTACTGAAACCTAAAATAGTCATCCATTGTGAGCACAATAGAAGCCGGATTTACAATTGACCCGTGAACATGATATATGTTCAATCCAGAATTATCTCTCCCAACTGGTACTCCTTCAGCAAATATTCGATTATTCTCAGGTAATATATAATCACTGAAAAGTGTATCATAGTTTGTGGTAACTACATTAATAGACGAATTCTGCGAGAAGAAATCTCGAATAAATAGTAAGTGGTCGTTATTAATTGTGCCAATATTAACTCTTTGAGCTATTATACTTGCTATCTCTTCACGAATTCTTCTTCCTCTTCGAAAAAGTTCACGCTCTAGAATCTGAGCACATATCGTAAGTTCAAACTTTCCACGTATCCTACCTGACTGTGTATCTGTTACAAATAATTCATTGAATGTCTTTAAATCATCCTCAAGTCGTTGCGAGCACTCGACAAGTAGACTAACCCAACTAGGAGCAGAATCATCTGTCATATACATACTAAATCCTGTCCCAACTAATAAGGTTAAGCTTTTATTCTCCAGGGCTACAGCAATATCCAGATAACTCACATTACATCCTCCAAATCAAAGATAGTTCATTCCGGATTTACCAACAAATTAATATACGAAATTCTCATCCTCTAACTCTTCTCGGTTAGCAGCAAGCGTGTGACTGACCCATTTAATCTTGCCGCTTTTGGCTCCATGATTAAGGTCTCAGTCGAAACCATGTTTTCTGTAAAAATGCTCTGATCTGTCGATGTGACCCCAATCTACTGAGGAAATCCATCCGGTAATGACTCTGATTTGCATCTCTTGGACTAGTTTCATTAAACCTGTCATCATGATCGAACCATAACCCCTGTTAACCCGATCTCCTTCATTTTTAATATCCGCGATCTCCATATGCTTGTTCTCTACGTGGACATGGACGTTCGAGTCAGGCACTCTTACCCCACCTTTAGAGATGACCTTTACTCTTAAAGTAATGTTCTCATCATCCTGACCGTCATCATACATTAAGCGGTAGATCATGACGTTCTCCCCGAACCGATTCTGATCGACATGAATGACTTTATGTCCAGCCTTTTCTAATCGGTCGTGTGCCATCTGACTTCATACTCAATATCGCCCTTTTTCTTCAATGGGATAGGTTTGTGTTCCCTCATCAACATGGTCAACGGATCGCTACCTCCAAACAAACCCTTCAATATCTCGGGGAGCTGCTTTGAGCTTTTATCATCAAGAGGGTTGTTTTTCTTTGCCACATAATCACTCTCTTCTGCATTGCTATTCGCTGAATCTATAATAGTAAATATTCTCCACTTCCAATTCGAACACCTTCCTCATTTCGACCAGATTCTACATAGTATACAAAAGACAAGTGGCTTCCGGCTTAGTTTTATAGAACTACCTTCATGATTCTATAAAACGGACTTCGGTGCAGCTAAGCGGGTTGCGAATTTTATAAATAGGATTTGATTTTTATAACCTACTCTATATTGGGCATAAGTCGATGTTATGAATTGTATAACTGTTTCAGCCCAAAATGAAAGAGAAGTCGATAAAGACTTCTCTTAGGTAAATAGAGTTCAAACCTGCTTAGTGGATTGACTGGGTTCTGTGGAGAAAGTGGTCAAAATCGGCAAGACAAAAAGGCTACTGCCCTTCGATACCCCGAATATCAATTAATAACCTCGTAGTTTTACATATCCTAAAGCAGCCATCCCTACAAAACAGTCCATTTGAAAGCCTTCAAATTCAGCTATAGACTTTGCTGTCGTTTATAGGCTTCGACCTTCTGCCAAATGAAATTCATGGCAATACCAATCTCCAGCTTTCTCTCAGCCCGAAGAATATCGCTGATTTGATCCTGTGCCAAATTATGGTGCCACAAGATGTCAAGACAGTATTTTTAGAATTTCAAGGTGTGAAAAGATGTACAAGTCATGCTCTATCGTTCCATAGTTTCAGCATGAGAAACGGAAATTGCTTTTCTGATATGAGACCAAGGAAACAACGAAAAGCGGATTTGTAATTCTGAAGCGGCATTTTCGAAGCGAGGGCTGCGAGAGTGCCCACTGAAGAGTGCCTGCACGAAGGCGGCAGGAAACCGGGAAATCAGAGTCAACTGGAGGAACTAGCGTTTTAAAAACAGGTGCGGAAGAAGCACTGAAGCGAGGATGTCATTCGTTATCGGTTCGGAGGATGATCGAACCGGAAAGTGTATTTGGGCAAATGAAATGAAAAACAACCGGAGATTCCACGCTTTCTGCCTTGCGGCCTGCAGAAGGTAAGCCTAGAAGTCGGATGGCTTTCGTTTGCCCATACCTTGCTGAAGAAAGCAGTACAAGGCCACAAACGTGCAATGGCGACGCGGGGATAGTCTCCCTCGCGCCGCCATTTTTCTAATTCGAGTCATTTTCTTGCTAGCGAGCTATTCTCAAAATGAGCTGAAACTTACTTTTAGGACGGCCCTATTCATCCTTTACCCTTGAGTTCTTTGATCTTGTTGTAGGAAGCCGCAAATGCTTTTTCCGCGCCTCTTTCTTTTGGAACATAGTACTCCGTGTCCTTCAACACGTCGGGTAAATACTGCTGATCAACCCAGCCTCCAAAATCATGTGGGTACTTGTATCCGATGCCGCGACCGAGCTGAGAAGCACCATTGTAATGTGCGTCTTTCAAAAAATCAGGAATGTCACCAACCTTACCTTTACGAATATCCTCCCATGCACGATCCAGGGCAGTATAAGCAGTGTTCGATTTCGGGGTAAGGCAAATGACTGATGTTGCAACCGCAAGCGGTATGCGTGCCTCTGGCAGCCCCAGGCGCTCTGCTGACAGCACTGCACTAAGCACGATATTCCCCACATTAGGGTCAGCTAGTCCAACATCTTCCCAAGCGATGACGAGTATGCGCCTGCAAATCGTTACGAGATCTCCTGACTCTAGCACACGAGCTAGGTAATGCATCGCAGCATTGATGTCTGAGCCCCTGCAACTTTTCTGATATGCGCTCATGAGATTGTACAACGTGTCCTCCCCGTTATACCCCATGCTCTTTTTATTGAGCGCTTCTTCAACCTTTTCCATCGTAATTACAGTTTCGATGTTGTACCCAATCTCAATATTAGAAATGACCAGCCCTTCAAGTGCGTTTAGTGCTGCCCTCAAATCGCCACCACTCACTGCAGCGATATGATCAAAGGCATCATCATCAAAACGAACAGAGAAAAAGCCTAATCCTCTATCACGATCTTTTAAAGCTCGCTCTAATCCTACTTTGATATCCTGAACCGATAACGGTTTCAGTTCGAATATTGTGCAGCGCGATAAAATAGCCGAAGGCAAAGAATGCATGACCGATTCTGTTGTAGAACCAATCAACACGATTTCTCCGGATTCTAAATATGGCAGAAGATATTCGATTTGGGTTTTCGTAAACCGATGGATCTCGTCCACATAAAGGCAAATCGAACATTCAAGAATTTTGCCTTGCTTGACGACATCCTCCAAGTCCTTCTTTCCTGAAGCTACAGCATTTAACTTCATAAAGGGGATAGATATGCTGTTGGCGATCGCGCCCGCAATCGAAGTCTTGCCAATGCCAGGTGGACCAAACAAGATCATGGAGGAAATACGTTTGTTTTTTATCATGCGACTGATTGGTTTACCTTCTCCTAGCAGGTGTCTTTGGCCAATAACTTCATCAATGGTTGTCGGCCGCATTTTATGCGCTAGTGGCTCTTGATACACATCCCCCCCCTCCTTTCAATATGGATTTTTTCTCCGTAATGTTTTTTTACTTTAGAGAAATATTCGTATATCCGCTTGTTTACAGGAAATTTTAATTTCTCTCCAAAAATAGCTTGCATATAATCGGGCGTTGCCCCAATGAAGATAATCGTACCGCGCTCCACGGCCGGGAGCAGCGCATCCTGCCTGGCGCTGTTGAACCGATGCACCTCGTCAAGGAATAAAATGGTCTTGCGGCCGTACAGGCTCTTGTTGCTGTCCGCCTGCTCGATTACCTCGCGAACATCCTTGACCGAGGCATCCACTGCGTTCAAGCGAACAAAGTCTCCTTGCGTCTGCTTGGAGATAATGTGGGCAAGCGTTGTCTTGCCGCAGCCTGGGGGCCCAAACAGCAATATCGAGGAGACGACGTCTCCCTCGATCGCCCTTCTAAGCAATTTGCCCGGCCCGATCAGATGCTCCTGGCCGATATATTCCTCTAGCGTCTCGGGCCGCATACGATCGGCCAGCAGCCGTCCGCGAGGCTCCGAATTCGCTTGAAAGCTGAATAAATCCATAGCAATAACCCGCCCTTTCTCCTATTCATCATAGCAGAAACGCGGGTTTGCAGGAAGAGAACGGGAGCATACGTTCCTCTAGAGATGGTGAAGCTGCCCCTTGATGATCGCTCTTCTTTCCCGAATATAATTCTGGATAACGTAAGGCTCGCCGACGAACTCCCGATAGGACCATCGGCGCGTCGGATCCTCTCGAACGTAAGGCTCGAGGTTATCGATCATCCCATGCACGACCGGCATGAGCTTATTTTCGGTGAACGCTCCATTGATCGCTTCCTGCAGCACCGCCCGATACTGCCTGCGAATGCTGGAGAACCCAAGCAGCTTACGTGTAAGCACATTGTAGCCGGACACTGCCACAAGATCGCTTTCCACGAGACGACCGTAGCAATTGCGTCCCCATGTCCCTTCATAATCCCATGGGATCATCCGCAGCTTGCCGGTTTTCGAGCTTCGGTAGATCGCATAATTTTGCTCGAAGCCGTCGTAGTTGCCGGTAAGCACCGCTCCCGCAAGCCAACGAAGGTAGTTGTCCACGTCTAATCGCGCTCGGAGGAATGTCTCGGCCCTCTGCCCCGTCAAGGTGTTCAGACCTTTGATCAATGCCTTCAGCCTCGTCTTCTCCGCACTCTGTCCGAACCGATATTCGTAGCCGGCCAGCAGCGACGATTTCGGCCGGTTCGACTCCGAGGAGAACAGTCCGAAATCGGCCCGGTTGTTGATCGCGTAAAATAACGAAGCCGCCCCGATCCGCCTTCTGCGAAAAAAAAGCCGTTCTACGCCTTCTATTTCCAGATACACGCCCTTGGACTCGCCGTTGACGGTCAGAAGAACATGCTTCGTTCGCGGGGCGGGGACGCCGATCATCGGAAAAAAGGCGAAGGAAAGCGCGTTGCGAATAAGCGAGGGATCGTCGTATTCCGCATTATAGTGGAAGGCTTGATTCTTGCGCACCACCTCGTAGGATTTCTTCGGATAGCTCCGCGTATGCCCTCCTCGGTAACGAACAGATATCGATGTCTTTTTACCGTTGGTCGTCATTGTGCCTGGAACGTAGAGATCGTTCCATAGATTCTTTTCCATATTCCGGCGCGCTTCTTCACTAAGTCGAAGCTCTCTGACCGATAGAGGCATCCTGTCCCGCCTTTCTGTTTCAACCGAAGCTCCAACAGAATCAGCGTATGTCGCCCCGACATTGGCGGAAACGGCGTTCGTCTAGAGACGTTCTCGAAAAAAAGCCTCGCGGCGCGAGATTCTCCCGGCGAGACTTCTTATTGCATTGATACGATACCTTTGATTTCAGCACCGGCCTTTGCTGCGGCCTTTGCCTGTCCGTCCGCCCGTTCCTCCCGTGCGCCCGCCTGTCCCTCTCGTACGTCCGCCCGTTCCTTCCGTGCGCCCGCCTGGTCCTCCTGTACGTCCACTCGTGCCTCCCGTGCGTCCTCCTGGTCCTCCTGTACGTCCACCCGTTCCTCCCGTGCGTCCGCGGTGCCGGTCATGGCCCCAGCTTCCCCACGACTGATGCTCGTTGTCCGGTCCCGTATCCGTTGGCTGCTGCGTATCCGGAGTCTGATTGTTTTTTCTTTTATTGCCTCCGCCCTTTACCCATCTGCATTTGCACTTTCGATAATAGCGCTTCGGACGGCAGCGACTGCCTCCTTGAGCTCGTGAATTCACTTCTTCTGCACCTCCTGTTTGGAAGATCGCTACAGTCTATGAACCTCAACCTCCCGCCGATAGAGACAAGCGCAGAACAACAGCGAAAACAGGCCTTTTCACGCTGGTTTTAGCGGATTTTCACCTCTACTCGGACAACCAACCGTATCTTCTCATAATTGGTACACATAGTTATAGATTACAAACTCACTTCCCCCACAAGTGCAAAGGAGGGATAATCCATAAGGAGAATTAGCCGCGGAGCCGCATTGATTGGTCGATGACTATTGCGCATACCGCCTAAGCTTGTCCAGCAAAGCTATTAAGCTTTAGATTCCCCCCAATACGGAAGGAGAATGATTCTATGTTTCATAGTTTCCAGCCGCAGTCCGGTCACCAATCTGCGAAGCCCCACCCTCGAACCCACACAAACGTTTTGCATGCCAGTCACTTGGTCGGACGCAGCATTCGCGTAAATCGCGGCGGGCATGACAGTGTAGCCGGCATACTCGTAGCGATTCCCGGCGACTATCTGGTCATCCACTCCGACAGTGTAATGGTGTATGTCAACGGAACCCACGTCAAGAGCATCACCGAAGGCTCCAGAAGCGGAGGGCACAGCGGAGGAAAATCCGGAGGAAGCGGCGGACGCACAGGCGGATCGCGCACTCACGGCGTCCACAAAAGTCACATCAGCGCCCCTAGCTTTCAATCCTTGCTGTCCCGTCTGCGGCATAAGCACATTCAAATCAATCGCGGGGGTCATGAGAAGCTGGATGGCTTCCTCGCCGAGATCTCTTCGGACAATGTGCTGCTGATCGTCGACCGCGAGCTCGTTCGCATTCCGATCTTCCACATCAAAAACGTCGGCGTCTCGAAAAAGAACAACAACAAAAGCAGCAACCAGAACAAAAATCAATCCGGGAGCAAAAATCAATCCGGAGGCAAGAACAAATCCGAGAGTAAAAACCATTCTGGAGGCAAGAACAAATCTGGATGTAAGAACAAATCCGGGAGCAAAAGCCAATCTGGAGGCAAGAACAAATCCGGAGGCAATAAATCGGGCAGCAAAAGCCGCAGCGGAGGACAACAAAACAAAAGTAAAGGAAATGGCCGCCGTTAACGATCGCCATGTCCAGGTTCGAATCGCAGTCGCAAAGGAGGTGCTTCCGCTGAACCTATGGAAACTTACCTGAACCAGTCCGTATCTCTCACCGTCTCCGGCATCCGGCTGGCTGTCAAAGGAAATCTGATCGACCTTGGCCCTGACATTCTCGTCTTGCACAACGGAACCCAATTTCTATATGTCCCGCTTATTCATATTCAGCTTCTAACCCGATGCCCGCCTCAGGAATCCAACTTCGGCGAGCCTTCAGAGCCGCCGCTCGATCCCGCGATCGAGCTGTCTTACCGCAAAGTGCTGCTGAATGCCAAAGGCATGTTCACCGAGCTGTACATCGCCGGGAGTCAGACGGTTCATGGGTATGTCACCAGCATTATGAACGACTTCTTCGTCTTCTACTCCCCCATGTACCGATCTCTGTATGTTTCGATGCGTCATCTGAAAATACTCGTCCCTTACGATCCTCATACGACGCCATATGCTTTGGATCAGGAGAAATTCCCGATTCATCCCGCTACCGCTTCGCTGGCCCGCACGTTCGATCAGCAGCTGAAAAAATTCGAGAACGAATTCGTCATTCTCAATCTGGGCGAACATCCCGAGAAGATCGGTCTGCTCAAGTCGGTGCGCAACAACCTGGTTGAACTGGTCACGGCAGACGGGGCAAGCACCTTTATCCACCTCGACCACATCAAGACTATCCATCGGCCGTAACCGTGCATAACAGTGAAAGGCTATCCGGCTTCTTTGCCCGGATAGTCTTTCTTCGCGCCTTCGTCGAAGGACCAAGAGGATCATGAATCCCGATTGCCCCTATTCAGCCGAACGACGAACATAGATTTTAAAATAGCCCACGTAAACTAGCAAAATGAAGCCTGCATACACGGCAACGGTTAACAGCATGCCGCTCGGCTCGTTCAACAGTTGATTCCCGAGAATGGCAAACAATACCATTGCTGGAATTTTCCCTAGCGACGAAGCGATCGCATAAGGCCAGAAACCCACTCGATTCAATGCGCAATAGACGTTCACGACAATGGAAGGAATAAACGGGATCATTCGAGTCGCGGTAATAAACAGAAAGGAATTTTGCTCAAACCAGCCCGTCATCTTGCTAATGGCCTTGGTCTTATGAAGCAAGCGTTGGCCCCAATCCAAAAACAACGATCGCACTAGCAGAAACATAAGCAGGGAAGCAAGCGTGGAGCCCGTCCAGGTGTATATAGCTCCGAGGCCGGAGCCAAAAGCCGCCCCCAGCGCCCCGCCGATCAGCGGAAAGGGGATAACAGGCACGAGAGCCAGCACGGTCGCCGCCGCTACAACAACGAGAGGATTCACTTCGCTAATCCGATCCAGCCACAGCATGATCTCGGATCGGAACAGAATGATGCTCGCAATAACCGCTGTATAGACAAGCACGGACAACCCCCGTTTCCACAAGGGCAAGGGCGAAGGAATGCGAGCATCTTCAACATCTTCTAGCCTCATGTTGTCATCCTTCATTCGCATCGTTCAAATACGCTCCCTTCCCTCCCAGTATCCCATCCCAAGCTTGCCTCGTCAAAGCTCTTCCTGTCATGGCCGACAAAAAAACCGCCAAACACAAGGTTCCCAAGTGTTTGACGGTTTGCTAGAGCCTCCGCTAATTGCTCCGATCGTTTACCCGTTCGTAATTCCGGCTTTCTCCAGCAGCTCGCGAAACACGACGCTGACCATGATTAATCCGGCGACCGGTGGCACGAAGGCGTTGCTGGATGGCGGCTGCTGCGCTTTGCGAATTTCCGGCGCCGTGTCCGGAACGATGCGTTGCGTAACATCCTCCCTTGGCTTTATCGGCTCCTCCGTCGAGAACACGACCTTAACGCCTCGCTTGATCCCTTCGCTGCGGAGCTTTCTTCTTACGACGCGAGCGATCGGATCGACGGTCGTCTTGGAAATGTCCGCCACCTGAAAGCGGCTCGGGTCCATCTTGTTCGCGGCCCCCATGCTGGAGATGACGGGAATTCCGCGCTCCAGGCACTGCTTAATGAGATGCACCTTGTAGATAATCGTATCGGATGCATCCACGACGTAATCCAGAGGAAATTTGAACAGCTCCTCATACGTCTCTTCCGTATAGAACATCCGTAATGCGACTGCATCGCAATCAGGATTAATCAGCTTGATTCGTTCCTTCATCAGCTCCGCCTTCGGCTGACCGACAGTTGTCGTCAGCGCATGAATCTGGCGGTTGATGTTCGTAATATCGACAACATCCTTATCGATCAGCACGATCCGGCCAACGCCGGAACGCGCCAGCGCCTCGGCGGCAATGCCGCCGACTCCGCCAATGCCGAGCACGGCGACGGTGCTTCCCTTAAGCGCCGCAAGCCCTTCCGGTCCGATCGCAAGCTCCGTTCTGGAGAATTGATGCAGCATGCGTGTCCTCGCCCCTTCCGATCAGCCTTGGACTTGCTCGGCCGGCTCTTCCGCGGCGGACGCGGCAGGAGCGGCGCTTTTCGCCAGCGCGGCGACCGCTTTCGCTGACAAGCGTACGTGCAGGTCTTCCAACTGACGATCCGCGACAGCAGAAGGCGCATCGCACAGAAGGTCGGTTGCGCTGGCCGTTTTCGGGAAGGCGATCGTCTCGCGCAGGTTGGTGCGTCCGCTCAACAGCATGACCAAGCGGTCCAGACCGAAGGCGATGCCGCCGTGCGGAGGCGTGCCGTACTCGAACGCATCGAGGAAGAAGCCGAACTTCTCCTTCGCCTCCTCAGGGGAGAATCCGAGCGCTGCGAACATTTTCTCCTGCACGTCGCGGCGATAGATCCGCATGGAGCCTCCGCCTACTTCGTAGCCGTTCAGCACGATGTCGTAGGCTTGCGCGCGAATTGCGCCGGGATCGGTATCGAACAGCGCGATATCGTCCTCGTTCGGACGGGTGAACGGATGATGCTCCGCCACGAAGCGTTTTCCTTCCTCATCCCAGCCAAGCAGCGGGAAGTCGACGACCCATAGGAATTTGAAAGCCTTGTTGTCGATCAGACCCAAGTCGCGGCCAACCTTCTGGCGCAGATTGCCCATTACGTCGGCGGCCGTCTTCAGCTTGTCGGCGGAGAACGTCAGCAAGTCGCCCTCCTCCACATTCAGACGTTCCGTCAGCGCGGCGATTTCCTCCGGCTTGAAGAACTTCACGATCGGACCGCGCCATTCGCCGTCCTTCACCGTGATCCAGGCAATGCCCTTGCCGCCGTAACGCGCGGCGAACGGCTGCAGATCGTCGAGCTCCTTGCGGCTCCAGCTTGCGCAACCCTTGGCGTTCAAAGCCTTCACGACGCCGCCGGAAGCGGCCACGGAGGCGAATACCTTGACATCGCTGCTCTGAACGATGTCCGTAACGTCCTCGATCTCCAGACCAAAGCGAAGATCCGGCTTGTCGGAGCCGTACTTATGAATGGCATCATGATACGTCAGCCGCTGGAACGGTGTCGGAATCTCCACGCCGATCGTCTCGCGAAGCAGACGGGCCATCAGCTGCTCCATCATGCCAAGCAATTGCTCCTGGGACACGAACGAGGTCTCGATGTCCACCTGCGTGAATTCCGGTTGGCGATCCGCTCTCAGGTCCTCGTCGCGGAAGCAGCGAGCGACCTGGTAATAGCGTTCGAGTCCGCCGATCATTAGCAGCTGCTTGAACAGTTGCGGCGATTGCGGCAAAGCGAAAAACTCGCCCGGGTGAACCCGGCTCGGAACCAGATAGTCGCGAGCGCCTTCGGGAGTGCTCAGCGTCAGAATCGGCGTTTCTACATCGATGAAGCCATTGTCGTCCAGGAAATCCCGGAACACCTTCGTCGCTTTCGAACGGAGCAGCAGCGTCTTCTGCATCTCCGGACGGCGCAAGTCAAGGTAACGATATTTCAAGCGCAGCGATTCATCCACTTCCACCCCGTCTTCAATCGGGAAAGGAGGTGTTTTGGCCGCGTTGACGATCTCTACCTCGGACACTTGAACCTCGATCTCTCCCGTTGCCAGATTCGCGTTAACCGTCTCGGGATCGCGTTCGACAATCTGGCCTTTCACGGCGAGTACATATTCGTTGCGCGCGCGGCTTCCCAAGTCGAGCGCTTGCTTGGAGATTTCCGGGTTAAAGACGATCTGAACGATACCTGTGCGGTCGCGAAGATCGATGAAGAGCAGGCCTCCGAAGTCCCGCCAGCCTTGCACCCAGCCGTTCAGTACAACCGTCTGGCCGATATGTTCCTTGGTCAACTTGCCGCAATCGTTCGATTTGAGCATCATTTGTGGTTATTCTCCTTTTCAGTTAACAAAATGTTTAGAATCGTTGGCGCCAGGTTATCCAGCTTAACAGCCTGTTGCTCGCCGCCTGTAACAGAACGCAGCGAGATTTCTCCGCGATCCAGCTCATCGTCGCCGAGCACCGCTGCGAAGCGAGCCCCGCTGCGTTCCGCCGCCTTGAACTGCGCCTTCGTCTTGCGGCCGAGATAATCGCGCTCTGCGGCGATTCCCGCATTACGCAGCCGCTGGATCAGCGCCGGAGCGGCCTTCTCCGCCCGTTCTCCCATTGCCACGATATAGACGTTGGCGCGATTGCCGAGATCGGGCTTGATCCCCTGGTCAGCCAGCAGCAGCAGCGTTCTCTCCAGGCCAATGCCCAGGCCGACGCCTGGCTTGTCGTCCCCGCCGATTTCCGCCACGAGGCCGTTGTAGCGTCCGCCCCCGCCAACCGTGTCGATCGCTCCGATGCCCTGGGCTTTATATTCGAAAGCCGTGTGGGTGTAGTAATCCAGCCCTCGCACAAGACGGGGATTAAGACGATAGGGAATCCCCATCTCGTCCAGACATTCGCGAACGCGAGCGAAATGCCGCTCGCATTCGTCGTCCAAGCTGTCCAGAATCGAAGGCGCATCCGTGAACTTGTCCTGGTCTACCTTACAGTCCAGCACCCGCAGCGGATTGCGGTCAATTCTCGACTGACAGTCGCTGCACAGAGACTGCCGCATCGGCTGCAGAAACGCAAGCAGCTTCTCCCGGAACGCCGCCCGAACGGCCGGAGTGCCGACGGAATTCAACTCCACCGTTACCCCGGTCAAGCCGAGCTCGCGGTAAAAGGCGTAGCCCAGGGCGATAACCTCCGCATCCAGCGCCGGATCGTCCGAGCCGAGAGCCTCGATTCCGAATTGGTGAAATTGCCGGTATCTGCCCGCCTGCGCACGCTCGTAGCGGAACATCGGACCAAGGTAGTACAGCTTGGTCACATCGGGCTCGCCGTACAGCTTATTCTCCACGTAGGAGCGAACGACGCCTGCCGTGCCTTCGGGGCGAAGCGTCATGCTGCGCTTGCCTCGATCCTCGAACGTGTACATCTCCTTCTCGACGATGTCCGTCGTCTCTCCGACTCCGCGCTTGAACAGCTCGGTGCCTTCGAAGATAGGCGTTCTAATCTCGCTGAACCGGTAACGCCGGCAGATCTCGCGAGCCGTATTCTCTACGTATTGCCACATCTCGGAACTGCCCGGCATAATATCCTGGGTGCCCGGCGGCTTCTGGAATCCCATTGCTCATTCGCTCCTTTTCCAAACATTAAAAAAGCCCCCGTCCCAGAACGATCTTAACTAAAGATCGTCAGGGACGAGAGCGTGATCGACATGCTCCCGCGGTGCCACCCGCCGTTCAAGCCATGCTTTTCCGCAGGCTTGCGCTTCATCCGGTTAACGCCCGGCTACGCCGCAAAGCTACTCGATCCCTGATCGCCCAGGCATCTTTCCCTTTCGGTTCTCGGGGAGGTCATTCGTCCAATCATCGCCGGAAAGCTTGCAGCCGATGGCTTTCCTCTCTGGGGGCTTGGGGTTGGATTACTCATTCCCGTCATTGAATCTATGGCTTCATGCAATTGTTACTTATTGTAGTCTGTTGCCGAAGGCCTGTCAAGAAGCGCACTCAACGCCAACCGGCCAAATCAAGAAAATAACCTGCCGAAAAGGGCAGGTTCAATGATTAATTATATTGAAAAAGGGGGTCGTCTATAGAATAGACGACCAAGTTTAACGTCGGATGTATATCAGATTACAGTTTTGTTACAAAAAAGTAAGCGGATTCTTCTTTCGATGCTGCGTCATGCCGTCAACGGTTTTGCTCCCCGGTTGACCCCGCTTGGGCAATTCGCTAGACTGGGTGGGAATGCGCTTCATATCCTCCAATCGAAATGGATGGACACGATGAATATTTACGATATTTCCCGTCTGGCCGGCGTATCCCGCAAAACGGTGCAGCGAGTGTTGAATGGGGCAACGAACGTCAAGCCCGATACGGTAGCCCGAATTCGGAGCATTATGGAGCATCACCACTTCGAACCAAATGCGGCAGCCCGCAAGCTGTCTTCAAGCAAGCCGACCACCGTCGGCATTTTTATCGTTCAAGACGTCCGCCGATACAAGCTGTATACGGACGATCTCTTCTACGGCGCCGTTATCGGCGGCATCATCAGCTGCAGCAACTCCAAAGGCTACAACGTTCTGGTCTCCATCATCGATATTTCGAATGCGGATGAACTATTAAGCATGTACAGGAAACGGAGCGTCGACGCGGGCATTATTATCAGCTGGTCCAACGTGCAAGCCATCGCAGATCGGGTTGCGGAGGCGGGCTTTCCCATTGCCGTCTTCGACCAGAACAACGTGCAGACCCCCGCAGCCAACGTTCTCTTTCCTTATCTGGACAATTGCCGGAGCGCTTACGATGCCGCTTGCTACTTGCTCGATCTTGGTCACAAGCACCTTGGCTTCGTCACGGGGGACCGTTCGATCCCCTGCTCCGATCAACGACTCGAAGGCTTCTTGGAAGCCGTTCGGGAACGCGGGTTGACCGTGGCCAGCGATGACATCATGGGGGGGCGCTTCGTCGAGCGGAGCGGCGAGGAGGCGATCGAAATCTGGCTGCGGGAGAATCGCTTGCCCGAGGCGATATTTTGCTCAAACGACCTGACAGCCTATGGAGCGCTCCAAGCGCTGGCGAAGCATCGGATTGCCGTACCGGATCGCGTGTCGGTGCTTGGCTTCGACGATTTGCTCGTCTCCCAATATACGCATCCTCCGCTCACTAGCATGAAGGTGCCCCGCGTAGAAATGGCCGTCTCGGTTACCTTGAGCCTGATCGAACGCTTGGAGGGCGCAACCGTCCCCCCTTCCGAGCCCTCATCGTTCCGTGCCGCGATTACAGAGCGCGATTCCTGCCGACGGGCTTCCCCGTCTGAGTAACCTTAGACATACTAGCTAGAGCGCTCCTTCTTCTCTCTCCACGCTCCCATCGTCGCATTTTGCGACTATTGCCGCTCCCTCGTCTCTCTCCACGCTCCCATCGTCGCAATTTGCGACCATTTCCGCTCCCTCGCTTCCCTTCTCGCTCCCATCGTCGCAATTTGCGACCATTTCCGCTCCCTCGCCTCTCTCCACGCTCCCATCGTCGCATATTGCGACTATAGCCGCTCCTTCGCCTCTCTCCACGCTCCCATCGTCGCATATTGCGACTATAGCCGCTCCTTCGTCTCTCTCACGCTCCCATCGTCGCATATTGCGACTATAGCCGCTCCTTCGCCTCCCTACGGGCTCGCATCGTCGCAATTTGCGACTATAGCCGCTCCTTCGCGTCTCTCTCACGCTCCCATCGTCGCAATTTGCGACCATTTCCGCTCCCTCGCCCCCTTCTCGCTCCCATCGTCGCATTTTGCGACTATTGCCGCTCCTTCGTCTCTCTCCACGCTC
This sequence comes from Cohnella boryungensis, assembly GCF_042651945.1. Classification (NCBI taxonomy): domain Bacteria; kingdom Bacillati; phylum Bacillota; class Bacilli; order Caryophanales; family Paenibacillaceae; genus Cohnella; species Cohnella boryungensis. The sequence continues at coordinate 151,256 of NZ_JBHSED010000058.1, read as the reverse complement.
CCATCGTCGCATATTGCGACTATTGCCGCTCCCTCGTCTCTCTCTACGCTCCCATCGTCGCAATTTGCGACCATTTCCGCTCCCTCGCCCCCTTCTCGCTCCCATCGTCGCATTTTGCGACTATAGCCGCTCCTTCGCCTCTCTCCACGCTCCCATCGTCGCAATTTGCGACTATGGCCGCTCCTTCGCCTCTCTCCAAGCTCCCATCGTCGCAATTTGCGACCATAGCCGCTCCTTCGCCTCTCTCCAAGCTCCCATCGTCGCAATTTGCGACCATTTCCGCTCCCTCGTCTCTCTCCACGCTCCCATCGTCGCAATTTGCGACCATAGCCGCTCCTTCGCCTCTCTCCATGCTCCCATCGTCGCAATTTGCGACTAGCCGCTCCTTCGCCTCTCTCCACGCTCCCATCGTCGCAATTTGCGACCATTTCCGCTCCTTCGTCTCTCTACACGCTTCCATCGTCGCAATTTGCGACCATAGCCGCTCCTTCGCGTCTCTCTCCACGCTCCCATCGTCTCAATTTGCGACTATAGCCGCTCCTTCGCCTCTCTCCACGCTCCCATCGTCGCAATATGCGACTATAGCCGCTCCTTCGTCTCTCTACACGCTCCCATCGTCGCAATTTGCGACCATTTCCGCTCCCTCGCCCCCTTCTCGCTCCCATCGTCGCAATTTGCGACCATTTCCGCTCCCTCGCCCCCTTCTCGCTCCCATCGTCGCAATATGCGACTATAGCCGCTCCTTCGCCTCTCTCCACGCTCCCATCGTCGCATATTGCGACTATTGCCGCTCCTTCGCCTCTCTCCACGCTCCCATCGTCGCAATATGCGACTATAGCCGCTCCTTCGTCTCTCTACACGCTTCCATCGTCGCAATTTGCGACCATTTCCGCTCCCTCGTCTCTCTCCACGCTCCCACCGTCGCAATTTGCGACCATTTCCGCTCCCTCGTCTCTCTCCACGCTCCCATCGTCGCAATTTGCGACCATTTCCGCTCCCTCGCCTCTCTCCACGCTCCCATCGTCGCATTTTGCGACCATTCCCGCTCCCTCGTCTCTCTCCACGCTCCCATCGTCGCATATTGCGACTATTGCCGCTCCCTCGCTTCCCTTCTCGCTCCCATCGTCGCATATTGCGACTATTGCCGCTCCCTCGCTTCCCTTCTCGCTCCCATCGTCGCATTTTGCGACTATAGCCGCTCCTTCGCCTCTCTCCACGCTTCCATCGTCGCAATTTGCGACTATAGCCGCTCCTTCCCCTCCCTACGGGCTCGCATCGTCGCAATTTGCGACTATAGCCGCTCCTTCGCGTCTCTCTCACGCTCCCATCGTCGCAATTTGCGACCATTTCCGCTCCCTCGCCTCTCTCCACGCTCCCATCGTCGCAATTTGCGACCATAGCCGCTCCTTCGTCTCTCTACACGCTTCCATCGTCGCAATTTGCTGCTAAGAAACATTGACAGCCAAGCCACTGCATCCCTACTGCACCCTCCACCTAAAAAAATCACACCTTTAAAAATGGGAATTGAAAACCAATCTTTCCACACCTATACTGATACAAATGTCCCACGTAGGACATTCCGTTTGCAGATCAGCAAGCGCTTACAAGAAAAGAACATTCTGACGAAAGGAGCCGAGTTCGTTTGTTGTTGTCCCAGCTATTATTCCCCTCATTGAAAGGAGCTTTATCATGCTGCGGAAAGGCTTTATTAGAGGAAGAATCCCGGCGGTCGCCTCTTGCCTGCTCGTTGTGTCCATGCTGCTGAGCAGCTTGACCGGCCTCGCCCAGCCGGGTTCGGCTGCTGCGGCTCAGAAAACCGGCTTTAAGGATCTTCCCGATACCCATTGGGCAGCGCAGGCAATAAGCCGTATGAACGACTACGGGGTGGTCTCAGGTTACCCGGATTCTTCCGTTCGCCCGAATCAGCCCATTACGCGGGTAGAATTGGCTGCGATGCTTAATCGGCTTTTCGGCATACAAGCGGGAAATTCTTCCGAGGCCATTAAGGATATTGCCGTCGGCACCTGGGCGCATCGACAAATGTCCCTGGCTTTCGGCTCCGGCTACCTGGAGCTTTCAAGCGACGGAGCGGCCTCCCCGGGACGGCCGGTGACCCGTGCGGAAGCGGCCGTTGCCCTGGCGAAGCTGTTCCGCCTGCAAGCCGCCGATGACAAGCCCGTCTCCTTCACCGATGTCGGCTCGTTGGAGGACAATGTCGTTCACGCAATTGATGCGCTCGTCTCCGGCAGCTATGCGAAGGGCTTTCCGGACGGAACGTACCGTCCGAACAAAACGATTACACGCGCCGAGCTCGCTGCGCTGCTGGATCGCATGATCTCCCTCTATGCGGGGCAAAGCGGCACAATCGATATCCGGTCGGTCAAAGGCAACGCTATTGTCAACAAGGACGGAGCGGTACTGAAAGAGACCGTCATAGATGGCCATCTCTACCTCGCCCCGGGAATCGGGGACGGAGACGCCCGGCTTGATCGCGTCACCGTTCGAGGAACTACCTTCGTGCTGGGAGGCGGCGAGAATAGCATCCATATTCGCGATTCCCATCTCAATACGCTCGTCGTCGATCGGCAGGAGGGCCCCGTCCGCGTCGTCCTCACTGGAACGGTCGAGACGCTAAGGATCGAAGGTCCTGCTCGCATCGTGCTGGAGGAAGGCGCCGTCATCAAGCAGTTAATCCTCGCGCCGGGAGCCGGTCAATCCGTCATCGAAGGCAAAGGCAGCGTCCAGACCTTCGACAATCAGGCCGTCGAGGTGCGCTTTAACGGACAGCTTCTGCCAGCCGGGATCTCCTCTGGATCTGGCGTCACCCCCGCAAGCGGAGGCGGCGGCGGTGGCGGCGGTGGCGGCAACCCGTCTACGCCTGCCAATCCGTGGACTTTGGTATGGAGCGACGAATTCGACGACAATGCGATCGATCCTGCCAAGTGGACGTTCGATCTGACCAACGGCGCATCGGTCAACAATCCCGGATGGGGCAACAACGAGCTGCAATACTACACTTCTCGCCCGGAGAACGTCAAGGAAGAGAACGGCCGCCTTGTGATTACCGCAAGGAAGGAAGACTACGAGGGCTTCGGCTACACCTCATCCCGCATTAAAACGAAAGGGTTGTTCAGCAAAACCTACGGAAAATTCGAGATTCGGGCCAAAACGCCCGCAGGCAAAGGCCTCTGGCCTGCCATATGGATGCTGCCGGAGAATTCCGCCTATGGCGTATGGGCCGCCTCCGGAGAGCTCGACATTATGGAGACGTGGGGCAGCAGACCCGACACGATCGCCGGAACGATCCATTACGGTCAGCAGTGGCCGGGGAATACGCACTCCGGCAACGAATACAAGTTCACCGACAGCACGACCCAGCAATTTCATACGTATTCGATCGAATGGGAGCCCAACGAAATTCGCTGGTACGTCGACGGGATTCTCTATTCCACGAAGAACGACTGGTATAGCCGCAGCCAGAATGAACCGGCCAACTATGCCTATCCCGCTCCGTTCGACCAGCCGTTCCATCTGCTGATGAACCTGGCCGTCGGCGGCAATTTCGATGGAGATCCGACGCCCGACACCGTTTTCCCGCAAGCCATGGAGATCGACTACGTCCGCGTCTACGAGCTGACGGGACGAAGCTACCATCCGCCTACGCCGCCGAATTTCGTCAAGGAAGCTTACGCTCCGGGCTCCAAGCTGCCGCAAGCGCCCGACAACGATCTCGTCTACAACGGCGGGTTCACCGAGACCATCGCCGGCGATCCGGGCATGGGCATTGACGGCACGGCCCATTGGAACCTGTTCCAGGAAGCCAACGCCTCCGCATCTGTAGCCATCGAGCCGATAAACAACCGGAATTACATCAAGGTCAATATCGCCAGCGCGGGAAGCAACGCTTATTCCGTCCAGCCGCTGTCCATCGTCTCTCTTGCGAAGGGACGCAACTACAAGCTGACCTTCGAAGCGAAGACCGATACGGCTCGCGGTCTCAATGTCAAGCTGACCGGGGGACAATCCCGAGGCTTCGTAGCCTATTCGCCTACCTTGTCAGCGCCGCTTACCGATACGTTCCAGACCTATGAAATGATGTTCCAGATGAAGGAAGCCTCGGACGCTGCCGCAAGAATCGAATTCAATATGGGGACGAATGCGCGCCCTGTGTGGCTCGGCAACGTCAAGCTCGTTGAGGTCGACGCCTTGCCGTTTGATCACGATTCTCCCAAGATTCCTTATGGTTCCGAGGGCAATCATATTTACAACGGAACCTTTGATCTGGGCGAGCCGGATCGCTTGTCATACTGGCATCTGACTGCTCAGGGAAGCGCCGTCGCGGCCGCGAACGTCGATCCTGCGGTGCGCAAACTGAATGTGACTGTCACAGACGGCGGCTCGGGGGCGCAGGACGTTCAGCTTGCACAGAAGGGCCTCTCGCTCATTCAGGGTCAGCCCTATCGGCTCACCTGGGAGGGCAGCGCCAATACGCCAAGGCAAGTGATTGTCCGATTCGTGAGCAAGGACGGAAGCGAGGTTTATGCGGAGCAAACCATAGACCTGACGGCCTTGGAGGAAAATCATACGTTCAGCTTTACGATGCAGGGAGCCACGACCGATGAAGGACAGATCGTGTTCCAATTGGGCGGCTCGACCGGCAGCCTACGGTGGGACAACGTCAAGCTCGTGCGTCTGGGAGAATATCTGGATCCGGGCGTAGTCAAATTCCCGCTTCGCAATGGACAGTTCGATGCGGGTCTCGCCGCGTGGTCGGGAATTGCCAACGACGGCGCCGTTCTTGCGCCTTCCGTGGAGCAGTCCCAGGCCAAGCTGGCGATCGGCGCGATCGGAACGCAGCCCTGGAGCGTACTGTTTCTCCAGGATGAGCTGCTAACGGCCAATACGGTGTCCTATATCGTACAATTCGATGCCTACGCCACAACGAACAGAAAGCTGCAGGTGGTGGCCGAGAACGGCTCCTACCAGCGCGCCTTCGACCGCACCGTCGATCTGACCGCAACGAAGCAGCGCTTCAAGTTCGAATTCACCAAATCCGGAACGGAAACGGTCGGGTTGAAGTTCCTGCTTGGCGCGCTTCCCGGAGATACGGCGCTTGGCGCTCACGACGTCTTTCTCGACAACATCGTCTTCGAACCGAAAGCGGCCGTAGCCGTCAGCAACCGACTTGCCAATGGCACCTTTGACGCAAATGCGGCAGGCTGGACCAGCTATTTCCATGACGCTGCCGGCGTCGCGGGATCGGTAGCTGCCGAAGACGGAGAATTGAAGGTTGAGGTAAGCCGCAGCGGTCCCGATTCCTGGAACGCCCAGATCGATTACGAGAATGCGACGATAGAGCAAAACAAAAGCTACAGACTCAGCTTCGACGCGAGGGCAAGCATCAACCGCAGCATCCAGGTTGTCGTTGAGCATAAGGGCGGAGACTATCAGAAATATTTGGAGCCTCGGACTGTCCAACTGACCTCGCAAATGCAGAGCTTCAGCTACTCCTTCTCGTCCAGTTCGGCAACGGACGCCGGCGCTCATGTCAACTTCCTGCTAGGCAGGATCGACGCCGAAATCGGAAGTCCTCATTCCGTGTGGTTCGACAATGTGAGCCTTGTCGAGGTTCCGGCGGCGGCGGCGGAAGGACGATCTTTGCAGAACGGTCATTTTGACGAGAACATGGAGTACTGGAAAACCTATCTGAGCGACGGGGCGGAAACCTCGGGCTTCTCCATCGACAATCAGAGTCTTAAGGTCGACTTTCCGAACTATGACGGATGGTTTCCCTGGTCCACGCAGCTCTATCAGGACCAACTTCAGCTCCTGGCAGGCAAAACCTATGTTCTCTCCTTCAAAGCCAGCTCGTCTATAAACAAGAGCGTGCTCGTTCAAGTGGAGCGAAGCGGCTCGGGTCTGCACCTGTCCGCTCAATCGCTTGCTCTGACCGCAGCCGCCGACACTTACTCGTTCGAGTTTACCGTTGGCGGGGAGCAGGACGAGAATGCGAAGCTGAACTTCTTGCTCGGTAGTCAGAATGTTCCCGGAGACCAGTTCCAGCCGCACAGCATCTGGATCGACGAAGTCGCCTTAACCGAGAAGCCGTAATACTAAAACCCCATCCGAGCCGGCTGCAGGAGCCGGTCTCGGATGGGGTTTTCTAGGCCGTATTATCCGCGGCCGCCGGGAGAGCTTCGCCTGCCGTGAGCGGGGCCCGCTGCGGGACCTGTCCCGAGCTCGTCTCCGAACTCCTCGCCGTTCTGCCCGGAGCGCGCCGCCGCTTCTCTGCGCTCGGGCATCATCCCCTCCCGCATCAGCCATTCCATCGTTTTTTCCTTGCGTGATTGCCGCATAGTCCCCTATTCACACTCCTGCCCAACCAAGAAGGTTATGGCATGTAGTGTTGCCAGACGGCGGCATTCTCAACCCTGACGGCTATCCAGAATCAGCGTTACCGGCCCGTCGTTCACCAGCGACACGTCCATCATCGCCCCGAACCTGCCGGTCTCTACCCGAAGTCCGCGCACCCGCAGCCGATCATTGAATTGCTCATAGAACGCCTCAGCCGTCTCCGGTCTGGCGGCGCCCATAAAATTCGGCCGTCTCCCCTTACGGCAATCTCCGTAAAGCGTAAACTGGGAAACCGACAAGACGGCGCCTTGCACGTCCTCCACCGAGAGGTTCATCTTCCCCGAATCGTCCTCGAAAATTCGCAGGCCGGCCAGCTTGTCCGCCATCCAGACCAGATCCTGCTCCGTATCCTCCTGTCCGACGCCGACAAGCAGCATCAAGCCGCGGCCGATTTCGCCCACGACTTGCTTTTCCACGACAACCCGGGCTTCGGATACCCGCTGTACGACGACTTTCATGACACGCTTCCTCCGTCCTGCCTTGCTTAGTTCTCTATTGCATCATCCGCTGTACGGAGAAAATATCTTTGACTCGCTTGATCTTATCGACGACGGACTGCAAGTGCTCCTTGTTGCGAATCAAAATCGTCATGTGCATAATCGCCAGCTTGTTTTTATCGGACCTGCCGGACACCGCCGAAATATTCGTTTTGCTCTCCGAGACGGCTTGCAGCACTTCGTTCAGCAACCCCCGGCGGTCGTGACCCAGAATCTCGATTTCGACGCTGTAATTGGATTCGACCGCTTCTTCCCAATCGACCTCGATGACGCGAGCCGCCTCTTCTCCATCCTCGGCCGTCGGAATGTTCGGGCAGTCGGTCCGATGTACCGATACGCCCCGTCCCCGGGTAATATACCCGATGATGTCGTCTCCCGGCACCGGATTGCAGCAGCGGGCGAACCGAACGAGCAGATTGTCCGAGCCTTTGACGCGGACGCCCTGCGTCGAGCGCTTCTTCTCTGCCGCAGACGCGGGCGCCTTCATCTCCTTGACCTCGGCCGTCAATTGAATCTGCTGCGCTTCTTCCGCTTCCTTGCGCAGCTTCTCCGTAAGCTTGGTGCAGATTTGCGCCGCGGTAATTCCGCCGAAGCCGATAGCGGACAGCATATCCTCCACGTCGTTGAACGTGAACTTTTTCGCAGCCTCCAGCAGCTTGTCGTCTCCCATCCATTCATGGGGCTCCAAGCCGAGCCTTTTCAGCTCCCGCTCCAGCTGCTCGCGTCCCTTGTCCACGCTCTCCTCGCGCTGCTCCTTCTTGAACCACTGGCGGATTTTGCTCCTTGTATGCGAGGACTGCGCGATTTTCAGCCAATCCTGGCTCGGCCCATAGGAGTGCTTGGAGGTCAGGATCTCCACGATATCCCCTGTTTTCAGCTTGTGATCCAGCGGCACGATTCTTCCGTTCACCTTGGCGCCGATCGTTCGATTGCCTACCTCGGTGTGCACGCGGTAAGCGAAATCAAGCGGAACCGACCCGGCAGGCAGCTCGAATACTTCCCCTTTGGGCGTAAACACGAATACGAGATCGGTGAAGAAGTCCATCTTCAACGACTCCATAAATTCCGCCGCATCCTGCGTATCCTGCTGCAGCTCTATAATCTCGCGGAACCAGTTCATCTTCTCCCCGAAGCTGCCCGGCACGACCCCCGCCGACGTTCCGTCCTTGTAGGCCCAATGCGCCGCGATTCCGATCTCGCTCGTCCGGTGCATCTCCCAGGTGCGGATTTGCACTTCGGTCGGTTCGCCCGTCGAGCCAACGATCGTCGTATGCAGCGACTGATACATATTCGCCTTCGGCATGGCGATATAGTCTTTGAAGCGCCCCGGCATCGGCTTCCACAGCGTATGAATGATGCCGAGCGTCGCGTAGCAATCCTTCACGTTGTCGACCAGAATCCGGATCGCCAGCATATCGTAAATCTCGTTGAATTGCTTGTTGCGGCTCATCATTTTCTTGTACACGCTGTAGATATGCTTCGGTCTCCCCGAGATATCCCCTTGTATGCCCATCTCGGCCAGCTTCTCGCCAATTCGTTCGATCAGCTCCGCAATGTGCTGCTCCCGCTCCGTACGCTTCATCTTCATGAGATGGGCGATACGGTAATATTGCTGCGGATTGAGAAAACGAAGGGCGATGTCCTCCATCTCCCATTTAATTGAACTGATCCCCAGACGGTGAGCGATCGGGCAGAAAATTTCCAGCGTCTCGTGCGCGATGCGCCGCTGGCTCTCCTCGGACTGGAATTTCAACGTACGCATATTATGAAGGCGGTCAGCCAGCTTAATTAAAATCACGCGGATATCGTTGGCCATAGCCACGAACATCTTGCGATAGTTCTCGTTCTGCTGCTCTTCCTTCGACTGAAACTGGATGCGCTCCAGCTTCGTCAAGCCGTCGACGAGTCCCGCCAGCGTCTCCCCGAACCGTTCGCGAAGATCGTCCAGCGTCACATTCGTATCTTCGACTACATCATGAAGCAACGCCGCCATGACCGTGACGACGTCCATCTGCATGCCCATGCATATCTCCGCAACGGCCAGCGGATGCAAAATGTAAGGCTCGCCGGATTTGCGGACTTGACCGCGATGCGCTTCTTCGGCAAATTCGTAAGCATCCCGGATTTTCTGCAAGTCTTGCTCTTTCATATACGTAGATGCTTTTTCAAGAAGCAACTCCATGCCCATGCTTATTTCCTTTCCGACGGCGCCTGACACCGGATTTTTCCCCTGAAGTGATTGCTACCATTATGCCTCTTCGCAACGCGAATCGTCAACCTGCGCGAGAGACTTTAGACCCAGCAAGCAAAGCTCGCGCGCGTATTCGCTCGAATCCTGCGCCATCGCCTAACCCACTGGCTTGGCAATCTTCGCACGGTTTGCAGTGTAGAATGGGCGGTGCATGAAAAAAAGACACCTTCGGCAGGCTAAGCCGGCCGAAAGTGTCTAAGCTGACGCGATACGCAGGTCAGTAGGTAACGAGAGATACGACGTCGAGACCTCCAAGCTTATCTCGCCCGTTCAAATAACTGAGCTCGATTAGGAAGGCTGCGCCGACGATTTCGCCGCCTAGCTGGTTGATCAGGTTAATCGTCGAAGAGATCGTGCCGCCCGTCGCAAGCAAATCGTCCGCGATCAGCACCTTCTGCCCCGGTTTAATCGCATCGCTGTGAATGGCCAGCCGATCTTTGCCGTACTCCAGATCGTAAGCCGCTTCCACCGTCTCCCCCGGAAGCTTGCCGCTCTTGCGGATCGGCACGAAGCCTACGCCAAGCTCGATCGCAAGCGGGGCGCCGATGACGAAGCCGCGGGCTTCGGGCCCCGCGATCAAGTCGATTTCCTTATCCTTCACAAGCTCCTTCAGGGCGTCGATCGCCGCCCGGTAAGCCGCAGCGTCCTTAAGCAGCGTCGTGATATCCTTAAATCGTATTCCCGGCTGCGGGAAGTCGGGGATAACGCGAATGTAGTCTTTGAAGTTCACGGGATCAGACTCCTTTATTGAAATGAAACGTTTTTCTTCGAGCTCGCACGAAATGCATTATACACTTTTTGATCGGCTTTTGGCTACCTAAGCCGACACCTGCTTCAGACTTCTCGCAGCCCGGTTCGTCAGACGCGGGAATGGCAGCCGTTCATCCATAGATGAAGCTGCTCTGCGGACATCTCGGCCAGCCTGCGCTCTTCGTTCTGCTCCTTTGCCCTGCGGTAGCGGGGCGATTCATCCAGAGGCCGCTTCGGAGGATCGCTCACAGCCTTGCGCGATGCGCCACGGCTATCGATGAATCCAAGCTCGATGAACACTTCATGCATCATACGAACGACCGCCAAGGGCAGACCTGTCGTTTGCGCCGTTTCCTGCAGAAAGCCGTCAGGTCCCTCCAGCCACTGCCCCTTCTTCCGACATAACGCATACACCTCAGCAAATTGCTTGCGCTCAGGGAAGGCCCCGCTCCCCTTTCCGGTCGATCGCCGAGAGGAGGACGAAGGATCGTCAAGCACGGTGACGCGTTCCAGCCCCCGTTCCGGCGCGAGCCAGCGCTTTAACGCGACAATTTCCGACTCTGTCGACGGCAAGCCGAGAAGGACCAGATGCTGCGCGGCTCCTCCGTTCTCCATAGCTGCGGCCGTTTCCCCGCGAACCTCCTCGTCCGGCACTCCGCGCTCAAGACCGGGGGGATGATACAATCCGATCCGCGCGCCCGACTCGCCGAATCTGCCCAAAGCCTCTTCGAGCCCAGCACGGGACGCGCAGCCGATCAGCAGCTCCGTCCCCGAAGAGACGGCGGCGATTCGTTCCATTGCCGCCCAGGGACTGCGTTCCCCTCGTCTGTCCGCTATCGCAAGCTGCTCCGAGCGCAGATCCTGGAACATCATCTGCACCTTGCGATTGCCGTTCCATTCGTTCACGGACAGCTCGCCCAGCAGATCGATCCGCAGTCCGGGGGCCAAGCGCTCTCGCTGCGCTCCCATTCCGAAAGCGACCACGTCGATCGATTGTCCCGATTGCTCGATCGTGAACTTCAAGTGCTGGTTCTCCTTGCCCATCGTCCGGCTATCGCAAATCGTCACGTCTCGCAGAGCGATCCTTGGAGCAGGATTGCCGTTGCCGAACGGCTCCAGACGGGACAACTGCTCTACCGCCCCGAGCGTTGCGTCACCCAGAGTTACGCATAGATCGACACGCCGTTTGGGCTGCCAGTCCTCTTCCTTCAGCCGCTGCTCGGCCAATCGGTCAAGACGCTCGGCAAGCAGCGTCACCCTGTCCCGATGCAAGGTAAGACCAGCGGCTGCCTGGTGGCCTCCATAGTGCTCCATCAGGTCCTCGCAATCCTTCAGGGCGGCGTACAGATCGAATCCTTCAATCGAGCGACCCGATCCTTTGCATAGCTGCGTCTGCGAATCGATGGCCAGAACAAAGGCCGGCTGATAATATTTTTCCACGAGCTTGGAGGCGACCAGACCCGCAATCCCGGCATTCCAGCCTTCCTTCGCCAATACGATGACGCGCCCCGCCTCCTTCCTCTCCAGAAGGCTTTGCCACATCCCGTCCGCCTCCGCGAAGGTTTGCTCCACCAGAGCCTGGCGCTCCTGATTCAAGTGGTCCAGCTCCAACGCGTAGACATCTGCCGCTTCCTCAGATACGGCAGTCAAAAGCTGCACTGCGCTGTCGGCATGAGCGAGCCTGCCTCCGGCATTCAGACGCGGAGCAAGCGAGAAGCCGATTCTTCCGCTGGACAATTCCGCAGCCTCGAAGCCCGCCACTCTCGCAAGCGCACGCACTCCGGCGACGGGGCGGCTTCGCATGCTCTCCAGCCCAAGCCTCGCGATAATCCGGTTTTCTCCCGTAAGCGGCATAAGATCGGCGATCGTTCCGATGGCGGCCAGATCCGCGTACTCCAGCATCGGACGGCCAAGCAGGGCATGCGCCAGCTTGAAGGCGACGCCAGCCCCGCACAGCCCTTTGAACGGATACGGACAATCCTTCTGCTTCGGATTCACAAGCGCTACGGCGCGAGGAAGCGTCTCCGGCGGTTCATGATGATCGGTGACGACAACGTCGATGCCAATCTCCGTCGCATAAGCGATCTGTCCCACGGCGCTGATTCCATTGTCTACCGTAATCAGCAGATCGACCCCGGCCTCCGCAGCCCGATCCAGAGCCTCGTTATTCAAGCCGTATCCTTCGCGGCTTCTGTGGGGGATGTACGTATCGAAGGTTGCTCCCAGCTCCGTGAGCAGTCGGATCATGAGGGCCGTGGACGTAACGCCGTCGGCATCGTAATCTCCGTATACGCGAATACGTTCGCCTTCTCTGACGGCCCGTTCGATCCGGTCCGCAGCCTGCCTCATATCCTTCATCAGGAACGGATCAAGCAAGCCTTCCACAGTCGGCTCCAGAAAGTCGATTGTATCCTGCACGTCCGTCCAGCCCCGCTCCGCGAGCACCCCGGCTACCAGGCGAGTGACGCCCAGCCGTTCGGCCAGCTCATCCACGCTTTCTGCCGCCGCAGTCGGCATATCCCATCTGTATTTGGATTTGATCACTACCGTTTTCCCCCTGCCGTTAAACGAAAAAATAACTCCGCCGCCCTATTGGCGGCGGAGCTGCTGAGCATAACAGAGCATTACTGCACAAGAGAAGACAATTCTTCCTCGTGATGGTTCGACTTGTACGGATAGCCCGGATCGTAAGGCTGAACCTTGACGTTCACGTCCATCACATGAAGAAATCTTTTCGTTAATTGACGCCGGACACGGAGCGCGACATCTTGACCCTCGAATACGCTGATTCGGGGGTTCACTCGAATCGCGACATCCAGGACGATGTAATGTCCGCACTCTCTGGCGATCACTTCATCCACCTCGACAACGCCATCCACTCTCTGTACGGCTTCGAGCAGCGTCTGCGCGTCCTCATCGCCGATGACGTCGCGATTCGAGGCTTGAAGAACCCCGGAGGTCATCCGATAGCCCATGCGAATCACGAACACCGAGATCGCAAGCCCCGCCGCCGGGTCCAGCACATATAACGCGGGCATGTCGTACATCTCGCCGATCAGAGCTCCGCCCGCGCCGATCAGGGCGGTTAGGGAAATGGCAATATCGGAACGGCTGTCGCCGCGCTCTCCCCGAATGCCCAATTTACTATCGCTCACTCGCTTGTAGCGGACAAGAGCCTCCCTGGCGCCGATTCCCGCTGCGATGACGACAACTGCGCCAACGCCGGGCGGATTATCGGTTCCGTTCACCGCCGATCGAACGGAGGAAACCCCCATCTCGATCCCGACTACGAGCAGAATGGAAGAAAGAACGATCGCGACTACGAATTCCGGCTGCTGCCTGGAATTTCCCGGCTTGCCGGAATCCAGACGCGCTTTGCGCAAGCCGAGATAAGAAGTGAAATGACCCGCGCAATCGGCGGCCGTATGACAGGCATCAGCCAGAAGCGCTTTGCTTCCTGTAAACCAACCGACGGAACCCTTGACGATACACATGCCGAGCAGCCCCCACACGGAAACCCGGGAGCCGCGTTCAGCAGCGACGGAGCGTTGGTCCATTGCCACTTGAGCCACTCCTTTCTTGATGCTTAAGGCGTGCTTTGCGGTTTCACGGCCACTTTCTTCAGAGGCTGCTTCTTCCTTAAATACAGCCAGAACTGGCTGGCGATGAAGATCGAGGAGTACGCTCCGCATATGAGACCGACGATCATCGCCAACGAGAACAGCTTGATCGATTCGCTGCCGAAGATGAACAAGCAGACCGAAGCGATCAGGACGGTAATGACCGTATTGATCGAGCGCGCCAGCGTCTGCCAAATACTGCTGTTAACGAGCTCATCCAGATCGTCGTTCGTCTTCAGCTTCGCAAAGCGCATGTTCTCTCGAATCCGGTCGAAAATAACGACGGTATCGTTAATGGCGTAGCCGATAATCGTAAGGACCGCCAGAATAAACGGCAGGTTGACCTCAAGCTGAAAGATCGAGAACACCGTAATGACAAAGAACGCGGAGTAGATGAGGGAAACGACTGCGGCAATGGCGAATCTCCACTCAAATCGAATGCTGACATAGATGACGATCCCAAGACAAGCGATCGCCATCCCGAGCAGAGCGCTCGTCTGTTGCTCGCGTGCGATATCCGAATCGACAATATTGATTTCGAAGGAGGCGTCAGGGTCGAAGGTCGTATTAAAGGCCGCCTTGAAGTCCTTCTCCTGCTGCTCGTTAAGAGCTTCCTTGAAACGAATCGAATCGCGATTCTCGGCCAGCGTTAACGTATAGTCCCCAAGCTTCTGCTCGTCCAGGAACACGCGCAGCTTGGCCTCTTCAACCGACTTTGTCGTCGTCACGTCCACCGAGGTACCCGAGCTGAAGTCGATGCCGTAATTCAAACCGAACACGCTTACCGCCACGATGCCCAGGAGCGTAATCAGCGCGGATGCGATCAGAAATCGCCGACTGGATTTGACGAAGTCAAATTTTCTTTTAGAGCGCACTGATCTCACTCTCCTTTACGCTGTAATACGAAGGCTTGTTGAAGCGTCCGCTCTTAATCAACAGATTGAGCAGGAAGCGCGGCAAGAATACGTTCGTCAAGACGTTGACGACGATACTCCACATGAGAACGACCGCGAAGCTCTTGACGATCCCATGTCCCATGAAGTAAAGAACGCCGCCGGCGATCAAGGTTGTAATGTGCGCGTCGATAATCGTGCGGAAGCTGTTCTTGGCTCCTGCGCGCAAGGAAGAAACAATCGTCTTCCCGCTGCGCAGCTCGTCCTTGATGCGTTCGGCCGTTATGATATTCGAGTCGACCGCGATGCCGATCCCCAGCACGAAGGCGGCGATGCCCGGAAGCGTCAGCGTTGCCCCCATGAGATAGAAGATTCCGAGCAGCACCCATACGAATACGAGCAAGCAAATGCTGGCGACGAATCCCGGAAGACGATAGAGCACGAGCATGAAGACCAGAATCAGCACCGAAGCGAGTATGCCGGCGAACAGCGTGTCCTCCAGCGACTTCTGTCCCAGCGTCGCGCCGACGCTTTGCGTATATTTCTCGGTTAGCTTGAGCGGCAGGGCGCCCAGGTTAATAATATCGGCCAGCTCCTGAGCTTCTTGTCTGGAGTCCTGTCCCGTAATGACAGCCGTTCCGTCCGTCAGAGGCTGCTGCACCTGCGGAGCGGAAATCTGAGTATCGTCCAGATAGATGGCCAGATTTTTACGCACGAGTTTTGTCGAGACTTCGGCAAGCTTCTCCTTCTCCTTCACGACGATCCGAACCATATACTCGTTCAGGTTCCCCATCTCTACTGCTGCGGCGCCCTCTTTGAAATCCGAGCCGTACAGTTCGACCGTGCAGTAGGAACCGTCCGCACAGCCTTCAGCGCTGCGGAACTGGAGCTCCGCGGGACGTTTCATCAGATCGCGGATTTTCGCGATCGCTTCGTCCCGTTCCTTGTCGGTGCTGCCCGTCGACACGGCAATCTTCAGACGAATGCGGTTTTTGCCTTCCGTTGTGACTTCGGGCTCCGCCACGCCGTTTTTATTGGCGCGCTTTTCCAGGCTCAAGGCGGTTTGCTTCAACGTTTCTTTCGTCACGGTGCCGCCTTCCGTAATCGGATGCGCCTCGTACAGAATTTCGACTCCGCCCTTCAGGTCGAGCCCAAGCTTCGTTTCGTTCAACAGCCCGGGAGTGAAATAACCCATAATCCCGAAGCTGACGAGAACGACGAGCACGAAAGCCATAATACGTTTCATCTCTCTTGCGGTCCCCTTTCGATTCTCAATGTTCCTATTATACCTACGCGATGAAAAAGAAGTCAAAAAAGAAAGCCTTTCCCGAGAGAAGGCTTGTCGTCCGACTGTCTTACTTGCGCTGTTCGCCTCTATACATGCTAAGCGTAATGAAGTTCATGAACTGTGTCACCTTCAGAGACAGGATATCGTTGACGATTTCGTGCAGCGGCGGCATGCCTTTTTTGTGGTATTTGTCGCTTACGCATTCCCATATATCGGCGCCGCTGACTTGCTCGTAGCCGAACAGATGAAATTCCTCCGCTTTGCTTCGGCAGAGCTGCTCGATCGTCTCATTCAGCTCCTGCTCGCTCATCTCCGGGGCGGCCTCGCTTTTCTTCAAGTCGATCTCCGGTCTCGCCTGCTCCTGTTCCTGCTCTTCCACTTCCATTTCCTCCCGCCTTGGCGAATGTGCATCGTTGTCTCTCCATCATCTCTTATTTCCTTTCTCCGTTCAACACTTATTTCCTGCCGCTGGCATGAAGAAGGACAACCTTCGCATATAGATGGACTAACCCATGCTAGGGAAGAGGGATGTTCGTGAGCACGCGCAAGCAAAGCTTCATCCAAGGCGCTATGATCCTGCTGGCGGCCGGCCTCTTGAACAGACTGCTTGGCTTCGTTCCCCGCATTGCGCTCCCGCGCATGATCGGGGCGGAAGGCGTCGGGCTTGTCCAGCTTGTTTTCCCGTTTACGATCGTGCTGCTAACCTTGATCTCGGGAGGTCTGCCCCTCGCTGTCGCCAAGCAAGTAGCGGAGGCAGACTCCCAGGGAGACGCAAATCGCGTGCGCCGTATCCTCCGAATTGCGGTTGCCCTGTCGCTGGGCATCAGCTTATTGCTGGCGATCGGCTGCATAGCGCTGTCGGATTACATCTCCACTCGTATTATGACGGATTCCAGGGTTCATCACGCTTTCCTGGCCATGATTCCCATACTGCCTCTCGTTGCGGTCTCTTCCGTATGGAGAGGTTACTTCCAAGGGAAGCAGAATATGATTCCCACGGCTATCTCTCAGACCGCGGAAACGGTATTCCGCATCGTCTGCACGCTGCTTTTTGCCTGGCTGCTGCTTCCTCAGGGACTGGCGATGGCTACGGCGGGGGCCGTTCTGGGCATGGTTGCGGGGGAAGCCGCGGGACTGCTCGTTCTATGGATCCAGTTCGTACGGGAACGCAAGAAACCCGCCGCTTCCCTTGTCCCGCAAGGACACGGCGAGCCCCAGTCCTCCACCGCAAGAGAGCTGCTTCGGACCGCGATCCCGGTGACGGGCAGCAAAATGGTCGGCTCATTGTCTTACTTGCTGGAATCGATCCTTACCGTTAGAAGCTTGACCGTTGCGGGCATCGCCGTCGCAGGGGCGACCGCGCAATACGGAGCGCTGCAAGGGATGGTCATTCCGCTGCTGTTGCTGCCCGGCGCGCTGACGTACTCCTTGGCCATCTCCCTCGTCCCCTCCTTGTCCGAAGCTGCGTCGCGGGGAGATTGGGCAACGATACACCTGCGGCTCCATCAATCGATGCGACTTGCGATTGTGACCGGGGCCCCGTTCGTCGTGCTTCTCGGCCTGTTGGCCGGTCCGATCTGTACGCTTCTTTACGGAAACGACTCAATGGCAGATATGCTCCGCTGGATGTCTCCGCTTGCGATATTTTTGTATATGCAAGCCCCTTTGCAGGCTGCCCTGCAGGCCTTAAATCGCCCTGGAACCGCCCTGTTCAATACGTTCGCCGGAGCAGCCGTGAAGCTCATTCTCATCGTTCAGCTCGCTACAGACCCACGGTTCGGCATTGTCGGAGTCGTGATAGCCATCGCCGTAAATATGATGCTCGTAACGCTGCTTCATTGGATCAGCGTCGCACGGCTCACGGGCTTCCGGATGATGCCTCTCGATTTTCTCAAGGTAACGCTGGCGATGATCGTCATGAGCGCGGTCATGCTCAAAATATGGGATATCGGCCTGTTCGGACAAGGCAGCTTCGATCTCGTTGCCGCCGCCTCGGGAGGCGCAATCGCTTATCTGCTCCTTCTGGTGCTGCTTAAATTGGTCGATCGCGAGGATGTCTCCCGAACGCCGATCCTCAAGCATCTTTTCCCGCCAAGAAATCCGTCCTGACCGCTTATTTCTTGTCCACGTACAGCTTGCCTTTGTAATCGATGCTGCAGAAATATACCTGCTTAAAGTTGTTTATCTCATATCTGCTTAGCTCGCTCTTGAGCCAGAAGCGCGTCTTTCCCAGCTTCTCCAGATTATCGTCCTGAATTTGTCCATCCATGATGAGCGGCATCGGCAGCAACTCGTATCTGATCCGTGGACCGCCATTGCCTTCGCTCTTCTGACCCGTCTGCGACAAAGCTTCTTCTCCTTCGACCGATTCGCCGCTTCGATCCTTGGTCATGACCGATAACTTACCTGTCGATTCCAATACGGCCAGCTTTACATCTTCTATATCGGAAACCTGGTTCTCGCGCAGTTGAAGCAGGAGATCGTCCAGATTGTATCGCTGTCGATACATTTCCTTGCGATTGAGATGGCCGTCTCGGATCAACACGCTTGGCTTGCCGTCGAACAGCAGCCGCAATTTGCGGCTCTTGAGGGACAGGAAGGCAATTCCAATCTGAATAACCATCAGGAGCACGATCGGGGACACGGCCAAAATGACGGATTTCTCCGGGGCTTCGATGACAATCACCGCGATTTCCGCGATCATGATTGAGATGACCAGATCAAATACGGACAGCTTCCCGATTTCGCGCTTGCCCATCAACCGCATAATGATGAAGATGAAGAAGTACATGAAGATCGTTCTCAGAAGCACAGCCGTCAATTCCATGGTCCACCTCCGCCATTCAGCCCTGTGAGCTTTTTTTCCCGTCGCTGACCGCTTGGACTTATATTGTCACCGCTGTCCTGAGCCCTCATTCCTATCCGATCCACGGAAAATATGGTAATCGGTTCGGCAGTTGACTCGAAATTCCGACGGCCTGTACTAGGATGCCGGAATCCGCATATGCTGGTACAAATCCCAATTTCGTTAGGAGTGATCCGCTTTGAATTCACTTTCCCGCATATTTGGGCTTCGCAACGCCTCTCCCGTTGCTTCGGGTCTGTACTGGTCGGCGATCTGGCTGGCCATCGGCGCTCTTCTGTTGTCCATCCTGCTGGCAGGCTCCACGCTGAGCGAGTCGGGCATGGCGCCTTGGGTTTTCACCGTTCACGGCTGCGCCGCGCTTGCAGGAGGGTTCGCTTCTGCGAAGCGCTCCGGGCGGAAGGGCTGGTATTTCGGAATGACCAACGGTCTGCTCTATACTCTTGCCCTGCTGACGATCAGCTTTCTGGCGACCGATGCAAGCTGGTCGGCTGCCGTACCGCTTCTGCTGCTTGTCACCGGCTTATCCGGCGCATTGGGGGGAATGCTCGGGGTGAATGCCGGCTCAGGCTCCCGATAATACGATAAAATTTGGACTTTGTGCTATAATAAAGCGGAGCTTGCATCTAAAGAGAAGTCGGAGGACGGTTCATGGTTTTGTTTAACAGCATGTCGAGCATATCTTACGCCACGGTAATCGCGGTCGGCATTCTGATCGCTTTCGGCACCGGCAGGCAGCCTCTTGCCGTAGCCTGGAGCTTCATTAAAGCGATGATCCTGTCCCGTAAATACTTTTTGTTTTCCATAGCGGTCATGGCTATTCTGCTTCTGAACAAATATGAGCAGCTGTTGGAGAACTGGCTCGCCATCCCCTACGATCTCACACCGATCCTAAGCGGATGGGAAGGCGCCTGGCCGTTATGGCTGCAGGACAACCTGCAATCCCAAGCGCTGACGCTAATTTGCGGCTTATTCTATTTGGTGCTGTTTCAAGCCACCATGATTGCCTCTGTCGGCATCTACACCTACCGTCAGGATATGAAGCTGTACTATGCCTTTTGCGTGGCCATTCTGTTGAATTATGTGCTGGCCGTTCCTTTTTACTTGTTCGTTCCCGTTAACGAGGTTTGGTACGCCCATCCTCAAGTGCAGTTTTTACTGCTGCATATTTTTCCCGCGTTTGAACAAGAGTATCGTGCCTTGTCCGGATTGAACAACTGCTTTCCGAGCCTTCACACCTCGATATCGGTTACTTTGGCGCTGCTCGCGAGCAAATCGGGAATTCGCAGGTGGGCCGTTTTTGCATGGATCAACGCGATTGTCATCGTATTTTCCATTTTCTATCTTGGGATACACTGGTTTACCGATATGGTCGCCGGCGTGCTGCTGGCCATGCTGACGGTATTCATCGGGCTGAGAATAGGCGAGTGGGCGGCCGGCAAGTCCGTGGAGCTGCCTTTGCCTGCCCGAAGCAAGCTGGAGGCAAGCGACCCCGTCCGTCCCTAGCGCGGTTATTTGAAAAAAAAGCCTTCCCCGACCGATCTTACATTCGGTCAAGGAAGGCTTTCTTCTGTTCTTCTATTCGCTTGCCGATTCCGGCATTAAGCTTTCTCCGTCTCGCCCTTCGCTGTAACGTTGTTAATCGAAGAACGGTCGAACGTCAGCTTCGTAACGTCGTTCACCTTCAGCACAACGGTATCGTCGCTGATCTCCGCGATCGTCCCGTGCATACCGCCTATCGTGACGACTTTATCGCCTTTTTTCAAGGCGTTAAGCATACTGCCGCGCTGCTTCTGCTTCTTCTGCTGCGGACGGATCAACAGGAAATAAAAGATGGCGAACATCAAAATAAAAGGCGCCAATGTGTACAGAAGATTGCCGCCGCCGCTGGATTCTGCTAACCACATTCATTATCCCCCCTCTCTTAAAAGCCGCTTTCGTTGCGAGCCATGCCGTATTTCTCAAAAAACTCGTCGCGGAACGTGCCTAGCCTGTCTTCTCTGATCGCTTCCCGCACCTGAACCATCAATTGAACCAGAAAGTGAAGATTATGTATGGTCGTGAGGCGGAGACCGAACATCTCGTCCGCTTTAATCAGGTGTCGAATGTAAGCGCGCGAATAGTTCTGGCAGGCGTAACAGGTACATTCCGGATCTAGAGGACTAAAATCGTTCGTGTACTTGGCGTTGCGAACGACCATCCGACCTTGACTGGTCATCAGCGTTCCATTCCGGGCAATTCGGGTCGGCAAGACGCAATCGAACATGTCTACGCCGCGAATGCTTCCGTCGAGCAGCGCATCCGGTGAACCGACCCCCATCAAGTAACGGGGCTTGTCGCTCGGAAGGAAAGGAATCGTCTCTTCCAACATTTCGTACATGAGCGGCTTAGGCTCGCCCACGCTTAGTCCACCCATAGCATACCCCGGAAAATCAAGCGAAGTCAAATCAAGGGCGCTCTGCTTGCGCAAATCTTTGTGCATGCCGCCTTGCACGATTCCGAACAGCGCTTGATCGTGCGATCGGCCATGCGCCTTCAGACATCTTTCCGCCCAACGGCTGGTCCGTTCGGTCGATTGCTTCACGTAAGCGTACTCCGCTGGGTAAGGCGGACATTCGTCGAAGGCCATAATGATGTCGGCGCCAAGATCGTTCTGGACTTGCGTAGCGCTCTCCGGCGTCAGGCGCAGCTTGTCTCCATTGATGTGGGAGCGGAATTCAACGCCTTCCTCGGTGATTTTGCGCATTTCGCTTAGCGAGAACACCTGGAAGCCGCCGCTGTCCGTCAGGATCGGGCGATCCCAGTTCATGAAGCGATGAAGCCCTCCCGCCTCTTTCACCAGCTCGTTCCCTGGCCGGAGAAACAGATGATAAGTGTTGCTCAGGATGATTTGCGCGCCGAGCGATTTGAGCTCCTCCGGGCTCATCCCTTTGACGGAGGCTTGTGTGCCGACAGGCATGAACGTCGGCGTGTCGATGATGCCATGAGGCGTATGCAGCCGGCCTAATCTCGCGCCGGTCTGGGCGCAGGTTTTGATTAATTCGTATTTGACTGCCATTGTGGAATTCCTTTCAAAGAACAGTATGGGATCGTCTAATGATCTGTCGATTCTAGCTTAACTTGCGGTTCGCAGCAGGAATGAATCAGGTAATGAACATGGCGTCTCCGAAGCTGAAGAAGCGATATTCTTTCGCAATCGCCTCTCGATAAGCGTTCAAGACGTTGTCACGACCGGCCAGAGCGCTGACCAGCATAACCAGCGTGGAACGCGGGAGGTGAAAGTTCGTCAGCAAAGCGTCTACAAGCGTGAAGCAGTAGCCCGGATAGATGAATATATTCGTCCAGCCGCTGCAAGCCTCGATCGGCCCCTCCTTGAAGCGCTGGCCGATCGTCTCCAGCGTTCTCGCGGACGTCGTGCCTACGGCTACGATTCTTCCGCCGCCGGCTCTGGCCTCCGTGAGCATTTTCGCGCTTTCTTCGCTGACGGAATACCACTCCTCGTGCATCTCATGCTCTTCTATCGTATCTGCGGACACCGGACGAAACGTGCCGAGCCCGACATGCAGCGTAATCGGACAAAGCTTCACGCCGGACGACTGGAGCTTCTTCAGGAACGCCTCCGTAAAATGAAGACCCGCAGTCGGCGCCGCCGCCGAGCCCTCGTTCCGGGAATATACCGTCTGGTAGCGTTCACGGTCAGGCAGCGTTTCCTTAATATATGGCGGTAGCGGCATCTGGCCGAGCCGGTCAAGCAATTCATGAAAGATTCCGTCGTACTCGAAGCGAACTATTCTCGCCCCCATCTCGCCCGACTCTTCTACAACGGCGGTAAGCAGGGGCTTGGCAGGCTCGGCGCCCTCGGATAGGTCCCGAGCGCCGAATAGGATGGTAGCGCCTTTGTGGAGCTTCTTCCCCGGTCGAACGAGAGCCTCCCAGCGATCTCCTTCTAGACGCTTGAGCAGAAGCAGCTCCGCCTTGGCCCCGGTATCCGCCTTAACGCCGAACAAACGGGCGGGAAGCACCCTCGTATCGTTAAGCACCAGCGTATCCCCTGGCTTGAGATAGCTCTCCAGATCGGTGAAGACGCGATGCTCCACGCTTCCCGAAGCCTTGTCCAGCACAAGCAAGCGCGAGGCCGTTCTTTCCGGCAACGGAGTTTGAGCAATCAGGGACTCCGGCAAATCAAAATCGTAATCGCTAACGTTCATCACTTGGCATCCTTCTCGATGGTCGCATTCTTATAGTAGTATTTCAAAATATATTCATAGTCATACCCTTGCTCCGCGAGTCCGCGCGCTCCCCACTGGGACATGCCTACGCCGTGTCCGTTTCCATTGCCCGAGATCACGAAGCCAGGAACCGCCGTAGCAGCCCTCAGCTGTCCGCTTCCGTCCATGATATAGAGGTTGGAGCCCTTGAGGCTCTGCGTGCGGCCATCTGCGCCGACGACTTGAAGCGATCCGCCCTGCGCCGGTATCTCCCGGGTACGCTCCTCTCCCTGCACCGTGAAGCGTCCGGTCTCCTCGATCTCAAACAGCGTGCTCTTAAGTCCTCCCAGAGCCCCGCGCAGATTGTCGCCCACGCCTACGTTAACGACAACCCCGTTCGCCTTGATCTCGGTCACCCTGCCGGAAGGTCCTCGCTTGGTCACTTCGAGCGTAAGCAAGGGACCGGTTATCGGCGTTTTGGCTCTCTTGTTCAGCGCCGTCAGCAATTGCTCCGGCGTCATCGAAGGCTCAATCCAGCTGTAATCGGAATATTCGGGGACCCGGTCCAGCTCGACAAGCGTCGTTCCTACGCCTACTCTGGCGATCGGCTCAACCTTCGTAGAGATGACGGGATTTTCCCGCACGGCCGCTCCTTCCGTTGTAACTTTCAGGATTTTCGCTCCGCTGACATGAACCTGTCCGCTGTCAGCGACCAGATCGGAGCGGATGTACCCCGCTTCTCCCGATTCCAGAGCAACGTAATGCCAATCCAGCTTGCCCTTCTGCGGGCCCTCGTCCGGGCTGTTCGCGCCGGCGGAATAGTACGCATTGTCTCCGCCCCAGATTTCGGCGTTGTTATCGGCGGTAATTCCTCCGGCATTGGAGGAGAATACGGCGTTGATGACCTTGCCGTCGTAAGTGAGCACCTCGCCCGCCGTAGCCTGCACGCCTGCCGTGGAGTTGGCGTTCTCCGAGCCGATCCCGTAGTAAGCCTGGCTCAGCGTTGTATCCACGACATTCGCAATCTGATAGCCCGTCCCGGCGAAGAGGGCATAGGTACGAGCTGCAACGGCCTGCGCTTTCTGCGCTTCCGGCGGCCAGCTCGCGCCAACCTCTACTCCGACGACGGAATACAGATATTGCTCGAAGTCGACCTCGTTTACCACCGCAAGCGACTGATTCAGCACGCTGATCTCCATGCTGCCGCGATAGGTTCGCTTGCTCCGTTCGGCAAGCAGAATACCCTCAGCCCCTGCCGGCTCCGCCCGAAGCGCGGCGGAACCGCCTGCCGGAATCGCGTACAGTGTCGCTGCGGCGCTGCCGCTGGTTACATCCGTTCTAAGCGCGGCATATTGCTCCCCAGCCTCGGGAACGCGAACGTTCGCGCCGCCCGCGGCCGCAGCCGATTGCCGCAACGCCGCGAGCGATGCCGCATCCTTTTCCTGACCGATTCTAACAACATACTGAGCAACTCCGGCAACGGGCTTATACGCAACGAACGTCTCCAGACCGGCATTGCCCAGCTGTTCTCCGGCAGCCCTCGCTTCGGCCAGGCTGCCGTAGGGTCCCGATTCAACGGCCCACGGCCCCAGCACTTTGGCGCTTTGCAGCGGCTGCACTCCCGATGCGGCGCCGGCGTTCGACCACTTCGTCACCGCGGCGCTTGCCCCGGCTGCGGTCGCATAGGCGCCTTCCGTGACCTGGTAGACGACCTTGCCGGACTTGCTCAGCTGCGTAATCGTCCCGGCGTTGGACGAGGCTTGTAGTTTCTTGAGCACGGCCATCGCCGTATCGAGACTCGCCGTTTCCGCGACCAGCGCCCTGTAGCCGTCCATCGCGAAGCGAACCGTTTGACCGGCCGGAACGCTGCTCACCGGCAAGCTCGTATTGGCGTCGAGCCATGAGAGCTTCATGCCCCCCTCGGACGACAGCGTCGCAGTCGGGGTAATCGATTGGTATTTGTTCGCTCCAAGATTAAGAAAAAAACCGACGCGAATCGTATCCGGCACCTTCACAGCCGCGCGTGCAGCCAGAGGGGATACGAAGGCCGCCGTCATTGCCGCCAGCAGCACGAGCAGCAGCAATCGATTATGCCGGGGCTTCTCTTTGACGCTATCAACCATGCGGGTTGCCTCCTTCGGGGGGTTAGGATTTGTTAGGCTCATCCGTTCGCTTCCGGCTGAGGAAGCCCAAGATGACGATAGGCCGCAGACGTGGCCACACGGCCGCGAGGCGTCCTCTGCAGAAATCCGATCTGCATCAGGTAGGGCTCATAGACATCCTCGATCGTCTGGCTCTCTTCTCCGATAGAAGCCGCGATGGTATCCAGACCGACCGGACGGCCGGCGTAATTGACGATCATTGCGCGGAGCATCTTGTGGTCGATGCTGTCCAAGCCCATCGGGTCCACTTGAATCCGCTCCAAGGCATCGTGCGCGACAGCTTCCGTGATGATGCCGTCTCCTCTGACCTGAGCATGATCGCGCACCCGCTTAAGCAATCGGTTGGCAATCCGCGGCGTTCCCCGCGAGCGCCTTGCAATCTCGCGAGAGGCCTCTCCGATAATGCCGACACCGAATATCTCCGCCGTTCTTGTCACGATAAAGCTGAGCTCGTCCTCCGTATAGTATTCGAGCCGACTGACGACGCCGAAACGGTCGCGAAGCGGCGCGGACAGCAGTCCAGCGCGGGTTGTCGCTCCGATCAGCGTGAACTTGGGCAGATCCAGCCGTACCGACCGCGCGCTTGGTCCCTTGCCGATAATGAAGTCCAGCGCGAAATCCTCCATGGCTGGATACAGCACTTCCTCCACCGTGCGATGAAGCCGATGGATTTCGTCGATAAACAGCACGTCGTTCTCCTGCAAATTGGTCAATATCGCAGCGAGATCGCCGGGCCTTTCGATCGCGGGACCGCTCGTCGTGCGAATATGTACGCCCAGCTCGTTGGCTATTATGTTCGACAGAGTCGTTTTGCCAAGCCCAGGAGGGCCGTACAACAGCACGTGATCCAGAGGCTCGCGCCGCATCTTCGCCGCTTCAATGTAAACTTTCAGGTTGTCCTTCGCTTGCGATTGGCCGATATATTCCGCCAGGTAGCGAGGGCGCAGGCTGTATTCCACCGCTTGGTCCTCCATCATCAGATGCGCGGTGACGATACGCTCTTCCTCCATTGCTTCGGCCTCCTCTCCCGCTTGCGCGTCATCCTTGGAACAGCTGCTGCAGCGCCTGCTTGATCAGAGCATCCGGCGTCTCTTCTCCGGTTGTTCCGTTCTTCATCGACAGCCACGCCTTGTCCAGTTCCGCCTCCCGGTAGCCGAGGCTCAGCAGCGCCTCGCGCGCTTCCGTCCATGCGGACCCGCTCTCCGTTCCGACGATAGAAGTACCCCGTTCGGCCAGAGCGGTCAGACTCCACCCGCTGTCGATCGCTCCGAGCTTGTCCTTAAGGTCGAGTATCATTCTTTGCGCCGTTTTTCTGCCGATGCCCGGCAGCTTCGTCAGGAAGGCGACATTTTCCTGTTGAATCGCCGCGATGACCGCCTCCGGACGACCGCCGACCAGCACGCCAAGCGCCACCTTCGGGCCGATGCCGGAGACTTCCAGAAGCTTGCGGAAAAGCGCCTGTTCGTCTCTCGTCGTGAATCCGAACAGATGAATGGCATCCTCGCGGACGTGATGATAGATAAAGAGCTGCACCGGCTCCTCCGATTTCGCCAGCCCGTAAGGGTTCGGCGTAAACACCCGATAACCGACGTCGCGAACGTCAAGCACAATATACTCCGCCTCGATATGGGCGACCTTGCCTCGCAAATAGTCGATCACTAACGCGTCACTCCATTCATTCGTTCGTTAAGGACGAGGGAATGCGCGTGGCAGATCGCAACTGCGAGCGCGTCGGCGACATCGTCCGGCTTTGGGACTACAGCTAGCTTGAGCAGCATTTTGACCATTTCCTGAACCTGCCGTTTCTCCGCGCCGCCGTAACCGACGACCGCCTGCTTCACTTGCATCGGCGTATATTCGGAAATGGGCAAGCCTCTCTGCGCCGCGGCCAGCATGAACACTCCGCGAGCCTGGCCGACGCTGAACGCATTCGTAACGTTTTTGTTGAAAAACAGCTTCTCGACGGCTACCGTATCCGGCTTGTACTGATCCAGCAAGCTGCAGGAAGATTCATAGATTTGCTTCAGCCGCAGCTCCTGCGGCGTCCCTGCCGCCGTCTCGATGCTGCCATATTGCACCGGGGTCAGCTTATGACCCGTCTTATCAATAAACCCGAATCCCATAATGGCTATCCCAGGGTCGATTCCCAGTACCCTCATGAAACGATCCCCCGATTCAGCGCTCTATTAAAAAGTAAACCTAAACATTCTGATTCATTATAGCAAATGTTGTTCTCCATGAGAACAGAAGGAGAACACATCATCGCCGCACAATCCCAGCCGTGCCCTTACAGCCGGGGCTCTGTCGGAGCTGCGGACGGTTACGGCAAAGCAAAATGAGCCTTAGGGCTCAGCTCGCTAAAGCTGACAGGACGAAACTCTTGCTCGCACAATGCGCAACAACGCCAAAAGACGCTCCTCGACGGGAGCGTCTTCTGGCAGCTTTATGCCGGGCCTAGGGCTGCGGCTTGGCTTGAGAGCTTACGCTGGCATATTCATTGAACGCGGAAAGCATGCTGCTGTATGCCGCTTTGTCCGGGACGCGAATGCCCGCCGCCAATTCGCGGGCGCGCTCTTCGCCAAGCTGGGCTTCCATCCGTTCAACGTCCAAGTGAAAAAAGGTGCGAATGACCTTGTCTTTCCAGGGTGGGCCGTCATACAGCGAAAGGTTGCCGCTCTTGTCCATCCCCACATAAGCGGACTGGCGACAGCGCGGCGACAGATCATCCACATTCTCCTTGACCGTCAGCCTTCCGCTCTCGAACCTTGCGTCCCATTCCCGATGGGACCGGAGCAGTTCCTCCGCCTTCGAAGCGGTATGCGTGCCCAGCCGGCGGGTTTCCTCTCCGCACAGATAAGTACGCTGCAGCACAAGCTCTACATCGCCTTTTCGGTTCCGCAGGGCAAGCAGCGCTTGGCTCCTGGATAATAAGGTATCGGAGTCGGATAGCTTGTCCATCCAGACCGGAGCCGATTCCTCAGGCGCGAATATCTCGGATTGCACCGGGGAAACGACGCGATGAGCGAGCCATGCTCCGGCCAATGAAGCCGCCAGGAAGACAAAAGCGCCGATCCCGAGCGACCAGACGTGGCGACGTTTTCTTTTTAGAGATTTTTTGAGCTCTTTGAAAATACGGAAGCGAGACACCGGAATCCCCTTCTCTGCTTTTTGTTAGTATTGTTGCCCAGGGACTCCGGCGCTATGCACTTATTTTACCAATTGATCCATGGCAGGTTTTCCTTGCGCTTCGGCTTGGCCTCCTGCACGTTCGCCTGCCTGGCTTTCGGCTTGGACGGCTGCCTTTTTTTGTCGGCCGAAGCTTTGATCTTAACGGGCTCCTCATTCTCCAATGACCGCTGCTCCGCTTCCTCTTCCCTCAGGGGAGGCATCGGCGGAAGACCAGGCATTGGGGGGATCGGAGGGAAGCCGCCATAATAAGGCTCGCAATAATACGGAGACGTCATCTGTTTGTATCCGACCGGCAGCTCTCCCATAGGAGTGCCGTAATACGCACCGGGATTCGTTCCCGGAAATCCGCTCATCGCCGGACTGACCGCGGACGGCATCTGTCCGTATCCGCTCATCGCCGGGCTGACCGCGGACGGCATCTGTCCATATCCGCTCATCGCCGGGCTGACCGCGGACGGCATCTGTCCATATCCGCTCATCGCCGGGCTGACCGCGGACGGCATCTGTCCATAAGCAACTCTGTCCCCTTCGTACTCCGTTCCCGGATAACCGGCTCCGGCATAAGAATTCAAAGACGAGCTGCCGCCGCACGTTTTGCAGCCTGAAGGCTTACCGCCCGCGGCAGGGCTCTGGCTCGAAGCCATCGCTTCGGGCGGACTATAAGAGTAATCCTGCATGCCGTATAAACCGCCTATGGTGCCGCCGAGCTGCCCCTCCAATGGAGGCAGGCCGTACGGCTGCGCACAGCCGGGATAGGCGCCCTGCATCCCTAGTACCGGCTGCGGCATGCCGTAGCCGGTCATCTCGCCTCCCATCGACGGCTGCGCCATTCCCGGAGCATATCCATAGCCATGCCCCCCCATATGCCAAGCCTCGCCGCCGACCATCGGCTGCTGCATGCCGTAACCATAGCCGTAGCCGTCGCTGCCGGGAGCGCCATAGCCGCCGCCCGTCATTTGTCCCCCTACGCCCGGAAACGGCATACCATAGCCGTAAGGCATGGGAGATTCGGCCTTGCCGACAGGGTACGTCAGCTCGACATGCTCATGAATTTCGATGCCGTAGATCGGCTTCGTTTCGGGAGCGGGCAATACTTGCACCGGAGGCGGTGCCGGCTGCGGAGCGGGAGGCTGAACCGGCGTAACTGTTACCGGCGGCGGAGTCGGCGTAATCGTCACTGGCGGGGGAGCGGGCAACGGCTGCGGCTGAACGGCCGTTCCTTTCTTGCCGGTTTCGGCTTTAGCTCCCATCGACGCCTTGTCGTGCATCGTCGCCGTCCCCGTGCTACCTGGGTGCGAACCCTTCGGAATATTGACGACCTCGCCGGTTAGCAGCGCATTCGGATTTTTGAGCTGGGGATTGGCCTCGATCATATCCGTCAGTTGTATGCCCCACGCCTTGGAGAGCTTCCACAGCGTATCTCCCTGTTGAACCGTGTGCTGATGAATGACGCCGACCGGCGATTTAGGGGAAGACGGAATTTTCACCTTCATTCCCACTTCGATCGCGTCCGGATTGCTGATCTCCGGGTTGGCTTTCACGACGGCTTCCAGAGGCACGTCGTATTTCTTGGCGATCAAATACAGCGTATCCCCTTGCTTAACCATATGGATTTTCACGCCGTTCCCTCCTGATAGTGATGAAATCGTTCACGACCGGGCGAATGCCCTCGCGCAATCCTTACATCCTATGCAGTTCATGGGCATTTGACATCCATTTCACAGCAAAAATCCGGCAGCCTGCAGGCCCGCCGGATCATTCTCCATACGATTTGATAATGCAGCCGCGCTAGGCGCGCGCCGGTTCATA
This sequence comes from Cohnella boryungensis, assembly GCF_042651945.1. Taxonomy (NCBI): domain Bacteria; kingdom Bacillati; phylum Bacillota; class Bacilli; order Caryophanales; family Paenibacillaceae; genus Cohnella; species Cohnella boryungensis. The sequence goes on along the minus strand of NZ_JBHSED010000058.1, from coordinate 121,312 downwards.
CGACAGGCTCGGGTAGGAGCCAAGCAGTCTCACCTGACAGCCTAGCGCCTCGATCTCGGCAAGCGCTCCGGGGAGCAGCACCGAATCGAGCGCATAAGCGATATCGATGTAGAAGTAGTAGGTACCCAGCTTCTTTTTCGTCGGCCGGGATTCGATCTTGGAAAGGTTGATCTTTCTCCACGCAAACGCCGACAGCACCTGATGCAGCAGCCCCGGGTAGTCCTCCGGAAGCGTGATCAGAACGCTTGTATGCTGCGCCGTTGCCGTCGGATTCTCGTAAGGAGTGTTGCCGACCAGCAGAAAACGAGTAAAATTGTTGTCGTGGTCGGTGACCCCCTCCTGGAGAAGGTCGAGTCCCGTCTCCTTCGCCGCAAGCTTTGTTCCAAGCGCCGCCCAGCCCTTGCCTGGATTGCTCAGGACCGTGCGAACCGCTTCGGACGTACTGCTCAGCGTCTCCAGCTCCGCATGGGGCAGCCTGGCGCGTATGAATTGCATGCACTGCGCCATGGCTACCGGATGACTCATGACTTTGACAATTTTGTCCGGATCCCATTGCCCGTCGCTCCCTGCCAGCTCGCCGGCCGAGCCGATAAGATTCTGGATGGAAGGGAACACCCATTCCGCCCGAATCGGCAAGTCTACCTCGTGCACAAGCAGGTCGATGTGCAAGCTTACGGAGCCGTCGATGGTATTCTCAATCGGGATAACGCTCCAGTCCGTGCGGCCGCTCGCCGTAGATTGAAAGACGTCCGCAATCATTTTGCAATATACGAATTCCACGTCCTGATCTCGGAACAAATAGCGGACCGCCTCATCCGATACGGTTCCCCGCGGAAGCAGCGCAACCGATTTTTTTGAGCTCATACGCCAACCTCCGCTTCTACGCTTGCCAAATACTGCTGAGGAGCCTCATGATACCCCGGGTCCTTCTCCCCTAAAAAACGGACCTCGGGACCGTGCAAGCACGGCTTCAGCCAGCGGGTAGACACGTTGATCCCCTCGGCGGACATCACCTGCTTCACGAAGGCCTCCAGCCGGCCTTCCTCCGGTTGACCGCTCTCCGCAAGCATCAGCAGCGTCGGTCCCGCGCCGGACAATACCGCTCCAAGAGCGCCATGCGAGGTCGCGTCCCGCAGGATCGTTTCCATGCCTGGAATCAGCGCAGCGCGGTATGGCTGATGCAGGCGATCCCTCATGGCCTGTCCCAGCAAATCCAGACGACCCGCAGCCAGCGCGGCCGTCAACAACGAGCTGTGCGTAACGTTAAACACCGCATCCTGCATCGTCACCTGCTCGGGCAGCACATTGCGCGCCTTCTTGGTGGACAGCTCGAACTCGGGAATGGCCACAAGCACCTCCATCCCTTGCGGCGGCTCGATTCGGACGTAGCCGGCCCGTTCTCCGTCCCATGCCGCCGCGATGATGCCGCCGAACAAGGAAGCGCCAACGTTGTCGGGATGCTTCTCCAGCGCAGTTGCCATCTGGAACAGCTCGTCATCTGTCAACGCGTTGCCGATTAGAGCATTTGCCGCGACCAATGCGCCTACAATTGCCGAGGCGCTGCTTCCCAGGCCCCGCGTCAGCGGAATGTCGCTTCGAATGCCGATCTCCAGCTCCGGGATCTCAATCCCCGCCTTGCGAAATACGGCTTGCGCCACCTCGTAGACCAGATTGGTCTTATCCAGGGGCACTCCCTTCAGATGATCGCCGACGAGCATAATCCGGGTCGTATCCGAAGGCTTCAGACTCACCCATGCAAACAGGGACAGCGCCATTCCGAGGGAATCGAAGCCCGGTCCCAAGTTGGCCGTGCTGGCGGGCACCTTGACGACGACGCGTCCGGATTTGAGTTTATTCGTTGCCATTCCTTCACGCATATTCAAAAGCTCCTTTAGTTCGATAATCCGGTTCTCGCGAGCAAGACGACGCAGCCCGCCTCATCCTTCGACGCGATAGACGCTCTTGACCTTTCTTACCGCAGGCAGGCTCTCGAAAGCGTTCAGCACTTTGCTCATCGCCGCTTTACTGGCCTGATGCGTAATGATGATGATTTCCGTACTTGTCGGATTCGGAGCCGAAGGCTGCATAACCGATTCGATGCTGACGTCGCAATCGGAGAACACCTGGGCGATCTGGGCCAGTACGCCCGCCCGATCCTCCACATGCAGCAGCAGAAAAAACTTCGAAGCGATCTGATCGTCCGTCTTCAGCTTCGTTACGTTGTAGGCCAACTGCGCTTGACGTCCGTTGACTCCGAGCTTCATGTTTTTCACGACGGCGACAAGATCCGCGACAACCGAGGTGGCGGTCGGCAGCTCCCCCGCTCCCGCTCCGTAAAACATCGTCTCGCCCACCGCTTCGCCATGCACGTAAACCGCGTTGAACACGCCGTTGACGGAGGCGATCGGATGGCTGCGCTTGATCATCGTCGGCTGCACGCTTACGCTGATCAAGTCATCCTGGCGCTCCGCGATGCCGAGCAGCTTCACTTCATAGCCCAGCTGCTTGGCATATTGAATATCCTCCTGACTGACGGAGCTGATTCCCTTGACGCTGACGTTCTCCAGAGCCACGTTCGAGCGGAAGCCCAGCGTCGACAAGATGGTCATTTTGCGAGCCGCATCCAGTCCCTCCACGTCGGAGGTCGGATCGGCCTCCGCGTAGCCGAGCTCCTGCGCTTCCTTAAGCACCTCGGAGTAGGCCGCGCCTTCCTGGCTCATCTTGGTCAGAATGTAATTGGTCGTTCCATTCACAATGCCCATGATCTTCGTAATCCGATCCGAAGAGAAGCCCTCGATCAGAGTCCGGATAATCGGAATGCCGCCTGCCACGCTCGCTTCGTACAGTACGTCGCATCCCTTCTCCCGAGCCTTCTCCAGAATTTCCGGCCCGTGCAATGCCATCAGATCCTTATTTGCCGTAACGATATGTTTGCCGAGCTCCAGCGCTTCGAGAATATATTCCTTTGTCTGGCCGATTCCGCCCATCACTTCGACGATGACGTCGATCTCCGGATTGCGGACGATCTCCCACGGATCTTCCGTAAGCTTGGCAGGGTCGATCGCAATGCTGCGGCTCTTCCCTCGATCCTTGACGAGAATTTGCGCAATGGAAATCGGAGAGCCCACTTGATTGGACAAATCCTCCTGATGGCCTTCGACGAGCCTTACGACGCCCGTTCCAACCGTGCCTAACCCCAGCAAACCCACTTTGACAGCCTTCATGATTGTTCCCCCGCTTCCAACTGTTAACTTACCTATGCTCATCTCGTTAACTGCGGCCGACTATGGTCACCCGCTTCACTCCGTCCAGGGAGCGAAGGTTTCCTAACAATTCCGGAAAATGGCCGTTGATTAAGGTCGTGTCCAGCGATACGACGACATTGGCCAAGCCCTGCAATGGAATCGACTGCGAGATCGTAAGTACGTTCCCTTCGCTCGCCGCCAGCGTGCCGAGCACCTTGGACAATACGCCCGATCGATGCTCCAGATCCATCGACAAGGTGGCGATCGATTCGCGCGAAGCCTGCTCGATCGAATACACGCCGTCCTTGTACTTGTAATACGCGCTGCGGCTTAAGCCTACCCGCTCCGCGGCTTCATGAATGGTAGCCGCTTCTCCCCGCCGAAGCAGCTCTTTGGCTTGCTCCGTCTTGAGAATGCCTTCCGGCAGCAGGTCCTCGCGGACGACATAATAACGTTCCGCCATAATGCGTCCTCCCAGGAAAGACGAATGTTTGTATATAGAGGACATTATAGCGAATAGATCGGACAGGGGCAATAGGTATTTCACGCGAGAAAGAAATTTGTAAGTTTGTGTTGCTATAATGTACGCAAATTCAAAATGACTCCTGCTACTAGCGGACCGGAGGGCTTCCAAGACATGCGATATCACGCCGCAAAACCGCAATGGACCGGTCGCCGGTTGAACCGGGACCTCTTCAACGCCCTTGGCGTTCTCGTACTCCCCTTGTCGCATATTATCAGCGATGCGGATCTCCATAAGCTCGCGATGCACGGAATCGAATTGACCGAATACGATTTGGACCCCCTGTCCGAAGAGAAAGCGGCGCTCAGGGAATTAGAGGCCTCCGTCTCTACCCTCCGGCATATTTTTCAAGGCATCCGCCATTCGGGCCACATTCCGATCGCCGACATTCAGAACGAGATTATGCCCGTCATGACCAGATCCATGGAAAGCGTCCAGGTGTTCCCGCTGCTTCTCTCCATGCGCGCCAAGGACGACTACACCTATCGCCACAATATCGCCGTCGGCGCGCTTTCTTCCATGCTGGGCCGTTGGATGGGCTTGCCGCCCGGCGAGCTGGCTATCCTCTCCATCGGGGCCGTTCTCCATGACGTAGGCAAAATGGCGATTCCCGAACACATCCTCAACAAAAACGGCAGGCTGACAGATGAAGAATATGAGACCATGAAATTACATACCTTGTACGGCTACGATATGATTAAACAGTGCGCAGACCTCCACCATCGCTCCGCGCTTATCGCCTTGCAGCATCATGAGCGGGAGGACGGCAGCGGATATCCGCATCGCCTGAGCAGCGAACGAATCGACTATTTGAGCAAGATCGTCGCCGTCTCGGATGTCTTCCACGCGCTGACGAGCGATCGCGTCTACCGGAAGGCCTCCCCCTTCTATGAAATTCTTAGATTAATGTTTACCGGCTCCCTGGGAAATTTCGATCAAAGCATTTTGCTGACGTTCACAAGACGGTTGATGAATTCCCTGATCGGCTGCGAGGTGGAATTGACGGACGGAACGGTAGGCCAAGTCGTGCTCATTCCGCCCTCGGACCCGACAAGACCGCTGATTCGCCAAGGAGAGCGTTACATCGATCTCAGCAAGGAGATTCATCTTCAGATGGAGCAGATCGTCGGTTGATCCTCCTTGCGTAGCAAAGAAGGCTGTCCCCGGTTACTCGAACCGGTCGGACAGCCTTCTTCTTGAATCGCTTTGGCGTATTATTGATCCTCATATAGATAGTCGTCGCTGCCGCCTTCGAAAAATTCAAATTCGAATTTGCCGATGCGAATCGTATTGCCGTCCTTAGCTCCCCGCTTGCGCAACGCATCGTCGATGCCCAGGCCGCGAAGGATACGGCCGAAGCGCATAATGGCTTCGTAGGAGTTGAACTGCGTTCGCCGCATCAGCCGTTCGATGCCTTCGCTCTCCACGACGAACACTTCGTTGTCCTTCGAGATCGTGAACGCCATGTCATCCGTCGTCTCGTACTTGTAGACGATGCCCTCGTCGGCTTTGGCCGCTTGCTCGCTTTCTTCCAGCTCGGAGACGTCCGGCAGCGAATCGAGGAGATCCGCGACGCGATACAGCATTTCCCGAACGCCTTGTTTCGTCAGCGAAGAGATCGGCATGATGACGATATCCGGTCGAAGCTCCGCAACCTGATCCCGGAACGCCGACAGGTTGTCCTCGGATTCCGCCATATCCATCTTGTTGGCCGCAACGATCTGCGGGCGCTCTGCCAGCTTTGGATTGTACAGCCGCAGCTCGTCGTTGATCTTCACCCAATCCTCATAAGGATCGCGGCCTTCCATGCCGGACATGTCCACCACGTGCACAATGATGCGGGTGCGTTCGACGTGTCTCAGGAAATCGTGGCCAAGACCGACTCCGGTATGCGCGCCTTCAATCAGGCCCGGCAGATCGGCCATGACGAAGCTGCGCTCGTCGCCCAGATCCACGACGCCGAGATTAGGCGTAATCGTCGTAAAATGATACGCCCCGATTTTCGGCTGGGCGGCGGATACGACCGAGAGCAGCGTCGACTTGCCAACGCTCGGGAACCCGACAAGCCCGACGTCCGCCATCACCTTGAGCTCCAGCGTCACCCAGCGCTCTTGGCCTTCTTCGCCATTCTCCGCTATGGCCGGAGCGGTGTTCACGGAGCTCTTGAAGCGGATGTTGCCTCTGCCTCCTCTGCCGCCCTTGGCGATGACGACCTCCTGACCGTGCCTCGTCAAGTCGGCGACCCGCTCTCCCGTATCGTCGTCCACGACAATCGTGCCGGGAGGCACGCGAACGATCATGTGATCGGCGTTGGCTCCATGCTGCGATTTATTGCGGCCTTTCTCTCCCCGATCGGCCTTGAAGTGCTTCTGGTAACGGAAATCCATCAGGGTGCGCAAGCCTTCGTCTACCCGGAATATGACGTCGCCGCCGTTGCCGCCGTCGCCGCCCGCAGGTCCGCCTTCCGGAACGTATAGCTCTCTTCGGAAGGCGACCAGTCCGTCTCCGCCGTTGCCGCCTTTAACAAATATTTTCGCTTTATCCACAAACATGATGTATTCACTCCATTATGCCGACAGAGGAAAATGGATAACCATCGTCCGCTCGTTATGCGACTGCTCCGCCGGCTCGATTCCCTGAGCCATTTGCCCTGCATCTGCCAAACATTTTTCCAACTCTTCAGTTATGCTTCCCGCCGCCGCCAGCTCGCCGCTGTACTGCATAACCATGATCAAACGAACGTCCTCTCGGGATAACGCAAGCTTAAGCACGTTCTCTCCGGCAAGCGGAACGGATGCCCGAAAACGGATCACGTTCACCAAGCCGATAATCGTTCTGGACAGCCTATCCGCCTCCAATGGAAGCTTGTCCAGATAAAGCCCTTCCTGAACCTCAACCTCGAGACGCATCGTGTCGCATACGGTACGGAAGGAAATCAGATAAGCTGCAAGCTCGGGGTGCCCCAGCTGGGAAACCCTGCTTTCCTGCTCCATCCGTTCCCTTATTCTATCCACCACATCAACCGCTTTATCGAGCTTGTTCAGCCTGAGATAGCCGTATAAAATTTGCAGCTCGTTCATCCAGTCGTGACGATGGTGACTAAGCGTGCGAATCGTCGCGATTTGCGCATGCGTCAACAGCTTGTCGCATCGTTCCCGATGCCTTCTTCGCTGCCACGCGACCATTGCGAAGGATAACGCGATCGTCCACAGAACGAATACGATGAGCGACCACCATGAATGATGCCAGATCCAGACGGCCGCGACAGGCAAAGCCAACGACGCCGCAAGCGCCGCCCCCCACAGCGTCGTTTTCCTAATCCTCATGCGAACTCCCCGTTTCGTATTTCCTCTCCCGCCCAAGTTCGGAAGCCGTTCACTCTTACAGTATAACATGGCAGCTCCCGCTTCACCACGCGTTACGCGCACGGTTTCGTTCACGCAAAAACCCCGACCAACTAGCATTGGCCGGGGTTCTGGATGCCCTATTAAACTTCAAGCGCGGCAGCTACCGGAGCTTGCGCAACAGCGTATACGCTGACTTTCTTGCGGTCGCGACCCAGACGCTCGAACTTGACGACGCCCGGAACCAGCGCGAACAACGTATCGTCTTTGCCGATGCCGACGTTCGTGCCCGGATGAATCTTCGTGCCGCGTTGGCGGTACAGGATGCTGCCGGCCGTTACGATCTGGCCGTCCGCTCTCTTCGCGCCCAAGCGCTTGGAGTGGCTGTCCCGTCCGTTCTTCGTCGATCCGACCCCTTTTTTCGAGGCGAATAACTGAAGATCTAACTTCAACATGGTGTCAACCTCCTTTTTTCTCAAAGGTTTCTTTTATGGTCACGTACTTGCCGTAGGATTCTACGATGGATTCGAGAGCGGCGATCATTCCTTCCAGCAGAAGCTGGACCTGATCGTTCCGCCGGGGGTCCGCGCATTGCGGCGCTTCCGCCTTGAGCAAGCCTGATCTCGATTCCGCCTTCGGCGCCAGGCCGGTCAGCTTCTCGATCGCGTTAACTGCTCCAATGGTTACAGCCGATACGCCGGCGCAGACAATGTCCTTGCCAGGATCGTTGTAGTAAGCATGCCCCGTTACGGCAAACCGCATGATAGCCTTCTCGTCATTGCGCACGATTGTTATCGTGATCATCTCGGCGGCCTCTCTTATGCCTTGATGGTCTCGATCGTCACTTTCGTGTACGGTTGACGATGGCCTTGCTTGCGTTTGTAGTTCTTCTTAGGCTTGTACTTGAAAACGATGATCTTCTCGCCTTTCACGTGTTGCTCGACTTTGCCCGTTACGGACGCGCCGGCCACGATCGGGGAGCCCGTCGTGAGGCCTCCGTCTTTGGAAACGGCCAACACGCGGTCAAACGTGATGCTCTCGCCTGCGTTAGCGGAAAGCTTCTCGATGAAAATCACGTCGCCTGCTTGGACTTTGTATTGCTTGCCGCCTGTTTCAATAATCGCGTACATCTGGTGCACCTCCTCATGTCTAAGACTCGCCTCGGAGGGTGTCGGTTGCCGCGGCGGAATTCAGCCAGGGCAGCGCCGATCTTATCGACCCGGTGGAGTGCGGTTGTAGCCTGCAAATCTTCAGATTGCACGCACTATAGGATTTTATCACATCAATTGTAGGATTACAACCGTATTTAACGAATATAAATTTTGCCGCTCCCCTTGCATGCGGCGCACGTCTCGTAAAAGTAGTTCATTGCGTTCTCCCTGGACTTCTTGCGCGTGAGCTCCATCAGCCCAAGACGCGTCCAGCCGACAACCTGGCATTTGGTCCTGTCGCTCCTGATTCTCGACTCCAGCTGCTGCGCAATCTGCTGGCGATGCTCTTCCCTCTCCATATCAATGAAATCGATAATGATGATGCCTCCGACATCCCGAAGGCGCAGCAGTCTCGCGACCTCGTCGGCCGCCTCTCTGTTGGTCTGGAAGACGGTTTCCTCCAGATCGACCGTGCCGGTATATTTCCCCGTGTTGACGTCGATGACCGTGAGCGCCTCGGTCTGCTCCCACACGAGATATCCGCCGCTGGGCAGCCAGACGCGCGATTGAAAGGCCCGGTCCAACTGCTCCTTAATGCCGAATTTTTCGAACAGCGGCTTCTGCTCCCGATAAAGCTGCACTTTGCCCTCCAAGGCTGGAGCGGTCTGGCGCAAATAGGTGCGAACCTCTCCGGCGCTCTTCTCATCGTCGATATAAAGCTGCTCCGTGTCCGCCGTCATCACATCTCTGACCAGACGTCCGACCAGTCCCGTATCCCGATGAAGCTCAGCGGGAGCATTGACCGCCCGGCTTCCCTGAACAATCCCTTGCCATATCCTGCGCAAGCCGTTCAAGTCCTCCTCCAGCGCCTCCCGGCTCTCTCCCTCGGCATTCGTGCGCAGAATCACGCCTTCGCCTTCGTTCCGGATCGATTCGGCCAAGCTCTTCAGCCGACTTCGTTCGACCTCCTGCTCTATCTTTTTGGAGATGCCTACATAATCCGCTTCCGGCATATAAACCAACCATCTTCCCGGGATCGAGAAATGGGTCGTAACGCGGGCTCCCTTGCTTCCAAGGGGCTCCTTCATAATTTGCACCAACAGCTGGTCGCCGGGCTTGAGCAGCTCGTTAATCGCTGGCTTCTCCTTCGGCTGCTTCTCCAGATGGGGATGCAAGGCGTCGTCCACATACAGAAAAGCGTTCTTGGCCAAGCCGATGTCGACGAAAGCCGCCTGCATGCCGGGGAGGACATTCACGACGCGCCCCTTGTACAGATTGCCGATCAACGAAGCCGTTTCCGTTCTTTCCACGCCGAATTCCGTCAAAACACCGTTTTCCAACAGAGCCGATTGAGTCGCGTTAGGCGAACAGTGTATAAAAAGCCGCTTCATGCAAAACCTCCCTTACGGGAATCTGTTTTCTTTATTCTACATGAAAAAGCGCAAATCCGCATTCCCGGCCGACAGCCGCCCCAGAAAACCGTCGACAATCGCCTTCTCGGGTACGACCCTGACGAGCTTTCCCTGCTTCATGACGTAGATCAAGTGATATTGCTCCTTCATGAACAATTTGAGAATGCGGGTCAGCGGTCGATTCTCCGCAATGACGATTGGCCGGGAAAGCCGACCCTGATCGATGCGCTGCTCGGCCTGCTCGCTGCGGTGTACGAGAAATCTGAGGAACACGAACGGCACGTTGCGAAAATAAGTCCAGTTCGATGCGCACAAGAAAATGCCGACAGCCAGCAGATTCAAGTGAAGCAAGCCTCCTCGGGCGAGAGGATATAATGCCGCGCCCGCCAGCAGAACGCTGAAGAACAAGCTCAGCTTGGCGCTCCACATCAGCGCCCGATGATAAGGGAATTGCAGACTGAGCCAGGATTGCAGCATCCGTCCTCCGTCCAGCGGAAGCACGGGCAGTAAATTAAAAAGGCCGATCAGCACGTTGGCACGCACGAAATCGTCCGACCATCCGCTGTCGATCCAGCCCAAGTGACCAAGAAAATAGCCGATTGCCGCGAGCAGCGCATTCTGGGCAGGCCCCGCGATCGCGACCCACATCTCCTCCCTGACCGGCACCGAGCCTGCGTCTTCGACTTCAAGAACGCCTCCGAAGGGCAGAAGCTTCATTTCTTTAACGGTCCAGCCGAAACGCAATGCGGCAAGCAAATGCCCGATCTCGTGCCAGAGGACAATCGCGAACAAAACGATCAGCTCGGAGATTCGTCCCGTAACGATCGAAGCGAGCATAACGAGAACGAACAGCGGGTGGAGCCTGAATGCAATAGAGCGCCATCTAATCAAAGGAAACCACTTCCGCCGGATCGATCGTTTGCTCGCCCTGCTGCACCGCAAAATACAGCAGCCGTTCGCCATTCTCGTCGGCAGCCGGTCCGAGCCGCCCGAGCGCTTCCCCGGTCTCCACCCAATCCTTCGCTTTGACCGAAGCTTCCGCCAGACCTCCATAGACGGTCAGAAGATGATTCTGATGCTGCACCAGAACCGTAATTCCTCCAGTCTGATCCTGCGTCACCTGCTGCACCCACCCCGTATAAACGGCGTAGACCTTGCTATTCCCTGCCGCGGCAATCTTGACGCCCTTCCCGTTCCGGGCATAGCCCTGCACGATCTTGCCTTTAATCGGAGGTGCGGTGTCCAACGGACCGGGCTTGACGGACACTTCCTTCGTATCCGACTCGTTTCGATTGAACGGAAAGAAGGAGGGGGACCCTCCGAACGTGTCGCCGTACCAGGCTTCGATCGCCTGAAAGTCCATATCTGTCGTGACCGAACCGACCATCCAAGCCCGCGTTTCGGCGCTTCCCGGCATATCGAGCTTCAGCCAGCCCCAGATCGCGGCAAACGCGACCGCCGCCACCGCGAATCGAACGGCGAGCCCCCGGATAAAGCGGTTTGCAGGCTCTCTGTCCGGCGAGTATCCGCCTGGCGGCAACGAGGTCGGAGCGAGCCCCTTGAGCCCTGACCAGCCGGGAACTTGTCCCGATTTAAGCCGTCTTTCCTGCTCCTTCCACCACAGCTCGGGGTCCGGGTCGGTGGAACGCCCGGGAGCGGAGAAGTCCGACTTTGTCCCATCGGGAGACAGGCTTGCGACGGGAAGCAGACTCTCCGCCTTCGAAGGGGGCATCGGAAACGCCTCGAACCTGTCGCCCTCCTGGTCCGAAAACGGGGATGCCGCATCGTTCTTCGTCTTCTCCGCCTGCTCACCCTGCCCGAACGCCTGCTCGCCAACGAGCTGCGCGATTCTCTTCCGCCTGCGATCGCGCACGTTGTTCCGAATTCGCATCGGTAGTCCTCCCTTGTCCGCTTTCTGTTAATACTGTATGGCGGACAAGATACGAATAGACCTTGGCAGGACACGGTCGCGGACAACCTAAAGAAAAGGGACTGGCTCAAAATTTCTTTTTGCGTTTCTGTGGGCTTTTTCTTACCTCAATCGATGAAAAAAGAGGGCATGTATCTCCTGAAGGAGCGGAGCCGCAAAACCATAATCGAGAAAAAAGAAAGAAGCTGCTCAAAAGTTTAGCACTTGTGAGTCAGCTCCTTCCGTATTGTCGTCTGAAAGACGATTTTATTGGTCATCCACCTGATACTTCTCCTGATGTGCTTTAATGCTGAAAATCAAGCCGATCGACAGCATGTTCAGAAGGAGCGATGTCCCTCCGTAGCTAATGAATGGAAGCGTAATTCCCGTAATCGGCATAATGCCGAGCATCATCCCGATGTTCTGGAAAATCTGGAACACCATCATCGTCGCGATTCCGATAATGATGAAGGAGCCTCTTCGGTCATAGCATTGATAAGCAATCAGGATCATCCTGTAAATAAACAGGAAGTAGAGCAAAAGCAGCAATGCGGACCCCTGAAAGCCGAATTCCTCCCCGATCACGACAAAGATCGAATCGGAGTAGGTATACGGGATGAACTTCCTGTTTTTGGACTCTCCCTGGAGGTATCCATCCCCGGCTAATCCTCCGGAGCCGATCGCGATCATCGCGTATTCCGACTGGCGGCGCGCATCCGCCGAGGCTTCCTCCGGATGGATGTACGTGTTGATTCTCTCATACCAGTGACCGAGATCGTGCTCCTTCAGGTACGTCTTGATCTCGTCGTTGTAGGAATTGAACAGCGTTACGAACAGCAGCAACCCGCCCACTACGGCCGTAAGGCCGATCAGCACATAGGAGTACCGCACGTTGCCGATCCACAGCATGCCCAGCACGATAAAAATATAGATCATCGCGTTGCCCAAGTCGGGCTGCAGCATAACAAGGACGAACGGAACGAACGCGACGGCCGCTACGACCATGACATCGCTGCGCATGCGAAGCGGGTCGCCTTGCCTTCTGCCCATGAGGGCGGCAATCGCAATGATCAGGAAGAGCTTCATGATTTCGGCGGGCTGAAACGACAAGGAACCCAGATCAAACCAGCTTCGGGCCCCGTTCTTCGGTTCGACAAGCACGAAAATAAGCAAGAGCATCACGATGCCGATTCCATACCAGGCATACCATATTTTCAAAATCAGGCGATAGTCGATCAATGTGAACAGAATGATGACGGCGAAGCCCAGGCCGTAGAAGACCAAGGTCATGAAGTCCATGTTCTGATAGGCCGGCAACGGGTTGTTGTGCGTCGCGCTGCGAACCAGAATGGTGCTGATCCCCATGAACATCAGAAGAATGCCGAGCATCATCCAGTCCATTTTTTTCAATCGGTTAAGCAATCCCGATCATCCCATTCCCAAGAACTTCTTTACTCTGCTAAACATGCCCGACTTCTCGTCCAGATGCGCAAGAGGAACCGTCTCGCCTAGGATGCGCCGCGCAATGTTGCGATACGCGATCGCGGCCCGGGAGTGAACGTTCATAACCGTCGGTTCGCCGGAATTCGCCGCTTTGATGACCAACTCGTCATCCGGCACGATGCCGATCAGGTCGACCGCCAGAACCTGGCAGATTTCGTCGACCTCCAGCATATCTCCGCTCTTGACCATGTTAGGCCTAATGCGATTAATGATCAGCTTCGGAGAAGGGAAATTGCTCTTCTCCAGCAAGCCGATGACACGGTCGGCATCCCTCACCGCGGCATGCTCGGGCGTTGTCACAACGATGGCTTGCGACGCGCCTGCGATCGCGTTCCGGAAGCCCTGTTCGATCCCGGCCGGGCAATCGATAATAATATAATCGAAATCCGGCTTCAGACTCTCGATGATCTGGCGAACCTGCTCCGGCGAAATGTCGTTCTTGTCCTTTGTCTGCGCGGCCGGAAGCATGTACAAATCCTCGAAGCGCTTGTCCTTGATCAGAGCCTGGTTGACTCGGCAGCGCCCCTCTGCCACATCGATCAGATCGTAGACAATCCGGTTTTCCAGTCCCATCACGACATCCAGGTTGCGTAAGCCGATATCGGTGTCTACCATACATACCTTTTGTCCCACCATGGCCAGCGCGGTGCCCAGATTGGCCGATGTCGTCGTTTTGCCGACCCCTCCCTTGCCTGAGGTGACCACGATCGCTTCTCCCATGTTCTACACTCCTTTGAACAGCATGACTTCTTTACGCTGACGACCGAGGCTTGTCAGCTTGTCGATGGCCATCGCGCCTTCGCGCAAATACGCATATTCCATCCAGGGCTCCGAGGAGGTCCACTCATCCGGCGGACGGCTGATGACATCCGCAATACGCAGCTGTGTCGGCCGCATCAGCGATGCCGCGATAATCGCCTGCTCATTGCCCTCCGTACCCGCATGTACCGTCCCTCTTAACGCGCCGAGCACGTATACGTCGCCGCTGCATCTGATCGTGCCGCCGGGATTCACGTCTCCGAGCAGCAGAAGGTGTCCGTCATATTCCACGGTCTGGCCCGAGCGGACCATGCCGGTCACCGTATGCAGCGTCGGAACAGGCTTGAGGTCTGGATCGGCCATCGGCGGATCGCTGTCGATCGACTGGATCAGCAAGTTCCCTTGCCTGCGGAAGATCGCCCTGATCCGCTCTTTATCGTTTTCTTCCAATTGTCTGGCGCCCAGCTTTATGAAAATATGCACGATCGGTCCGTTGAATTGCGGACCGTGCTTATCCAGTTTCGCGTTCAGCTCATCCAACAGAGTGAGGAAATCGCATTGGTCGTCCAATAGAAATACGAGGCCTTCTTTGACGCCTTTAATCGTTATGAGTGTTTTGCCCGTCACAAGTGTCCGCTCCTCCCTACGCTATTTCAAATTCTGCTTGGACAAGCGGAATTCCTGCCTGCTGAAGTTCCCTCTTATTCCGGCTTGTCCTCGCCGGGTGAAAGAGAGGCTTTAATCAACAAGCGGCGCACCGGCACGTACATCATCAGCGCAATCAAGAGCTGCAGCAGCGCGGTTGGAGCGACTTGCCAGTAAAATACGTAAGCAAACTCAAGATCGGTCAAGCGGAATAGCTTGTAAATAAAATAGACGATGGAATCCAGCAAGGCTCCGAACACGACAACGGCCCACGCAAATATCCCGATGGAATAGCTTTTGTATTCCGCCAGCAAGCCTGCGAAATAGCCGATTAACGCCATGCCGAACCCGTAAGGCCCGATCAAGAAGCCGTAAGACAGCAGATCCTGAAGCAGCCCGAAGCCCAGACCGAACAGGAAAGCGTAGTGCCTGCCGGCAAATCCGGCTACGAACATCGTTAAGATAAAGTTCAAGTGCGGAAGCAGCCTGTCGCTCCACGAAGGCGGAACAAGCCACGGAATGACTCCATTTTCCAGAAGAATGAGCACAAGCCCCAGCAGAATGACTCCGTTAATGCGTATCTTCACGGCTCCTCCACCTCGGGAACGACGATGACGAACACTTCCCTGAGATGATCGAACTTGGCGGCCGGTTCAATGATCGCCGTGTAGGTGAGGCCGAAATCGCCGACTTGGCTGTTCTTTACGGTACCAATGATTACGCCTTTGGGGAACAAGCTGCTTAGCCCCGAAGTAATGACCTTGTCGCCGTCCATCGGCTTGTCCTTCTCGTCGATCTTGCTCATCTGCAGCATATTGGATTCTTCATCATATTCGATAATGCCAAAGGAGTCCGGCTTGCTTAGGAACGATGCCGACACGGGAGTGCCCTTCGAGGAGTTGGGGTCCAGCGTCGTAATAAGAGTAACGGTGGATGTAAAATTTTTGACCTTGCTGACGAGCCCGACAAGTCCGTCGACCGTCCTGACCGCCATATCGGGCTTAACGCCGTTTTTGCTGCCGCGATTAATCGTAATCGTTTTCTCGTAAGGATTGGAAGTGCTGCCGACAACTTGAGCAATCAGATAGCTGTAGTTGTCCATATTCTTCTGCTCTTCCGTGAAGTCCAGCATTTCCTGCAGCCGCTTGTTGTCCGCTTCAAGCTTGTTGAATTTGATCTGATCTTGCGTATACTGGGCAACGGTCATTCTCAGCTGCTCGTTTTCCTTGTATACGTCGGAAAGCCGGCCGAGATCGCGGAAAAAATCCGCGACCGCTCCGACCGGCCGGTACAACACGCCTTGCACGGTGCCAAAAGCGTCGTTGACGAACTTCTCAGGCCAGGTTAACTTGGACCGGCCTAACGTTATTCCCATGAGGGCGATGAACACGATCAACCCGATCATGAGAATGAATAACCGCTTATTGCGCATTAAGCGAAAGATCGCGCCCACCTGCTTTCCCGTCCTATAGAATTATCGGCCGGATCGGGAGGCTCCGCCTTTGGTCTTGAACAGGTGAATGTTCTCGAGCGCTCGGCCCGTTCCGATCGCCACGCAATCCAGCGGATTCTCGGCTACCAAAACCGGCATCCCCGTCTCGCGGGTCAACAGCCTGTCCAAATTGCGCAGCAAAGCCCCACCGCCCGTAAGTACAATACCGCGATCCATGATGTCCGCAGACAGCTCCGGAGGACATTTCTCCAGCGTTGCCTTTACGGCCTCGATAATCGAGCTGACGGTGTCCGACAGAGCTTCCGTCACTTCGTCCGACGTAATCGCAAGCGTCTTAGGCAGTCCGGTTACGAGGTCTCGGCCGCGAATCTCGATCGATTCGACCTTCTCCAGCGGCATCGCCGAGCCGATCTCCATCTTCAACTGCTCGGACGTCCTCTCGCCGATCATGAGGTTGTACAGCCTTTTGATATACGCGATAATCGCATCGTCCATCTCATCGCCCGCGATGCGGATCGATTTGCTGGTTACGATGCCGCCAAGAGAGATGACCGCCACTTCGGTCGTGCCTCCGCCAATATCGACGACCATGCTGCCCGTAGGCTCCCACACCGGCAGATCGGCACCGATGGCGGCAGCGAACGGCTCCTCGATAATATAAGCCTCGCGAGCGCCCGCCTGCTTCGTTGCATCCTCTACGGCGCGCTTCTCCACCGCCGTAATGCCGGATGGCACGCATACCATGACGTTGGGATGGCGCGCGAACACCGCGCGAGGCTTCTGGGCCTTGCGAATGAAATACTTGATCATCGTAGCCGTCGTTTCGAAGTCGGCGATAACCCCGTCCTTCATCGGACGGATCGCGACAATATTGCCCGGCGTACGGCCGATCATCTTCTTCGCGTCCGATCCGACCGCTTCGATTCTCTTTGTATCAGTACGCAGAGCGACCACCGACGGCTCTCTGACGACAATTCCTTTGCCCTTCATATACACCAGCGTATTAGCGGTACCCAGGTCAATTCCCAGATCCCTTGTAAATCCTCCAACCATTCTGCTACCTCCTGCTTATACCGCGACCGCTATGTTTCACGCTTCAGGCAGCGTTCCAGTCGGGACAATCTTTTATATTATATTATAAGCAGCCCATCTCCTTCAAACTGATAAAGCGATTGTCACCTATTACCAGATGATCGAGCACTTCAATCCCGAGCAGCTGGCCGGCTTCCCCCAATCTCTTCGTAAGTTGAATATCCTCCGCGCTCGGAGTCGGGTCACCGCTAGGATGATTGTGAGCGCAAAGAATAGACGCGCTGCTCCGCCTGATGGCCGCCTTGAACACTTCTCTGGGATGCACGATGGAAGCGTTCAGGCTGCCGATGGATAACGTCTGACGACCGATAACATGGTTTTTGGTATTTAGGAACAAACAGACAAAATGCTCCTCGCGATGGTGCCTCAGCTCTTCCATTAGAAGATCCGCCGCGTCCTGGGGACAGGTAATTTGGATCGTTTCCGGCAGCTTGGAGCGTGCGATTCTCCGGCCGAGCTCGATCGAGGCCTGAAGCTGGAGCGCCTTGGCGGGGCCGATGCCGTGAATGAGCGTCAATTCCTCCCACCTGCTTTCCGCCAGCTTGCGCAAGCCGCCGCATTCGTTCAGAATGCGCTGGGCCAGATGGACGGCAGACTCGCTGGAGTTGCCCGTGCGCAGGAGAATGGCCAGCAGCTCGGCGTGGCTCAGCGCCTCTGCACCGAGTCGCTGCATCCGCTCCCGGGGACGTTCCTCCAGAGGAATTTCCCGAATTCGAAATGATCTTTGCTCCAGAGCGACTACCAGCTTTCGTAATCCGCATCGGCTGCGGGATTGGCTTGTACCGGATTAGGCTATCCTTCCCACCTATTTCATTAGAATACGCCTTCGATTATAACATGTTTAAATGCCTAGAATCGAATCAAATTCGGCAATCCGCCGCCCCGTTCGGTATTATTAAAACAATCTCATGTAAAGAGGGGTTAACGAGTCCCGAAACTAAAAAAATCGGCGATTCCGGACCATGAATCTCCGAAATGCCGATTTGGAATTATCGGATAGCTGAGCTCTCCAGCTATCACTTTAGGCCGGTTGTAGAAATGCCCTCGACAAAGTACTTTTGCATAGAAAAGAAAATAATTAAGCTGGGCAACAGCGCCAGAATGGACATCGCAAACAACGGTCCCCATGCCGAGTCGGCAGTTGAATCCAGGAATAATCTCAGGCCGAGCGGAACCGTGTACAGTTTGACGGAGTTAATATACAGCAGTTGGGTGAAAAAGTCGTCCCATGTCCAAACAAATGAAAAGAGGGCGGTCGTAATAATTGCCGGAAGCGACAGCGGCAAGATGATCTTCCAATAGATCTGGAACGGACCGCACCCGTCGATGCGGGCAGATTCGTCCAAATCCTTGGGCAGCCCCCGAATAAACTGCACCATTAGAAAAATGAAGAAGGCTTCCGTTGCGAGCCACTTAGGAATAATTAGCGGCAGATAGCTGTCCACCCAACCGAGATTTTGAAATAGAATATACTGCGGAATCATCGACACGTGGTGCGGCAACATAATCGTCGCCAACATCAATGCAAAAAGCGGTTTCTTCATTCGAAAATTCATTCGACCGAAAGCATAGGCGGTCAGGGAGCACGAGACGACATTCCCCGCTACAGCCATCAGACTCACGAATGTTGAGTTCAGCAAAAACGTATGGAAGCCCTGTCGGACAACTCCTCGCCAGCCATCGATATAATTCTGTATCGTGAACTCGGCCGGCCAAAGCCGCTGGTCTGAAAAAATTAAATAGCTGGGCTTTAACGAACTGGAAAATAGCCAGGCGATCGGATAAAGCATCGCGATCCCGAGACCGAATATGGCCAGATGAATCATCCATGGATTTTTCGATTTCACCTGCTGCATCTTCAATCCCCCCCATCCCCGTAATTCACCCAGTATTTGGACGAACCGAATACCAAAGCGGTGAAAAAACCGATAATAAATAACAACACCCATGCCATTGACGACGCATAGCCCATTTCAAATAAAGTAAATCCCTTAATATACAGATAGAGAGTATAGAACAAGGTAGAATCGATCGGCCCGCCAGTGCCTCCGCTTATAATAAAAGCTTGGGTAAATGCCTGAAATGCGGAAATCATCTGGATGACAATGTTAAAGAGCAGCACCGGTGTCAAAAGCGGCAGCGTAATTCTGAATAGCTGCCTTATCCGGCCGGCGCCATCGACTCGCGCCGCTTCGTAGAACTCTGTCGGTATTTGCTTGAGTCCGGCCAGAAAGATGATCATAGTGGACCCGAACTGCCATGCGGATAAAACGACAAGCGAGTAGATGGAATAATCCGGGTTGGCGATCCAATCCGGCCCTTGAACGCCAAAGACGGAATACAGCATTTGATTAAAAACACCGTTACCGCTGAACATTTTTTTCCATATCACGGCTATGGCTACGCTTCCTCCGAGCAATGTCGGAATGTAGTAAACCGTTCGATAAAAACCAAGACCTCTCAGCCCCTTGTTCAGCAGCATGGCAACGCCCAATGCGAAAGCCAGCTTCAAGGGCACCGATGTCAGCACATAGACGAAAGTCACCTTTAAGGAAGTGATAAATCTCTCGTCCCCGCCGAACATTTCCCGGTAGTTCCCCAAACCGATCCATTCTGATGGCGTCAGCATATCGTAATTGGTAAAGCTCAAGTAAAGCGAACTGACCATGGGTCCAAGAGTCATGATGGCAAGACCGATTAACCAGGGCAACAAGAACAGGTACGCGGCTCCGTCCTTGCGCCACAGACGACCTGCGGCGTTTTTGCCGCGCCCCCTCCCAGCCTTACGTGCGTCAGATGTCGTAACATTCATCCGCGCTCCTCCTCAATACATCCGATAATTTTAAAAAGAATAACGATAATGGCTTCCGATCGAGTTTCAAAAATGAAACCGGCTCAGGCCGGAAGCCGGAGCCAGTTTGCGCCAAGAGGCTTACTTTAACGTTTTTAATGCTGCTTCGTAGACTTCCTTGCCGGCTTCTTCCGGCGTCGCTTTGGCGAATGCCACCTTCATGGCCGCTTTACCCAAGGCGCCGTTCCAATCGCCGGTAGGCATCGCCTTAGGCATAGGATCGGCTTTTGCAATCACGTTCTCGAAATACTCGAACATCTTTAACTGGGAGGCCGACAATGTCGGTTTAAGCGCTTCCCTCACTGTCGAAGAGATGGAAATCCCCCTGTCGCTGCCGAGAATCTGGGTTGCCTCCGGATCGTTGATCATAAAATTGGCGAATAGGGCCGCTTCTTTCGGATACTTGGAGTTGGCGCTGATAGTAATGTACTGGCCGGGATGCAGCCACAAGCCGTCCTTGCCCGATTCGTCGCCTTTCGGCGGCGTGATCAGATCCAGCTCATCCTGTACGGCATCTTGAAAAGCCGGCAGCTGATTCAGATAACGAAACACCATCGCAGTCACGCCCTCCGTAAGCGTTGACGTTTCAGCGCTCAATTCGACGTGAGCCGCGGAAATTTCTGCCGGAGGAATGATTCCCTGCTTGCGGAAGCGTTCCCACATAGCAAACCAATTGGCCGCATCTTGGGGCTCAAAGCCGACTTTACCGTCCGCATTAAGCGATTTGCCTTGCTGTCGAAGATACAGCTCGAAATACTCGTTCAAAGAAGATTGATCCGCAAAGGCATATTTCCCCTTGCCTAGCTTGGCAGCCAATTCCTTGCCGAACTCCTCAAGCTGTACCCAATCCATCGATTCCGGCAAGCTGATGCCCGCATCGCCGATCATTGTTTTATTGTAAATAAGCCCAACGCCGTTGTTCCCGAGATTTAGGCCGAACAGCTTCCCGTCCATGCGACCCGGGTTAATGAAGGAATCCTCGAAATGACCGATTTGAATTTCATTGCCGACATAAGGCGTCAAATCCACAAGGACACCTCTAGCAGCATAATCGATATAGTCGTTCCCCATGACGATGAGATCAGGCTCGCTTCTCCCCGCCATCTGCGTCTTGATTTTATCCGCGTAAACATCTTGAGCCATAAATTCGGAAGCAATACTGACGTTCGGATACTTGTTTTCGAACAATTCGATGACCTGCATCGTCAAATCCGCCCGCTTCTGATTCCCCCACCAGGTCATTCGTAAATTCACTTTTTCATTGGACGACGTGGCGGCACTGCCCGAAGCCGACGATTCCGGCGAGCCTCCGCTGTTTTCTTTGCTGTTGGCGCCGCATCCTGCAAGCAGTAAGCTGAGAGCAATGACGACACCCCCTGCTTTTTTGAAAAATGGCATGGATATAATCCCCTTTCGTTTATAGGTGTTGACTTTTATTTTCTTTATATTTATAGGAAATATCGATATAGAGAGGATATCAAAGCGAATCTGCACCGTTCAGCTGCAATTGATCGGCTATAAAACGGTTGGCTCGATGAAGCTGTTCGATTTCCCGCCGATGAGTAACCTTAAACTCCTCCAGCTTTTTCGTTCTGCACTTCAAGCCCAACGGCAATCCCTCAAGCTGCATATAGTATTTTGAGCTGGTTGGGTAGTGCCGCCCTTCGAATAGATTGGATGCTCCCAAAAAGTCCTGGACATGCTTAGCTTTCTCCGGCTCTTTATCCCAGTTTTCGGTAAGCCACACATACAGTTCAGGCTGAAAGTTTGCCAGAATGCCGCTGTATCCGTTTCCTCCTGCTTGCATCGTTTCCAGAACGTGAGGGTTATTGGCGATGTAAATTTTCAGCGGCGTCCCGCGAGCGGCTTCGAGCTTCTCTTTGATCTGCTCCAGATTATTGCTGCATTCCTTCATGAACAGGAATCGACCGGTCTCGGCGCACCATTTCGTCAACTCGGGAGACAACAATCGTTGATAAGGCAACGGACACTCGTATAATCCGAACATGACATCGGGATGCTGCGCAAGAATGGTTTCGGCATTACGCTTCCATACTTCTTCGTCCTCGTGCTCCGCCGCGAGACGATTTGTTACGAGAACAAAAGCATCGATACCCGTTTTGGATATTTCTCCAATCTCGTCGATCTGCTCTCCGATGGCGTCTGAGATGTGTCCGGAAGCGACTACAGGAATTCGGCCCGCTGCGGACTCGACGACTCGGCGTGCGACCTCCGCCCGTTCTCTAAGCGATAGGTTAAACATTTCACTCGAGAGGCAAACCGCAAACAAACCGTTCGCACCTTTGCGAATGTACCAGTCCACCATCTTGTCCAGCGCATCGTAATCAACTTCATTATCATTCGTAAACGGAGTCAGCATAACCGGCCAAACGCCGTCCGGTAGGTTCTTGTTCATCTCTTTTCTGTCACTCCCTCAAGTCATGAATAGAATCCAAGCTTACTTCGCAGTGTTCCAGGAGGACGCGCTCACGTTCTGACGGTAAATCTCGTTCACTTCTCGCAGAATTCGATCTCCTCCGCCTTCTCTCCAAGCTTTTTCGGCGTAGTCGATTGCGTTCAACGGTTTTTCTCCCCGTATCACCTGAATCTGGATTTTGCGATAATCCTCCTCCAGCTTCCTGTAGTACCACCTGTAGGCCAGCGACAGTACTTCAAGGCCGCCCGCATCGTTAGTATAGGCAAAAGCCGCGTTCTTCTTGTAATAACGCTTGTAGAAATCAACGACTTCGGGTTCTGTGTACACTTTGGCGGGTTCAGCATCTCCTCCCGAGAGGAGCCAGCTGCTAAGCAGCCAAGGCACATCGCTATCCGCCAGCGCAGTCTTGACGGCAGCTCCATCCTCTCCCCGGACATAGTGTACGCCTTCAAAACCGTTGCTCATCACGAAGGCGCCTTCCGGAGAAGTCCACCAATCCAGAATCTCCATAATCCGAGCTTGCTTGGCAGGAGCGATATGCCCGTTGATCACGCTTTTGCTGACGCCTTGCGGATTCGTAGGATTGCCCCGGTCGCCTTTAGGTCCAATAGGCGGAGGCAGTTGCACCAGCCTGGCCTTAGGATGGCTGGCTCGCAGAAGAAGCTCATCAGATAGAAAAGTATCGGGCCGATAAGTGATAATTCCGGTCTTGCCGGATTGAAATTCCTCGTATATTGTGCCGAAGCCCTTATCCGCGAAGTTCCGGTCCAGCAGTCCTTCCGCATACAATTTCCGCAGGTAGGACAGAAACTGCTTCATTTCTTCCGTCTGAATGTACTGCGACACAAGCTGACCATCTATAAGCTTCCACTCGTTGGCCAACCCGAATGCCGCCCTTAATTGTCCGGAGTTTGAAGGAGCGCTGCCTGACAACAGGTTCGTGATGGAGAGGCCGAAAGTGTTGTTAAGCCCGTCGTCGTCAGGGTCCTCCAACGCGAAAGCCTGAACGATACGGTAAAAATCATCCAAAGTAAAATCATCCACAGCCGGAATCGGTATCCCAACCTTGTCCAGCCAGTCCGCCCGGATCTGATAGCTGTCCCGGTAGGCCGTATTGCTAACCGGAATTCCATACAGCTTGCCTGACGGATTCAGCAGCTCCCACGAATCGGAGGAAAATGCGGACTTCAGATGGGGGTAGGTCTGCATGTCGGCGGCCAAATCAAGGAAAACGCCTTTGTGCTGCCAGTTCACAAACATCTCCGGTTCGACTTGAAACATGTCCGGCAATTGTCCCGCTGCTGCCATAACGCTTAGTTTTTCTTTGTACGATTCCCCATCGGTCCATTGCAACTGCAAATCGATATTAAACTTATCGTTTAGATACTTGATAATGGGATGATCCTCTCGCCAGCGCAATCCTCCTTCCCAAGAAATCGGCATCATTGTGATGCTCATCTTACTGCTCGCGTCAGGTCTGGCTGGTTCCTGGGTTTCCAGTCCAGAAGCAACTCCGCTTAAAAGCAACCGCAATGCTAGGGCCAACAATCCAATCAGCACGGACAGAACTCCAACCGCCAAATACATTCGTTTCATGTCATGCCCTCCATGACCGCGCTTACAATTCAAGAATAGCAAAGATTTCAGCCCGTTTATTTTCACATTTTTCCGTTTGTTTGCACGTTTTTCCGATTCCGAATCGGTATCCGCAAAGTTACGACTGTTCCCCTGCCTGGAAAAGAGGAAATAGTGAGACCATAAGGCGGACCGTACTGAAGGACTAATCTGGCTTGCACGTTGGAAAGCCCGACCGTTCCGTCCATTTCGTTATCCGGTTCATTGATATTCCCGGCTCTGAGAATGCTCTCTTGAATCAAGCGCAGACGATCTTGTTCGATTCCCCGCCCGTTATCCACTACCTCAATGAAAAGATCCTCTTCAATGTTGTATGCGCTTATGATAATCGTAGCGTCCCCGTTATTTTCCTCGACGGCATATTTGACAGCATTCTCTACGATAGGCTGCAGTGATAGCTTGACCAGACTTACGTCAAGGTATTTGTCCGAAACATAATTGCGGCTAATAAAATTATTGTTGAAGCGAATACGAATAATCTCCAGATATTCGTTCAAATGCTCAAGCTCATTGCGGAGCGGGACTTCAATACGATCCAGCTTGGTCGTATAACGAAAGAAGGATGCCAGATTACCGACCATCCGCTCAATCTTCGGAACCTCTTCCAGAAAAGCGATGCTCTTGATGATATCCAGCGAATTATATAGAAAATGAGGATTGATCTGATTTTGCAACGCTTTGATGGTAGCATCCTTCTGTCTTAATTCGAGGTGCATCTCTCTGATCTGGAACCGATAAACTCTGTCGATCAGCTCGTTCAAGGTCATCAGCATGTGGGAAAAGTTGTTGCTGAGCATCTGGAACTCGTCGCGGCTCTGACGTACATCTACCTTAACCGACAGATCGCCTCGCCGAACTTGTCGCATATTCTGATTTAATCTCATAATCGGAGACAGCAGCGCTTTGGTCAGCATGGGGACGATGAGCAGCACAAACAGCAACAGGAAAGAAACGACTATAATAATTGAATTTCGTGCGACCTTCAGGCCGGTCGCCATTTCCTCAAGCGGCACAACCGCCACAACTCTCCACTTGGTGAACGCGGAATCCGTGTACGTCGTTAAATATGCGGTTTTACCGACGTGCTCAATTGTATTTGCCTTGGCGACTGCAAACGGAGACAACGAAGAGCTCTCAATACGAGTGCCGATCATAGAAGGATCGGGATGAAAGACGATAACGCCGCTCTGGTCCAAAATAAAGAAATATCCGGTTTCCCCGATACGCGTTCGCCCCATAATATCGCTTATTCGGGCAGTGGTCACATTCAGAATCAGGTGCCCGGCGACCTCCACGTTCTTCGTGCTGTAGATGGGAACGACGAACGGTACGACGGGTATTCGGCTTAGCCTGGCTCTCTCCATCGGCAATAAGGAAGGCTGCTGACCGGTATATAGGTCCTTTGTCCACTGTTTCCTATAGACGGCCGCATCTCCCTCGCCTCGCGAAGATACGGCTGCGCCTGAATTGGAGACCATGACCATGCTCTCCACTTCGGAGTAGCTGAGCGTCATTTGCCTTTTGAACAAATTCTCAAGCTCCAGCCGGGCGCCGGCCGACCTTTCTATTCGGCCCGTAAGCCAATCCTGAATAATAAAGGATTCGGAGCTGCGGGAGAATTGCTCATCTCCCGCTCGGCGAAGCGATCCGGCCGCCATCGCGTAGGTCGTGTTGGCAAGATTATTGAAATATTGGTCCAATTGATTGTTCAAGCTGGCCGATGCTCCGCTCGCAAGCTTGTAAAAATCCTGGCTCGTCGCCCGTGTGTAATAATAATGAGCTGAAAGCGCTATCGTAAAAACCCCCGTCAAACTCACCAATAAAAATACGATAACCATCTTTTGATTTACGGAGAAAAAGTGGTAGATGGAAAATTTGTTTTTCATGAGCCGATCCTCTTTTTATATTCGCTTGGAGGCATGCCCGTCGCGTTCTTGAAGACACGTACAAAATACGATTGGGTGCTGAAGCCCGTTTCCTCGGCAATCTCGTACGCCTTGAGCGAAGTGTCCCGAAGCAATTCCTTTGCTTTGTTGATTCGAACTTCCTGAATATACTGAACAAGCGTTTTACCGGCGTATTTCTTGAACCAGAGACTGAAATGGGAGATGCTCATATTCGTCAGCTTGGCCATCTGCGTCAGTGAAAGATCCTTCCTGTAGTTCACATGAATATAATCGCATGCCTTCTTCATCGAGAGGTGGTGATTTTCCTTGTCATAATCGTTTTTTCGAAGCACCCATTCCTCCAGCAATCCTTGCAGGCGTTGCTTCACGGAATCGTCTTCGCTCGACAGCTCAATCGCCGGACCAGGGGCAAGCGGCGATTGCATATCCCGCAGCGAGGCGGTAATTTTGTGCTCGAACAGACGCAACAAATTCAACTTGGTCGGCCCGTCATAACGCGGCATTAGCAGCACCCGCTCGAACAATTCGAGCGACTTCCGGTAAAACCGCGCCGTGTCTTCCGGATCAAACCGATCCAGCAGGTTCTGAAAGGTCACCAAAATCTGGTTCAGCTCGCCTTTCTCGCTAAACCGCTCCCCCGACTGTCTCAGCGCTTCGTGAAGCTGATCCATCTGTACGGGCTTCAGCAAATACTCCGACACTCCGAAGCGGATCGCGCGCTGGGCGTATTCAAATTTGTCATACCCGCTTAAAATGATAAAGGTCATCGGTACCCGATGAGCCATGATCTTCTCTATTAAAGCCAACCCGTCCAGCTTAGGCATCATCACGTCCGTAATCAAGATTGCAGGCCACACCTCCTGAATCAGAGCCCAGGCCTCTTCGCCGTTTCGAGCCTCGCCGGCGACGGTAAAATCCCCGCCGATTCTTCCGATCATCTCGACCACTGATTGCCTAATCCATTGCTCATCCTCCGCAACCAATACCTGAAGCATGTTCACCCTCCGCTACTTCAAATCATTCTCAGCTTAAAAACCGAGAAAAGCCGAATAGACCGGTAATGTTTTTCAGATCACCGATCCCCCGACATATAGCTTATCCAACGCTTTGACTATAGTCCGCCGTGAGGCTGAATGCTCCCCCACCCGAAACCGATAGTCTGATGATGCGGATTCAAGGCACCGTTACTTCGAATTGCTCCAGAAGAATGGCGACAAGCGATACAGGCAACCCGACGACGTTAAAATAATCCCCTTCTATGGCTTCCACCAGCAAAGCGCCGATTTCTTGGATCCCGTATGCGCCGGCTTTGTCCATAGGCTCGCCTGTGGCTACGTAACGGGAAATCTGAGCCTCGGACAACGGTCTCATGCGGACTTTCGTCACGCGATGAGAGGTGACCGAACGGCTGTCCGACGCCCTTACGCAGGAAACGCCGGTATACACCTCGTGGGCCTTTCCGGAAAGCTGGCTCAGCATATGGAAGGCATCCTGTTCATCCCTAGGCTTCCCCATGATGACGTCGTCCAATACGACAATCGTATCGCTCCCTATAATAATAGACGAATCTGACGGTATATCGGCTTTCATTTCTTGCTGAACGGCTAACGCTTTACGCAAGGAAAGCTCCTCCACGATCTGCCGGGGAGTCCAATCCTCCGGCGTCTCCTCGGAAGCGCCGCTCGGCATGACCGTAACGGGAAGGCCCAGCAAGGCAATAAGTTCTTTTCTGCGGGGGGATGAAGAAGCCAGCACAAGCTCCGGCTTGATCGACTTGTCCGATGACATGCGTTAATTCTTCCTTTCGCCTTACATTTTGCGGTATAGCCAGATCGCGACGACCGCTCCGATAATGCTGAGCAGACTTAAGCGAATATCGATATTCATGCTGAACTTGACGACCGACAAATCTGCCGCCGGCGACCAGCTCACAGAGAGCGCGCGAGTCAAAAAGGCAAGTCCCGGGACCTCCTGCAGCCAGTTCGCCAACAACGCTCCCGCCAGCAGTCCCAGAAAGAGAAACAAGAGCAGAATCCATCCGTTTTTCTTCATTTTCCCTCGTCTCCCACCGTTTTTTGACACCCGTCTTCTCATTATACGTTCCCCGTACAAGTCAGACAACGGATAATGCAAAAGACAGCCTGAGCAACGCAGGCTGTCCCAAATGATAATCCCGATTACATATGCACCTCTGAACCCCGCGGCTCGCTGGACTTCATCCCTGCAGCGCCTGTCTTATATGGTGCTGGGCGAGCAGGGCTTTCATCGCTTGCGACTGGACCTCCCGGAGCGATTGGCTTGACGGACGGTCATTAAAATCCGTTAATGAAGCCGTTGCCGAATTCAACGCTTCAACGACGACTGCGACTTGATCTGCGATCGGTTCCCCCGCCTTGTCCGCAAAAGCAGCCGCAGCCTCCCATTGCTGACGCGTTTTCGTAAACTGTGTCCACTGCTTCTCTGTTATGCGGCCGGGCGCGCTTTCCTGAAGTCCGGCCTCCGAGATGCGAACAAGCTCTCCGATCAGCGCATCGCCAGCCCTCAGCAGCTCCGCCCCCTGACTCGATAACAGGTCGGGTGCAACCTTAAGGCGCTCGTTGTCCAGCGGTTTGATATACACTTCAATATCCGGCATTGCCGCAGCCAATCTCTCGGCCTCGTCCTTGGAGGAGGCTGCAGCGGCATATACGCGATAACCTCCCTCGGTATCCGTTGCCGAAGCGTAGCCTTGGTCCTGCAACTGACCGACGGCGACCTTCATGCTGTCCGCCCCCTGGAACACTCCGTATTGCAGCAAATAGTAACGCTCCGCAGGCAGCTCCTGCAGCGCTGATGCCGGAACGTTGCCGCCGCTCGGCAAGGCCTCTTCGGAACCGGAGGCATTCTCATCCACCGGGGTTTGTCGGCCTGCGGCTGGGGCTGCTGTCGGTGAAGCTGCTTTCCCGGCCTGCCCTGCCTCAGGCAATTGCACTGACGGGTCGGTCTTTCCCGGGAAGAGAGACTCGCCCGTAAACAGACCCAGCACGATATAGCCGAACAATATGCCCGTCGCAACGGCTCCGCCAACCGACAGGAGCACCCTGCCCCAAGAGGGACCCGTCCCGTTCTCGCGATAATTTTTCGTCTCTATGGCCTCATACCAGCCGTTGCTTCCCCGCTCCGCTTCGCTTTCGACCGTCCGGCTATTTTCCGTACCTTGGGCGCTTATCAGCTCTCCTACGGACAGCTCTCGCTTACCCGAATCAAACGGCAGCCTGTCCGAACGCAACGAAGCGTCTGCTCCCTTCGAGAAGGGGATCGGCTTATTAGCATCTGTCGTGCGGATAATCTCCTCCAGCGCTCGAATGTCGTCCTGATACGGACTGTCCCACGTCGTGAAAGCCGCCGGATCGGAGCTCTCCGGCTTCGGCGGCGACAACTGTCCGGTGCTGGCCGCGGAATCTCTCTCCCGGGGCTGCTCGGCCGGTCGCAGCGGGCTCGTCTTGTTCGGCGGATCGAAGCGGATGGTCATTCTGGCTTTGGATGTCATATTCGTCGTCTCCTCTTGTTCCGTAATCTATGAAATAGAATATGAGAGAAGAGAGATAAATATGAGTGTCCTTCGACGGAAGCGGTCCGTCGCCATAAATGACCGACGATGCTTTATTAAGCTGACAGGCAGATTAATTGAACAAGGCTTATTGAACGTACCTGTCAAACGTCTGAGAAAATGTTACCTTAACTCGTCCGAGAAAATGTCATCTTCAAGCGGTGCCGAGGCGACTCACCAGAGCTCATCGACATAGCAATTATGTTGAGAATACAGGACGCCATGGGAATTGCCTTTGCTTGTGGTATGCTGGATACCTGCTCCGTGCTGGCCGTTAGTTCCACTTTGCAAAACTATTCTGCTCATCACCTGCTCCGTCTGGTCGTTAGTTCGACTTTGCAGCACTATTCCTCTCCTCACCTGCTCCGTGCAAACTCTGACTATGAGGAATTCATGTTTTCCCAACACATAATCGCTCGGGTCGAGTGCGGATGCTCCTTCCGTATTCGTCCTATGTCCACTCATGATCTTCTCCACCACGACAGCCTTCTTCATCTCTGCTCTGCTCTGCTCTGCTCAATGTCAATGTTTCCTGGCTCATGGTGTCCTAATCTTAGAACAGCCATAGGGTGAAATGATCACAGCACAATGACAAATCAGCCGGGCATGGCTTATTGGACGTACCTTGACAATTTATATTGGATGAGATAGGATTTTCTTAAATGACAGTCAGTGCTGACAGCCAAAAAAGCGAGGAGAGCATATGAGCAGCAACATAATTTTGAGCAACAATGATAAATTGCTATTAGCGGCTATCGATCTAATCGCTGAAAAAGGTTACAAAGGCGTAACTACTCTGGAGATTGCTGCCGCGGCCGGATTGAGCGAAAAAACGCTGTTTCGTCACTTCGGAAGTAAACAAAACCTTCTCGAAACTGCATTTGAACGTTTTCATTATACCGAAGAAATGACAAAACTTTTTAACGAGAAGCTCGTATGGGATTTGGAAACAGACTTGCTCCTGATCAGCCGAACCTATCATGAAATTATGAATCGCAACAGAAAAATGATTATGATCAGTATTAAGGAAGAAGACAATTTGCCTGGGTTTAGAGAAAGAAAAAAGAAGCCTCCCCAACAACTATTTGAGTTTTTAACGAACTATTTCACGGTTATGTCCAAGGAAGGAAAATTGATTACAACGAATCCAGATGTGCTGGCGTTTTCGTTCATGGCGATGAATTATGGGGCATTTCTAAACAATTTAGAAAGCGGGACTAGCTTTGCAACCGTGTCACTGGAGACATTTATAATGGAAAGTGTACAGACATTTACTAGGGCTTTAATCCCCTAGTTTTTTTCTCGGCCAGTGTGACAGTCTGTACTGACAGTCATTCATAAATCAGTTGTTTGATAGAAGATTGGCAGATTAGCTAGCTACTTAGAATCGAGGGAATGAAATGCAAGCAAACCATAGAACTCAACAGAATACCGGCGAGCTGCTAATGCGCGTTCTGGTCTTTACCCTTATTATCTCCGTCATGAGTGCAACGATGTTCAATATTGCGCTTCCGGTTATCAGCAAACAGTTTCAACTCTCGCCATCGCAAGTGAGCTGGGTCATCACCGGCTATATGATTGTCTATGCGATTGGCACAGTCACTTTCGGGAAACTGACAGACAAATACAGGTTAAAAGATTTGCTGACGTTTGGTCTCTTGGTCTTTGCTTTAGGTTCCGTTGTAGGCTTAGCGGCTACCGAGTATTGGATGATTATAGCGGCACGTATTATACAGGCCGGAGGTGCAGCAGTCATTCCTGCGTTAGCAATGATTATACCGGTTCGTTACTTTTCACCTGAGAAACGCGGTCGTGCATTAGGTACTTCCGCAATCGGGCTGGCACTTGGTACAGCACTTGGCCCAATTATTGCGGGAATCGTGACCAGCGCCTTGAACTGGCAAGTTCTTTTTGCGATTCCCTTGCTGTCGCTGTTTACATTGCCTTTTTATCGTAAATATTTGGATGATGAGAAAGGGGACGCTGGCAAAATCGATTTTATCGGTGGGGGGCTTTTAGCAGGAACAGTAGCAGCCCTGTTGTTGGCATTAACAAAAGGGGATATCTGGATTCTAGCGGTTGGAGTTGTGTTATTAATTTTATTCGTTTTACGTATTTGCAAAGCTAAAGATCCTTTTGTAAGACCGGATCTATTTCATAATAAACAATATTCACTTGGTCTTGTTATTACATTCGTAATAACCGCAATAGGTTTCGGTATTCCATACATTGCGCCGCAGCTACTCTCAGTAGTCAACCATATGTCACCGGCTTTAACGGGAATCATTATGCTGCCGTCAGCTCTTGTGACCGCATTTTTGGGACGCAAAGGTGGAGAGCTAGCCGATGAAAAAGGGAATTCGATTCTATTGTATACGGCGTCAACGCTTCTTTTTGTTGGATTTATGTTTTTGTCTTCAGTCGTTGGCCTTTCATCAGTCTTTATTGCGATCTTTCTTATTTTCGGTGTCCTCGGACAATCATTCATGCAGATTGCCATGTCAAACAACATTTCACAATCGCTGCCTAAGGAGCAAACAGGAATTGGAATGGGCTTTTTCTCAATGCTCAATTTCATTTCTGCTGCTGCATCTACAGCTGCAATCGGCAAAGTACTTGACTTCAGTACAACGACAATTCGATTAAATCCAATACCTCAGAATAGTGTTGCTTTCATATACAGTAACATTTTTCTGGTGCTTGCCATTCTAGTCGTTGCGATAACCGTCGTTTATTATGTGCAATTTGGGCGCACAGTCAGAACGAATTCTCCGGAGGCTGAATTATAACGGGAAACGTTAGTTGAATGATAACAGCGGCGGACCAAGACTTTGTTTATCAAGTCTTGGTCCGCCGCTGCTTCAACCTTTGGCCCAACTTATTCGGCTTCGCGTTCCCGAAGCAGCTTCGCCAGCTCGACGGCCGCTTTCCAGATATCGCCCGCTCCCATCGTCAGCACGAGGTCTCCGGGAGCCAGCCGCTCCGCGAGCAGCGCCGTGACCTCTTCCTTCGTTGGAATGTAGGAGACGTTGGCGTTGCTGTTCTGCGCAATCAATTCAACCAGCCTCCGCGAATTGACGCCTTCGATCCTCTGCTCGCCCGCAGGCGAATAGATATCGGTAATCATCACTTCGTCCGCATCCGCGAATGCCCGGCTGAACGCGTCCAGCAAAAAAAAGGTTCTCGTATATCTCTGCGGCTGAAATACCGCCACAATCCGTTTACCCGTCGCTTTCGCCGCTTGAATCGTCGCCTGAATCTCCGTGGGATGATGAGCATAATCGTCGATTACGAGCATGTCCTTTATCTCGCCCAGCACATGGAACCTGCGCTTGGCTCCCCGGAACTCGTGAATCGCTTGCGCGATCTCCGCGAACGGAACGCCCGCCTCTAAGCATACGACTACGGTAGCCAGCGCATTGGACACGTTATGCCGTCCCGGAACCGACAGCTTTACCTGTCCCAGCCGCTCGCTGCGGTGACTGACCGTAAAGGTGACGCAGCGGTCGCCAAGCTCCAGCTCGGTCGCTCTGTATTCCGCCTCTTCAGACTCCAGACCGTAAGTAATGATCCTCTTGTCCTGAACTCGGGGAAGCAGCTCGCGAATGTTCTCGTCATCCGCGCACACCACGGCGCAGCCCTCCGGTCGAACGTTGCGAAGGAAAGAGACGTATGCCTCCTTCAGCTTGTTGAAGTCCCCATCATAGTTTTCCAGATGATCCGCTTCGATGTTCGTTACAACGCCGACCGCAGAATGGTACTGCAGGAAAGATCCGTCGCTCTCGTCCGCTTCCGCGACAACGAAGCGGCCTTTCCCGGCCTTCGCGTTCGTCCCTACGTTCACGATCTCTCCCCCGATAATATACGTCGGATCGAGACCGCAGCTTTCCATGACAAGCGCGATCATCGAGGATGTCGTCGTCTTGCCGTGGGCGCCCGCCACCGCTACGCCCAAGCGGTCGTTCAGAAGCCGAGCCAGCATCTCGGCCCGGTGCAGCACCGGAATGTTGAGCTGCTCCGCTTCCTGACGCTCGACGTTGTCCTTGGAAAGCGCCGTCGAATACACGACGAGATCGGCTCCCCGGACATGTCCCGGCTCATGGCCGATATAGATTTGCGCTCCTTTGGCCGCCAGTTTGTCAGTCAATTCCTGACGGGCCACGTCGGAACCGGATACCTGATACCCCATCTCCAGCATTACCCGGGCGATGGCGCTCATTCCGTAACCTCCGATACCGATAAAATGCACATGTTCAGCGGTTCGCAACAACGCTTCACCAGCCTTTTTCAGATTTCGTTCCATGAAGCAGCCACGAACGGACATCGGCGATTAAATACAGCGTACCGGTAACGACGTTAAGCGTGTTGCCGTCTTCTCCGGAAGACGGGGACGCTTGAAGCAGCCGATCCAAAGCGCGGCGCCAATCCGGCTCCACCACGATATTCAGAGGCCGTCCAAGCTCGGATCGCAGCCCCTCCGCGACCGAGGCCAGGTCGGCGGCGTTCATCTTTTTATGAAAGTCGGGTTCCGTAATCACAAGCGTATCCACCAATGGTAGTATATGCCGCAAGGATTGCTCATGATTCTTGTTCGGCATCATCGCCATCATGAGATTTAACCGATCATAGGAATAAATATCCCGCAACGCACGGCTCAATGCTTCCATGCCTTCCGGATTATGCGCTCCGTCAATTACGATACGCGGTCGATCCGACACCCGCTCGAGCCGTCCCGGCCATGTCGCGTTGCGCAGGCCGTTCAGCAGATGCTCGTCGTCAACGAGAAGGGCGTAATATTGCCTTAGCACCTCCAGCGTCATGATCGCCGTCGCCGCATTCGCGATCTGGTGCTCCCCGTTTAAGGTGATCGTTAACGATTGTAGAACGCGGAAGGGTCCTTGAAAAGAAAAATTTTGCTCATTTTCCGCGATCGACAGCGACTGATACGAGAACGCGCCGCCCAATCGATAAAGCGTCGCACGACGTCTGCGCGCCGTCTCTTCCATAATCTCGACGATTTCGGGCTGGCTGACGGCGGTAACGACCGGGACGCCCGATTTGATAATGCCCGCCTTCTCCCTGGCGATATCCGCCAGCGTCGGACCGAGCACGTCCATATGGTCATGACCGACGTTCGTAATGACGCTGATGACGGGAGTAACGATGTTCGTCACGTCCAGACGTCCGCCCAGACCGGTCTCCCATACGACGAAATCTGGGAACGACACCGTGCCGTAGTAGAGCAAAGCCAGTGCCGTCGTCACCTCAAACATCGTCGGAGAACCCCATTCCGACTGCGCAAGCACATCGGCAGCCGGCTTCAGCCGGTTGGTCAGCTGCACCAGATGCTCGTCGGAGATATCCTGCCCGTTATACTGGAGACGATTGGAATAGGAGGTCAGGTATGGCGACGTAAAGGTGCCGACATCATAACCGCATTCCAGCAGCACGCTCGTCAGATAGGCGCATACCGAGCCCTTGCCGTTCGTGCCTGCCACATGAATGAATTTTAATCTGCGCTCGGGATGGTTGAACGTCTCCATCAGCTTCCCGATCCGGTCCAAGCCGGGCCGAATGCCGAACGAAGTCAGTCCCGTTATCCAGGCCATCGCCTCATCGGCGGTCCGGAAGACGTCCGGTGCGCCGGGAGTTTCCTGTGTCATATTGCCGCTCTGCCTCCCGTCACCCTTGTAGCTCCGCGATTCTGGCAAGAACCTTGTTCCGCTTGTCGCGATAGTCCTCGCCCTTGGCGCGCTCCTGCTCCACCACGTGGGCCGGCGCCTTGGCGAGATAGCCCTCGTTCGAAAGCTTCTTCTCGACCCGGTCCACTTCCGCGTTCAAGCCGTCCAATTCCTTGTTTAGCCGCGCGATTTCCTGCGCGATATCGATCAAGCCCGCCAGCGGCAAATACATCTCCGCCCCCGTCACGATCGCCGTCATCGCCTTCTCCGGCGGCGTAAGCGCACGGTCAAGCGTATATGTCGACGTATTGCAGAAGCGTTGAATGTAAATTTCGTTGCGCGAGAAAATCGCTTCCTCCGTCTCGCCTGTCGGCTTAAGCAGCAGCTCGACTTTTTTGCCTGGCGACACGTTGACCTCAGCGCGAATGTTGCGCACCGCGCGGATCGCTTCCATGAGCAGCTCCATCTCTTTGACCGAGCCTGCCGCTTCGAATTCAGGGCGATATTCCGGCCATTGGGCCAGCATAATCGTCTCTCCCGGCTCGTGCGGCAAGTGCTGCCAGATTTCCTCGGACAGGTAAGGCATGAACGGATGCAGCAGGCGAAGGGTGCGATCAAGCACATAGGCCAGAACGGACTGCGTGCTGCGCTTGGCGGTTGCATTGTCGCCATAGAGCGTCAGCTTGGCGAACTCGATGTACCAGTCGCACAGATCGTCCCAAATAAAGTTGTAGAGCAGACGGCCGGTTTCCCCGAATTCATAGCTTTCCATCAGTCGGGTAATGTCTCTGGCCGTGTCGTTCAGACGATGCAGAATCCAACGGTCAGCCGTCGACAGCTCTCCGCTCAGATCAATCTGGTCGTATGTGACGCCTTCGAGATTCATCAATGCGAATCGCGAGGCATTCCAAATTTTGTTCGCGAAGTTGCGCGCCTGCTCGACCTTCTCGAAGCGGAAGCGCAGATCCTGTCCGGGCGTGCTGCTTGTGGAGATCATGAAGCGCATCGCGTCCGCGCCGTACTTCTCGATCACCTCAAGGGGATCGACGCCGTTGCCGAGCGATTTGGACATTTTGCGGCCTTCGGCATCCCGAACGAGACCATGGATCAGGACATCCTTGAACGGAATCCGGTCGGTGAATTCAAGCGCCGTGAAAATCATCCGGGCAACCCAGAAATAGATAATATCGTAGCCCGTTACAAGCACGTCCGTCGGATAGTAGCGCTTGAAGTCTTCGCTGTCCTCCGGCCAGCCGAGCGTAGAGAACGGCCATAGACCCGAGCTGAACCACGTATCGAGCACGTCGTTGTCTTGCTTCCAGGGCGAATCCGGCTGATCCGCTCCTTCCGGAGCCTCCATACCGACATAAATCTCGCCTGTCGTCTCGTGGTGCCAGGCCGGAATGCGGTGGCCCCACCAGAGCTGCCGGGAAATGCACCAGTCGCGCACGTTCTCGATCCAGTGCAGATAGATTTTCTCGAAGCGATCCGGCACGAAATTCACGCCCTGGCCGGACCGTTGGGATTCGATCGCTTTTTCAGCCAGCGGCTTCATGTTCACGAACCATTGCGTAGACAAGTACGGCTCGACGACAGCACCGGAGCGCTCGCTGTGGCCGACCTGATGAACGTGCTCCTCGATGCGAATGCAAACGCCTTGCTCCTGCAAGTCTTTGACGATCGCTTTGCGGCAGTCCGCCCGGTCCAGACCTTCGTAAGGGCCGGCGAACTCGTTCATCCGTCCGCCTTCGTCCATGACTGTAATCTGCGGCAGATCGTGCCTCGAACCGACCTCGAAGTCGTTCGGATCGTGCGCCGGGGTAATCTTCACCGCGCCGCTGCCGAATTCCTTCTCTACGTAAGCGTCCCCGATGATCGGAATTTCCCGGTTCACGATCGGAAGAAGAATCATCTTGCCGATGAGATGCTTGTAGCGTTCGTCTTCCGGATGAACCGCGACGGCGGTATCGCCCAGCATCGTCTCGGGGCGCGTCGTAGCGACCGTAATCGAGCCGCTCCCGTCAGCAAGCGGGTAACGGAGATGATAGAGACTTCCGTTAACCTCTTTATATTCAACCTCAATATCCGACAACGCCGTACGCGCGGCAGGGTCCCAGTTGATGATGCGCTTGCCCCGGTAGATCAGACCTTTGTCATACAGGCGGACGAATACTTCGCGCACGGCTTTCGACAAGCCCTCGTCGAGCGTGAACCGCTCGCGGGAGTAATCGAGACTGAGCCCCATTTTCGACCACTGGTCGCGAATCGTGCCCGCATACAGCTCCTTCCACTCCCATACCTTCTCCAGGAATGCTTCACGGCCCAGATCGTAGCGGCTTTTTCCCTCTTCGCGAAGCTTCTGCTCCACCTTGGTTTGCGTGGCAATGCCCGCATGGTCAGTCCCTGGCAGCCACAGCGCATCGTAGCCCTGCATCCGCTTAAAGCGAATGAGGATGTCCTGCAGGGTAAAATCCAGCGCATGGCCGATATGCAGCATGCCGGTCACATTAGGCGGAGGAATGACAATGGTGTATTTCGGAGCGTCCGGACGACGTCCCGCTTGAAAGTACCCGCTCTTCAGCCAATGGTCGTACCATTTGCGCTCTGCGCTGCTCGGGTCGTAGGTCGTCGGCATTTCGACGTTCGGGCTTTTGGTGGATTCGGACATGTGTGACACAACCTCCATTAAGACATCAATTCAGCTTCCGCTCAGCGCGGCTTTCCTCTAGAAGCGAGGCATAAAAAAACAAAAACCTCCCGTCGCAAAGGACGAAAGGTAAACTTCCGTGGTACCACCTTCGTTCCGTACGGCCAGTCTTCAGACCGCAACGGCACTCGACGCAAAGTAACGGTTGCAACCGTCCCGGACTACTCCCCGGCGATAGGGCCGGATTTCGATGCGGGAAACTCCAGGGCGACTCGCGGCAGCTCTTCCTGCGGAACCTCTCAGCGCTGCGCTCGCAGCGGCTCCGCTCTCTGAAGGACGGACTGTCCACTCTTCCCTATCCTTGTTATTGTTACTTATTTTACCCTCCCCCTCCAAGAGAGTCAATAAGCACGACGCGCTAAGCGGTAAGATTGCCGGACGATTGCTCCAGCGATTTGATCAGCTTGCGGATCAGGTCCGTCTCGGCTTCCTTCATCGCCAGCAAATGGTGCTCCACGAGGTCGAACAGATTGCGAACCCGCGCCGCGGCAAAAGGAGAGCTTTCTGTTTGCGCCATCGCATCCCGCAAATACAGATTGCGTATCGTCATCGCCATTCGCGCTACGCTTCTGGAGCTGGCGATCAGCTCGTCGGCTCCCGCGAGATGGCCTTCTCTTTTCATATAAATAAGCCTGTCCGCCATTGTTTTCTTATGCTCCCACAGCAGATGCAGCTGTCGGATATCCGCCCGTCCCTTCAGTCTGGGGTCCTCCCGGCGCACGCAATCGAAATACAGCAGCAGGCTGTCGTACACCTCTATGCCCAGCACGTCCTTGCCGGGATTGCGGTTAATCCTGTTCTCCTCCGTATCCCCGCGCAAGTAATCCTTCAATTGGCCGATCACGGCGCAGCGATCGAAGCGATACTCGTAATCCGGGTCGAGCTTGAACAGGAAGGTGCCTTGCTCCCCCGCTTCCCCGGTGCGGACCAGCTCCGCAACAGACGAGTACGCCCGGTCCAGATCGTCGAACGAAACCTTGTAATCGCCGTAAATCCCTCGTTTATCGAAGCCCTGGCAGTAGAAGTGCTTCCCGTAATCGTAGCCGTAGATTAGCAGATGATGCGGCAGGCGATAAGACTCGAACGCATGGCTTTGAGGAATCCACTGCTCGTCCAGGAAAACATCGGGGTAGTAGCCCGCCTCCAGAGCTTCCGCGCAAAAGGCCGACATCGACCTCAAGCCCAGCATCCCGAACACGTCGACGCCCAGCTTGCGATAGAGCAGGAACGGATTGTTGCCGTCGAACTCCTTGCGTCCGCCCCGGTAAAAATCCAAAAAGAATTCTTCCCCATTCTCGATGAAATGGCGGTTGCCGCTCAACTGAATAAAATTGCTGTAGAACCAGGGCAGCGTATGCGAGTACGCCGACGTGATGCCCAGCGTATGGGCCCAGCGCAGCAGACCGACAATGGGCGGCTTTCCGATTGGCAATTGAATCATTTCAGTTCACTCCTCGCACAGGAAGACGGTAACCTTATTTTAGCAAAAAGGACACTCCTCTTAGGGAGAAAATCCCCTTCGAAGGTGCCCTAATCCGACTACTGCCCCTGAAGGGAGCACGCATTATGGCCGCCCTCTCCGTCTGACAAGAGGGCCGGCCGCTCCTTACGCATATTAAGGAATATACAAAACCTGGCCTTCCGAAAGATAGGGCTCCTGAAGACGGTTGTACATCTGAAGCTCCCTCGACTGCAGGTTGTAGCGGTCCGCAATGAGATCCAGCGTCTCTTCCTTCTGGACGATGCACATGCGCACCTTCCGGAAGGAATGATCCTGCCTGCCGTTGCTTAAGAAGAGCCGCTTCCACTCCAGCTCGTCGCCGCTAGATGCCGAGCCCAGCGCCGCTTGACTTTCCTGCTGCGCCTTCTCCTCAGCCTGAGCGGCCTCCAGCATGCGCAGCTCCGCTTCCCGCTTAGCCCCTTTCTCGCCCAATTGAGCAAGCAGCCCAACCCCTGCCGGCGGCACGGCCTGTTCAACGGGATCGAGAGGCTTGCCGCCGAGCGCCACCCTGAACTCCGGGCGATCCTCCGTCGCCGGCTGACGAGCGTCCGGATCGGATGCCTCCCCGAGCTCTGCGTTCAATTCCCCCTCGTTCTGTCTGTCCTTGGACAAATCTCCCCACAGCGGCGCTTCTCCTGCTCCGGAATCCGGTTCCTGGGCTTCAAAGGCCGAAAGCTCCGGCTGGGGCGCTTCCGGCTCCTCTCGCCGCGTCTCCTCCAGATGCTGGAACATCGACAGCCAGCTGCTTTCCTTGGCTTCCTTGACGGTTTCATAGGCTAATGCCGCGTCGGTCTCCTGCTTCAGACCCCATTCGTCTTCTCTCTCCTGTTCGATCAAGGCTTCATCCAATAGAGCCTGCCCGCCCAAGAAGCCGTCGGACGCTAAGGCAGGCGCATCCTGCTGACCCGACTCGCTGCGGCTCTCCCCCGATATCGACTCCTCTTCCTGCGAATCCTTCTGCGCCTGATGCACGACCGTAAAGCTGTCGTCCCGCCACACCGGGCTTTGGGTCGCTTGCATTTCCAAGCCGCGCAGCGCCAGTACGCCCGTCACATTAAGCGAACGCGTACTAATCAAATCGACATCGAAATTGTCGATTTCGGCCGCCAGCTCTTCCACGCTTTGAATCCGGTTTAGAGGCAGCGAAATCTCTACCGGGATCCAATGCTCCAGTTGAGACAAGCCTCCATTTTCCTGGTTGCGGTATACTCCCGTCAGCAGCAAGTGTCCTCTCAGCAGTACTTGATCGTCTTGCGGCAGCGCCTGCATATGGGGGACCAATTCGATCTCTTCCAATTCCTCGATCGCGGCTACCTCTTCCGGCAGATGCACGCGCTCGTAAATATCGAATCGCAGCCCGTTTAACTGATCCGTCACGGCGGAAGTCCTCCTTTCGGCATAAGCGCCCGACTAATCTCAGCCGGGAGCCCTTACAATCTCTAATTATCTATATGCCGGGGTTGGGCGGGCATGACTGAAAATGAAAACAACCCCCCGCCTTTTTGGCAGGGGGTTGCGCAGGGCTGCGCGATTAAAGCTTGGCAAGCGCCAATCGATGCGCTTCAATGGTCTGATCGATATCTTCCTCCGTATGGACGGTGGATACGAACCAGCCCTCGTAGGGCGAAGGCGCGATGTTGACGCCATGATCCAGCAGCCTGCGGAACACAGTGCGGAACCGCTCGGAATCGGCGGTTTTGGCGCTCTCGTAATTGATGACATGCTTGTCGGTAAAAAACGGACAAACCATCGAGCCGACCCGATTGATTGTCATGGGCACCCCGTAGGTGCGGGCATTGTGCTCCAAGCCGGAGTGCAGGCGGGCGGACAAGCGCTCCAGCTGCTGGTAGGCTTGTTCGGTCATCAGCTTCAGCGTCGTATACCCGGCCGCCATGGCCAGCGGATTGCCCGACAGCGTCCCCGCCTGGTATATCGGGCCGACAGGCGCCATACGCTCCATAAGCTCTCTCTTGCCTCCGTAGGCGCCGACAGGAAGCCCCCCGCCGATAACCTTGCCCATACAGGTCAAGTCCGGCGTAACGCCGTACAAGCCCTGCGCGCAATTCATATGCACCCGGAATCCCGTCATGACCTCATCGAATATGAGCAGGCTTCCATATTGCAAGGTTACTTCCCGCAGTCCTTTCAGAAACCCGGGCAATGGCGGAACGACGCCCATGTTGCCCGCGATCGGCTCGACAATCACCGCCGCGATGTCTTCCCCGTAGTGCTCGAAAGCCAGCTTGACGGAGGCCAAGTCATTGTAGGGAACCGTTAACGTATGGGCGGCCACGCTTTCGGGAACGCCCGGACTGTCCGGAAGTCCTAATGTGGCAACACCCGATCCGGCTTTAATGAGCAAGCTGTCGGCGTGTCCGTGATAGGAGCCTTCGAACTTCAGGATTTTGCTTCTTCCGGTATAACCGCGAGCCAGGCGCAAGGCGCTCATCGTCGCTTCCGTGCCCGAATTGACCATCCGCACGACTTCGACGGAGGGCACCCGCTCGCAGACGAGCTCCGCCATCTGCGTCTCCAGCTCTGTCGGAGCGCCGAAGCTGGTTCCCTTCTCGGCCGTCCGCTTGATCGCTTCGACGACCTCCGGGTGCGCATGTCCCGCAATAAGCGGTCCCCAGGAAAGCACATAGTCAATGAAGGTCTGGCCGTCGATGTCGGTAATGCGGCTGCCTTGAGCCCGTTCGATGACGAGCGGCGTCAGCCCGACCGACTTGAAGGCCCGGACGGGACTGTTCACGCCGCCGGGAATTACGCGCTTGGCGCGCTCGAAGGCCGCCTTGGATTTCGAATCCGTGCGGGTTTGCTCTTTTTCGCTCATATTCGACACTCCTGCTATCAGAATTGGAAAAGGCTATGATAAACTGAATTTGAATTGTCCTATTAAGTACATCCTACAACGGGCAGGAGAGACCCCTTATGATCGAATGGCTTAGGAAAGTATCGCTCTTCCAGCATCTCAAGGACGACCAGCTGGAATCGATTCTGCGCATTTCCCGCCGAAGAACCTTCCCGGCCGGCACGACTCTGTTTCGGGAGAAGGATACCGGCTTAACGTTTTACGTGATCCTGGAAGGCTCTATCAAGCTTTTCACCAAGAGCGGCAATGGAGAAGAGAAGGTGCTGTCTCTCGTCGCCGGAGGCGAGAGCTTCGGAGAGCTGTCGCTGCTGGACGGGCGTCCGCGATCCGCTTCCGCGCAAACCCTTGAAAAGACGATCGTGCTGGAGCTTTCCACCGAGCAATTCATGAGCTTGCTGGAAAATCATTTCGATATTACCCGGGCAATTCTAGTCGAGCTGTGCAGCAGACTGCGCGCCACGAACGAGCATGTGAACGATCTGACGTTCCTCGACGAGCGAACCCGCGTCGTGAAGAGCCTCATACAGCTCGCCAGCCGCAGCGGCAAGCGCGACGGGAATCTCATCACCGTTCGGATGACCTTGAACTATGACGAACTGGCCCAGATGGCCGGCGTCGCCAAAGCCAGCCTGTCCGAGGTGATTCGCGAGCTGGAAGCCCGCGGGATTCTGCAGTTCGGAAGCAACGAATACACCCTCAACCTTCAGATGCTCCGGGGATAAATCCCTACAGCTCCTTCAGCCAGCGCGCGGCGTCCTTGGCGTGGTAAGTAATGATCAGATCCGCCCCCGCGCGCTTCATTCCCGTCAACGTCTCCAGCACGATCGCTTTCTCGTCGATCCAGCCTTGCATGGCCGCAGCCTTGACCATGGAATACTCGGCGCTGACGTTGTACGCGACGAGCGGCAGATTGTAGCGATCCTTCAGCATTCTTAGAATATCCAGATAAGCGAGTGCGGGTTTGACCATCAGGAAATCCGCGCCTTCCTCGACATCGCTTTGCGCCTCCCTCAGCGCTTCGCGGGAGTTCGCCGGGTCCATCTGGTAGGTCTTGCGATCTCCGAACTGCGGAGCGGAGTGCGCGGCTTCGCGGAACGGTCCGTAATATGCCGAGGAATATTTGACCGAGTAGGACATGATCGGCGTATTCACGAAGCCCGCCTCATCCAGCGCCTGACGGATCGCTGTCACGAAGCCGTCCATCATATTGGATGGCGCGATAATGTCGGCGCCCGCTTTCGCCTGCGATACGGCCGTGAGCGCCAACAGCGCCAGCGATTCGTCGTTTGCGATTTCCGCGCCGCATTCCGTCGTATGGACGACGCCGCAATGTCCATGATCGGTATACTGGCATAAGCAGTTATCCGCGGCAACGACCAACTCCGGGTACTGCGCTTTGATTTTGCGGATGGCTCTCTGCGTAATTCCGTTGTCATCGTATGCGGACGTGCCCAGCGCATCCTTATGATCGGGCACCCCGAACACCATCACCGATTGAATACCCAACCGGACCAATTCAGACAGTTCGCGCTCCATCGTATCAAGCGACCAGTGGTAGACGCCAGGCATGGAGGAAATCTCCTCCTGCACGCCTTCCCCCTCTGTAATGAAGATCGGAGCGATAAAATCGTTCGCCTCCAAGGTCGTCTCCCTGACAAGGCCGCGCAATGCGGCTGAATTTCTTAATCTGCGGTTTCGAATGACCGGATATGCCATGAAGCTCTACTCTCCCTTCCG
Source organism: Cohnella boryungensis (assembly GCF_042651945.1). Lineage (NCBI taxonomy): Bacteria > Bacillati > Bacillota > Bacilli > Caryophanales > Paenibacillaceae > Cohnella > Cohnella boryungensis. The sequence continues at coordinate 77,359 of NZ_JBHSED010000058.1, read as the reverse complement.
TTAGCGCCTGCGCGCGACCAGCGCCTCCACGAGGCCCTCAATCGTATAATGCTCGGGAAAAATCGTCCCTTTAAGACCGTTTTCTTCGGCTGTCTTGGCCGTGACCGGACCGATGCAGGCAATCTCGCAATTCGCCAGCGCTTCCTGAGGGTTCTTCACGCCCAAACGGCGCAGCGCCTCAAGCAGGTTGAGCACCGTTGACGAGCTGGTGAACGTGACCACATGGATTTCGCCTCGGGCCAGCATCTCCGGCAGCCATACATCGTCGGGTACGGATAATATCGTATCGTAAACGTCAATCTCGACCGTGCGAACGCCTTTGGCTTGCAGCTCCTTCGGCAAGATTTCCCTCGCCAGGTCCCCCCGGGGCAGCAAGGCGGTCTGGCCGGGCAGAAGATGCTCCTCAAGGCTGTCCAGCAGCCCCTCCGCGCGGAAGCGCTCCGGCAGCAGGTCGGCACGGATTCCGCGGGAAGCAAGCGCCTCCGCCGTCTTGGGACCGACCGCCGCGAATTTCGCCCGATGAAACCGGCGAACGTCGACTCCGAAGCGATCCAGCCATCGGAAGAAATAGTCGACGCCGTTTACGCTCGTCAGCATGACCCAATCATAATCCTCCGCGCCGGAGAGCGCCTGCTTGATCTGGTCTTCGGCTCCCTCGGACTCCGGAAGTTTTGTCTCGATGACCGGGAACTCGTAAGCCTCGCCCCCCAAATCGTCGATTCGGGCAACCAGCTCGCTTGCTTGGGAGCGGGCGCGTGTCACGAGGATGCGTTGGCCGAACAACGGCTTCTTCTCGACCCACGCCAGCTTGTCCCGCTGCAGCACTACATCTCCGACGATTATGACCGCAGGAGGTTGCAGGTTCGCGGCTTTCACCTTCGCTTCAATATCGCCCAGCGTTCCCGTCACGGTCCTTTGCTCGGCCCTCGTGCCCCATTGAACGAGCGCCACAGGAGTGGAAGAGGGCCTTCCGTGCTTCATAAGCTGTTCGCTAATATACCCGATTTTGGCCACGCCCATCAGGAATACGAGCGTCCCCGTCGCGTTCGTGACTTTATCCCAATAGATCGAATGATCCAGCTTGTCCGGACTTTCATGTCCGGTAATTACGGAAAAGGATGAGGCCAGCTCTCGATGAGTAACCGGAATTCCCGCATACGCCGGAACCGCAATCGCGGAAGTAATGCCGGGAATAATCTCATAAGTAATGCCGTTTTTTCTCAGCAGCTCGGCTTCTTCTCCGACTCGCCCGAACACGGTTGGATCTCCGCCCTTCAAGCGGGTAACCGTCTTGCCCTGCAGCGCCAGATCCACCAGCAGCTGATTGATATCCTCTTGCTTCATCGTATGCCGATCCGGCAGCTTGCCGACGTAGATCCGTTCGGCATTCGGCTTCGCGTGCTGAAGCAGATGCGGTCCGGCCAGTCGATCGTAGACGACAACGTCGGAGCGCTTCAGCGCCTCCAACCCTCTCACCGTAATCAGCTTCGGATCGCCCGGACCTGCGCCGACCAAGTACACTGTTCCTTTGCTCATGGCAATCTATTCCCTCGCTTCCGCCAACAGCTTGTCCGCTCCGCGGCGTAGCAGCGCGTCTGCCGCTGCCGCTCCGACCGGCTCCGGCTCGTCGCCGGACGCAGATTCGCGGAGCAGACGGCTTCCGTCAGGCGAAGCGACCAGGCCGGTCAAATGAAGCCCTCCGCCGGAGTTCTCGCTTGTCAGGACGGCGTAAGCGCCGATCGGCACCTGGCAGCCTCCGTTCAGCAGTCCGAGCAGACGGCGTTCCGCAGCTACGGTGCGAGCGGTGGCCTCATCGTTCAGACGGCCGAGCAGACCGAGCACCTCCGCGTCCGCGCTCCGACACTCGATCGCCAAAGCACCCTGACCGACCGCCGGCAAGCAAATATCCGGCGACAAATATTCCGTGATCCGATCCTTCCAGCCCATGCGATGCAACCCGGCAGCCGCCAGAAGTATGGCGTCAAGCCCTTCCTCCGTCAGCTTCCTTAATCGCGTATCGATGTTGCCCCGAATCGATTCGATGCGCAGATCAGGCCGATAGGCCTGCAGCTGCGCCGAACGGCGAAGACTGCTCGTTCCGATTCTCGCGCCCTGCGGCAGCTCTGACAACCGCTTGCCTTCCCTGCTTATGATGCAGTCCCTCGGGTCCTCGCGCTCCGGAACCGCGCCGATCACAAGACCTTCCGGCAGCTCGAAGGGCATGTCCTTCATGCTATGAATCGCCAGGTCGATGTCCCCGTTAAGCATCGCATCCTCGATCTCCTTCACGAACAAGCCCTTGCCGCCAACCTTGGATAACGTAACGTCGAGAATCCGGTCCCCCCTCGTTACGATCGGCTTGACCTCGAACGTATAGGACAATCCGTCTCTGACGCACAGCTCGCGAAGAAGCTCGATCGTCTGGTTCGTTTGCGTCAGCGCAAGCGCGCTCTGCCTCGATCCCACAATAATATTCCGCATAAGTCATCTATCCCTTCCGTTCGTCTGCAAGTTGCCGTAATCGCAATATAAGTCTGTCCTGCTCCTCGTGCAGCCAGGAAGCCGACCGCCACTCGGTCAACGCTTCGTCCGAGACGGCTGCGCGCAGCAGCTCGCGACGTTCGGCCTGATCGGCGATTTTCGCTTTAACGATTCGGCGAATGGTTCTTAAAGCCTCAACGTTCTCATTGTAGTCCTGCCCGTACCTTTCGGCAAGCTCGCCGATGATCCGCGCCGCCAAGGCCGGTCCGGCTCCCGAAGCGCTTGCCGTTAGCACGAGACCCCCTTGACGCAATACCGCCGGGACTATAAAATCCCCGTTCTCTCCGTCATCGGCGACGTTGGCGGGAATGCCTCGTCTTGCAGCCCATTCGGCCAGCTTCCGATTAACCTCGCCTCGATCCGTCGCGGCGAAGACAAGAACAGCCCCGTCGAGATCCTCTTCTACCGCCTCTCGAGCCGTCCAGCGCAGAAGTCCCCGCTCGAACCATTCCATCAGTTGACCGGTCGCGCCCGGACTTACAAGGCGGACATCGGCCTTCGCTTGCAGCAAGCCTTCCGCTTTGCGCTGCGCGACAGGCCCGCCTCCGAATACGACGCATTTGCGGCCCTCAAGCTTAAGCAGCAAAGGATACCATGCGGACATTCCTCGAACGCTCCTCTCAGAGTGGTCTATCGGATTCATCTATTAGACAAGCTGATGAAAGGAAGAGACGGACCCGACGAAAAACCCGATGACAAGCAGCGCATAGCCGAGCAAATTCCAAAGCGCCAGCTTTGTGCCGTCATCCTTGGAGCGCATTCTTCTTATTAAATAAATGACGTAGAATACTCCTGCGGCGAAGGAGAGCAGCACCTTCGGATCCAGCAGATTGGCGATTCCCTCGTCCATGACCAGCGCCACCGTTCCCGTCGACAGCGACAGCAGCAGCAGCGCGACTCCGATCACGCCTGTACGGAACGCATACAGATCGATCGATTCCAGACTCGGCATCCTGCTCATTACGTGCGTCCATTTCTTGGCCTTAAGCTTGCGATGCAGAAAAATGTACATCATCCCCAAGATGGCCGCAACCGTCAGCAGAGCGAAGGCGAGCGTAATGAGGCTAACGTGCACGATCAGCAGCCTCCGGGCGACCTCCCACGGCTCCAGCGCGACATTGTGCCTGGGCCTTTGAATAAGATTGAGCGCAAAAACGGCAAACCCGACCGCATTGACGAGAAGGACAAGCAGTTCGGCGCGCATCAGGCGAAGAAGGATAAAGGAGACCGAGACGAGCATCCACGATACGAAAAACAAATAATCCTTCATCGTAAGCTGCGGGATGGAAAACCTCTCGAATAGAAAGGAGATCAGGAACGCCCCCTGTAAAACCCATACAAAAACAAGCAGCCCTGTTCCTACCTTCTTGGCGCTCCGGTTGCCGGAAGCGGCATCGGATACGAAGAATAACAGGCTCAGGGCATAGATATAGAGTACGGCGTCGGTTAACCAATCCTGCGTGATCATGGGGGGCAGCGCCTCCAGTCTCCGTCTTGCTTTTACTGTTATTGCAGGGCTCCGGCCAGCTGCGTCAGCAGCCGCTCCACATCCTGAACGGGCGAGGCGCTGCTTTCTTTGCGCGATTTCACCATCGTCTTCTCTTCCGCTTTGAGCTGCGCGACTTCATCCTCCAGCTCGAATAGCTGAACGAACAGCTTCATCGCCTCGTCGCTGCGCTTTTCCGCCGACAGCTCTTTAATGCGCAAGATCGGATCGTGAATGATCTGGTTCACAATGCTTTTGGTCAGCTTGCGAATGACCTTCATCTGCCGCTCGTCCAGCTCGGGAAGCTTGCGAGTCAAGCTCTCCAGCGTGCTGTCGTGAATAGATGCGGCCTTTTCCTGAAGCGCCCGGATAAGCGGACTTACGCCAAGCGTAGCGTACCACTGGCGATAGGCCTCTTGCTCAAGCTCAATCATCTCCTCGATGATCTCCGCTTCCTTGCGCCGTTTGGCCAAGTTCGTCTCCACGATGCCTTCAAGATCGTCGATATCGTACAGGAACACGTTCGGCATATCTCCGCTGGACGGCTCGATATCCCGCGGCACGGCTATATCGATCAGAAACAGCGGTTTTTTCTTGCGGGACAGCATGGCTTCTTCAATGTGCCGGCGGGTAATGACGAATCTCTCGGCTCCCGTGCTGCTAATGACAATGTCCATCTCGGACAGCCGTTCCAGCGCCTGCTCCAGCGTCATGGCGATCCCTTGGAACTTGCTTGCCAGCTCCGCAGCCTTCTCCAGCGTGCGATTCACGACGAATACTTCCTTCGCTCCGTTGGCATGGAGATGCTGCGCCGTTAATTCGCTCATTTTGCCGGCGCCGACGATCATTACCTTCTTATCGTCGAACCGTCCGAAAATGCGTTTGCCCAGCTCCACAGCCGCATAGCTCACGGAAACCGCGTTCTCGCCGATCGAGGTGTCGGAATGCGCGCGCTTGGCCAGCGTAATCGCCTGCTTGAATAAACGGTTAAAGATCGTTCCGGTAGCCTGATGCTCCTGAGAGAGCAGAAAAGCGTCCCGTACTTGGCCGAGAATCTGCGTCTCTCCTATAATCATCGAATCCAGGCCGCAGGACACACGGAATAAATGCTCCACGGCCCGATCGTCTTCATACATATATAGATGGCTGTTGAATTGCTGTCGAGGAATTCCGAACCATTGCTCCATGAACGAGCGAATATAATGCCCGCACAGATGCAGCCTATCGACAACCGCATAGATTTCCGTCCGATTGCAGGTTGCGACAATAACCCCTTCAAGAATGCCCGTCGTTTGCCGAAGTGCTTGCAGGGCAAGCGGCATCTCGCGATCGGATAACGCAAACCTCTCGCGTATTTCTACGGGAGCCGTACGATAATTCAATCCGACGACGATCAGATGCATGGCAAATCACCTGGCTTTCTGCATTGGAGTAAGGACTACCCTACATGACAACGATTATTATAGCACAGTTAAGTCGGCGCAAAGCCGCAAAATATGAAAACTTTATGAAGAACCGCCGAGGCGCTTTTTTCCTATTGTCGGCGTTTTGCTTACATTGTATTCCCGAGCCTTCTGCGAAAATAAAAAAGCCGCAGGAAATTCCCGCGGCCTGAGTGCTTATTTAACGAGCTCGACCTGCTTGATGACCGGTTCTTCAACCTGCAGTTCGCCGAGTCCGCGGACTAATTTCTTCGCGTAGGTTTTCTCTGGCTTCAGAACGCTGACAAGATAATCAATCGCCGCTTGCGGGTCCACCGTCTCGCCGCATGTGTAGCAATCAATCGCGGCAAAACCTCTTTCAGGATACGTGTGAATGGAGATGTGACTCTCCGACAGCATGACCAGTACAGTTGCGCCTTGAGGTTCGAATTGTTTGGCTTGAACCGAGAGTACGGTTGCGCCGCAAGCCTCCGCTGCTTCAACCATGTGCGATTGGAGAAGTTCCGCGCTGTTCAGCAGATCAACGTTTCCTCCCCATGTGTCAACCGCAACGTGCCGTCCGAAAGTAGAGTATTCCATCTTTCGGTTCCCCCTTCCTAGGAATAAAATTGTGAAGCTGATTTCATCCGCTAGGACCTACGTCATTCACTTGGAGGGAATTTGCTCTCACCGCATTCCTTGAGTGAATCCTGGTTCCTATTGTATTGAGTTGTCAACGAAACTAAAAATAACATCTATCCTGGGTAAATGCAATAGTTTTTTTTGGCAGCGGCGAATTCATCTGGGAACAGCATATGGCCGCGGCCCCCGCATGGTGAATGCCTCTTAGGGGCGCTCCATGCGCCGTTCGATTTTGCCCGTAGCAATGAAAGAAGGAGCCCGCTAAGCGGCTCCTTCTCTACGCTCCGCAACACGCCGATCAAGCTTCCAGCGTGAATAACAAGCGGCTATGGGATTTCAATCCTTCGTCGATCTCTTTAATAAGTCCGGGTTCCTTCGTCTGGTTGCGCAGATCGAGCAGCTCGTTAACCGAACCGCGCACGCGCGAGATTTCTTCCTCGACGGACGAAAGCTGGAACAAAGACTCCAATCCTCCAGCCGTGTCGCGATGCTCGAAAACCGTCCGAAGCGTTGCGCCTTTGCTTTCCACAATACAGGCGACTTGACCTTGAATATAATGATAAATCATCGTGAAGCCTTGATAAATCCGATTGACGACCGCGTCTCCTTTGAAGGAGGCGACGAGCTTGCGCAAAGCGTTAGTCAGTCTCGGGTGTACGACGCGACAGGTGAGTGCGCAGTGAAAACCGCCATTGGCGCGCTCAAAGGTCAGGCGAATCGATTCTTTGCCCACATCGTCTTCCAGTACGACTTCCTGGTTTCCGTTATCCAGGACGAACACTTGCAGCCTGAGCTGCTGAAGCTCGCAAATCGAAATCAATGTCGGCATTTCGGCTTCCGTCAGTGACAAGCTTGCATTGACATACTCCGTGGCTACGCGTTGAGCCATAAAATCTCCTCAATTCCCATTGTCTTGCGATTGTATTGCGCGATGCTCTCTTCATTATACGCGAAATCGCAAGCCTTTTCCTCCAGCCCGAACGCGATTTTCACGGAAAAATCGGGTAAAAATCGATTCCTCCCGCGATCCTGGCGATCTTTTACACGTTATCCTCGGTTTCCTGCGCGAAGTTAGGGGATTCCAGGGGGGAATTAGCCCCGATTCCGGCCGCTTGCTCGATCATGCTCCATAAATCGTCCCTTCCCTGCCCCGTCTCGGAGGAGAACAGGACGAGCGGAACATGCCCGGGCATGCCCAGGCTTTGGCGAATGATCTTCATATGCTTCGGCCATTGCGATCGCGATACCTTGTCCGCCTTGGTCGCCACTACGATCATCGGAATGCCGTAATGCGCCAGCCATTCGTACATTCGGATATCGTCAGCCGACGGCGGGTGCCGGACATCCACAAGCTGGAGCACCAGCTTCAAGGGCTCCCGCCCTCTCAGGTATCGTTCGATCATCTTGCCCCAGGCTTCACGCTCCGATTTGGATACCCGGGCATACCCGTAACCGGGAAAATCAACGAAGAACAGCTCTTCGTTGATCCGGTAGTAGTTCAGCGTTTGCGTTTTCCCGGGCTGCTGGCTTGTGCGGGCCAGGTTTTTGCGCAGCAGCATCTTGTTGATCAACGAGGACTTGCCTACGTTGGAGCGGCCGGCCAGCGCCACCTCCGGCAATCCGTCCTCCGGATATTGACTCGGGCCTACCGCGCTGATTACGAATTCGGTTTGCTTGATTTTCATGGTGACAGAGGTCTCCTATCCTGATCCTGCTTCAATGAGCGCCGAGCGGCGGAATGTCTCCGGGCTTGTCATCCACGGGAGGCTGAATTCCGGCTTCGGACTCCAGGGCTTCAGTCTGCTGACCGGCTGCGCCAGCCTCTCCCGAGGCATTCGTCTGAGCGGCCAAGGCGTGCTGCAGCACCTCGTCGATGTGGGAGACGGGAACGAAGGTCATCGCGCTGCGGACGCTGTCGGGAATGTCTCTCAGATCACGCTCGTTGTCCTTAGGTAGAAGCACCTTCTTGATGCCCGCGCGATGTGCGGCGAGGGACTTCTCCTTCAGACCGCCGATCGGCAGCACCCGTCCGCGCAGCGTGATCTCTCCCGTCATCGCCACTTCGCGGGATACCTTGCGACCCGTGAGCGCGGAGATCAGCGCCGTCGCCAGCGTAATGCCTGCGGAAGGCCCATCCTTCGGAATAGCCCCTTCTGGAATGTGAATGTGGATATCGTTCTTCTCATGGAACTGGGGATCGATGCCCAGCTCCTTGGCGCGGCTTCTCGTATAGCTGAAAGCCGCCTGGGCCGATTCCTTCATCACGTCGCCCAATTGACCGGTCAGCGTCAGCTTGCCGGTGCCGGACATGAGGGTAACCTCGATGACGAGCGTGTCTCCTCCCATCTCCGTCCAGGCAAGTCCGGTAACGGCGCCGATCTGATCCTCTTGCTCCGCCATTCCGTATCTGAATTTCGGAGGTCCGAGCAGCTCCTTGAGCGTCTCGGTATCGACCACGATTGGAGCTGCCGCCGGGTCGGCCACGATTTTCTTCGCCGTTTTGCGGCAGATCGAAGCCAATTGCTGCTCCATGTTGCGGACGCCGGATTCCCGCGTGTAGCGGCGAATAAGCTGCATCAAGGCGTCGCTCTCCACGACGAGCTGATTCTCCTCCAGCCCGTGATCGCGCTTCTGCTTCGGCAGCAGATGGCGCTCCGCGATCTGCTGCTTCTCCAGCTCCGTGTAGCCGGGAACCTGCAGCAGCTCCATTCTGTCCAGAAGCGGCCGAGGAATATTGTGCACCACATTGGCCGTCGTGACGAACATAACGTTGGAGAGGTCGAACGGCATCTCGATGTAATGATCGCTGAACGTTGTATTCTGCTCGGGGTCCAGCACCTCCAGGAGCGCGGAGGACGGATCTCCCCGGAAATCCATCGCCATCTTGTCGATCTCGTCGAGCAGGAAGACGGGGTTCGCCGTACCCGCATTGCGCATTCCTTGCAGAATACGTCCAGGCATTGCGCCTACGTAGGTTCTGCGATGACCGCGAATTTCCGCCTCGTCCCGCACGCCGCCCAAGGAAATCCGGACGAATTCGCGGCCGAGAGACTTGGCGATGGATTTGGCGAGCGACGTCTTGCCGACGCCGGGAGGACCGACGAGACAAAGAATCGGTCCCTTCAATTTCTTGACCAGCTTCTGAACGGCCAAATATTCCAGCACGCGTTCCTTCGGCTTATCCAGACCGTAATGCTCCTCGTCCAGAATCTTCTCCGCGTTCGCGATGTCAAGATCGTCCTCCGTCATCTTGGACCACGGAAGCGCAAGCAGCCATTCGACATAAGTGCGGATGACCGCGCCTTCGGCGGAGGATGCGGGCATCTTCTCCAGACGGTCGATCTCCTTCTCGACCTTGGCCGCGATTTTCTCCGGCAGCTCGGCTTCGGACAGCTGCGTCCGGAGATCTTCGATCTCCCCCGCGCGCCCTTCCTTGTCGCCCAGCTCCTTCTGGATCGCTTTCATCTGCTCGCGAAGGTAATATTCCTTCTGCGTCTTCTCCATCTGCTTCTTGACGCGCTGGCTGATCTTGCGTTCCAGCTCCAGCACTTCCCGTTCGTTGCTGAGGAAATCCAGCAGCTTCTCCAGACGGGGACGCACCTCGATCGTTTCCAATATCTCTTGCTTGTCTTTAATCTTCAAGGAGAGATGGCTTGTAATGACGTCCGCCAGACGCCCTGGCTGATCGATATCCGATACGGCGGCGAGCGTCTCCGGCGTTACCTTCTTGGACAGGTTGATATAATGCTCGAATTGGCTCAGCGCCGCTCGCATGAGCGCATCCAGCTCGGAATCGTTCGTCTGGGTCTCGCGCAGCTCGTGGGCGAGCACCTCGTAAAATTCTTCGTTCGGCAAGTATTGCTCGATCTCCGCCCGGCTGACTCCCTCGACCAGAACGCGGATGGTTCCGTTCGGAAGCTTCAGCATCTGGCGAACCTTGGCAATCGTGCCGACCTGATAAATATCCTCTTGGGTCGGTTCTTCGATGTTGACCTCCGATTGGGAGCACAGAAGAATCATATGATCGTCGATCATGCACTGCTCCAGCGCCTTGACGGATTTCTCCCGTCCGACATCCAGATGCAGCACCATGCTCGGATACACGAGTAGCCCTCTTAAGGGCAGCAGGGGTATGGAACGGCTTTTCGGTTTGCTCGAACCCATAATTGACGCACCTCGCAGTTGTGGAACGATTTAAAACACTCCAGTTATTGTATCAAATGTATTCGCTCGCCGCAAAAATAGCCGCCCGACCGGGCGGCTATCATGGGATTGCGGGAGTCAGCCTTCGATGCGGCGAGTCGTTCCTTCGGAGTTCTGGACCTCCGGAGCAAGGTTGCCAGCATGCAGAACAGAGCCCGCCGGAGCAATCGCGAAAGCCTCTGCCGCAACCGGAAGTTCTCCGGGCAGCGCCGGCTCCTCCGTCCAGACGGTCGCTTCCCCGAACACGTGACGGAACACCTCCTCCATCCGGTCGACGCCGATGACTTTGACGCCCTCCAGACCCTCGAAGACCGCTTGCCAGTTTTCCTTCGGAATAAGGACCGTATCCGCTCCGGCTTGGAACGCGGCCTCTACCTTCGCTACAACGCCGCCGACCGGCTTGACTCCGCCGTGGATGCTGATCTCTCCGGTCATGGCAATCTTGTTGTCCACCGGCTGCTTGGTCATCGCCGAGGCGATCGCCACCGCCATCGCCACGCCTGCGGAAGGACCGTCTACCGGCGTGCCGCCCGGGAAGTTAACATGGACATCGTAATTTTCCGTATGGAAGCCGTGCCGGCGCAGAACGGTCAATACGTTGTCCAGGGAGCCTTTGGCCATGCTCTTGCGGCGCAATGTCCGTTGTCCGCCCCCCAGCTCTTCTTCCTCGACTACGCCGGTAACGTTGAACTGTCCTTTTCCCCTCAGCGCGGGAGTCGCCGTAACCTCGATCTCCAGAAGCGCGCCCATGCTCGGACCGTACACGGCCAAGCCATTGACGAGCCCCACCTGCGGCTTGGCAGGCACCTTGCGATCGGGACGCGGCGGCAGCTGGCTGCTGTTGACGACCCACTCCACGTCCGCCCCGGTCAGCTCCTGGCGATTCTCCGACAGCGCGAGCCCTGCGGCCAGCTGAATAATGTTGACCGCCTCCCGCCCGTTCGTCGCATAGCGCTTGACGACGGCCAGCGCTTCCGGACGGGGAGCGAAGCCGATCTTGTGGATCGCGTTCTCGGCGATCTCGGAGATTTCCTCCGGCAGCAGCGGCCGAAAATAAACCTCCATGCAACGGCTGCGCAAAGCGGGAGGAAGCTCGCCGGGCGATCGGGTCGTCGCTCCGACGAGACGGAAGTCGGCCGGCAGGCCGTTCTGAAAAATGTCGTGGATATACATCGGAATATTCGTATCTTCCGCATGATAATACGCGCTTTCCAAATAGACCTTGCGATCCTCCAGCACCTTCAGCAGCTTGTTCAGCTGGATGGGGTGAAGCTCTCCGATCTCGTCGATGAACAGGATGCCGCCATGGGCTTTGGTGACCGCCCCCGGCTTGGGCTGGGGAATGCCCGCCACGCCCATCGCCCCTGCGCCTTGATAGATCGGATCATGCACCGATCCGATCAGGGGATCGGCAATGCCCCGCTCGTCGAACCGCGCAGTCGTCGCGTCGATCTCCGTGAACTTGGCGTCCAGCCGGAACGGCGACTGCTTGTTCTTCTTCGCTTCCTCCAGAATGACGCGCGCCGCCGCCGTCTTGCCGACGCCGGGAGGCCCGTAGACGATGACATGCTGGGGATTGCTGCTGCATAAAGCGGCTTTTAACGCTCTCAGCCCTTCCTTCTGCCCGACAATGTCGGAGACGGATGCCGGACGCGTTCTTTCCGACAGCGGCTTCGTCAAGGAAATGGAGCGCAGCTTCCGCAGCTTGTCCATCTCCTTGCGGGATTCCCGGTCTACCGCGCTTCGGTTGCTTTTCTGGTTGCGCAGCAGATTCCAAAAGTAAACGCCGATCACGACGGCAAAAAACACTTGAATCAACATTAAGATCATACTCAAGGTCATTACGAATCATCCTCCCCGATCGCACCGCCCCGCGGGTTAAGCCGGACAAAGGCAAAAAAATCCGGCACCCGGGGCTATACTTGGTAGTATTGCCCGAATGCCGGAAGATATAGTCACCCGGAAACAAACCTTTTCAGTTGACGAGCTGACGAAGCGGACTAAATGTTCAGAAGCTCGCGAATATCCTCTTCCGTAAGCGTCGTCAAGGACGACTCTCCAGGCTGGACGATCTCTTCGATCAGGTCTTTTTTGCGCTGCTGCAGCTCCAGAATTTTCTCCTCGATCGTTCCTTGCGCAACCAGCTTAAATACCTGCACGACTTTCTTCTGTCCGATGCGATGCGCGCGATCCGCCGCCTGCTGCTCGACCGCCGGATTCCACCACAGATCGAAGAGCACTACGGTATCGGCTCCGGTCAGATTGAGGCCGGTCCCGCCCGCCTTTAACGAGATCAGGAACACTTCCCGATCGCCGCCGTTAAACGCGTCGCACATTTCCAGCCGCCGGGCGGAAGGCGTAGAGCCGTCCAGATAGTAATACGGAATGTCCCGGCCTTCCAATTCCCGCCGAATGAGGCCGAGCATCTCCGTGAACTGGGAGAAAACAAGCATTCGCTTGCCGCTGGCGCGGCATTCCTCGACCAGCTCCAGAAGCTGCTCCAGCTTGCCCGAGCTCCCCTCGTAGCCTTCGAGGAACAGCGCCGGATGGCAGCATAGCTGCCTCAACCGGGTCAGACCGGCCAGAATCTTCATCCGGTTTCTGCGGAAGCCGCCCTCTGCGGCCAATTCCTGCGCCACGTCCGCCTGCAGCTTCTCCAGATAGGCAAGGTACAGCCGTTTCTGTTCATTCGAGAGCTCCGACGGCTGGACGCTTTCGATTTTGTCCGGCAGCTCCTTCAGCACGTCGCTTTTGAGCCTGCGCAAAATAAACGGACGAACGATGCGCGCCACCTTCTCCTTCGGCAGCTCGGAGAATGATTTCTTGCCCCCGAACAATCCGGGGAAGATCGCCTCGAAGATCGACCACAGCTCATCCAGCGAGTTTTCGATCGGCGTGCCCGTCAGCGCGAATCGCTGACCGGCTTGAATCCGTCTCACCGCATGAGCGGTAAGTGAAGCGTGATTTTTGATCGCCTGGGCTTCATCCAGGAACATGGCGCGAAACACGCGCTTCTCGTACCATTCAATGTCTCTGCGCAGAAGCGGATAAGATGTAATCCAGACATCCGCAGACATCGGATCGTCCGCCATTAGACTGCTTCTTTCCTGCGGATCGCCTGCGGCTACGACCGTCCTCAGCTCAGGAGCGAATTTCCCGATCTCGCGCTCCCAGTTATAGAGCAGGGAAGCCGGACAGACGATCAGCACGGGAGACGGCCCGCGCTCCTCTTCGGCAGCTTCCCGGGCTTCGGACAGCATGTAGGCGATGCTTTGCACCGTTTTGCCCAGACCCATATCGTCGGCCAGAATACCGCCGAGACGGTAGTGGGATAACGTCTTCAGCCAATGAAAGCCGAACTTCTGATAATCCCGCAGCACCGATTCGAGTCCGCCCGGCAGCTCAAAATCGAGATTGTCGGGATGGCGAAGATTGTCCCATAGCCGTCGCAGCGATTTGCCGACCTGAACCCCCCGAGAGGAGCCTCCGAACTGGTCCATCAGCTGAAAGCCCCGAACGGCCGGCATGCGAAGGCGGTTGCCGTCCATCTCCGGCTTGCGGAGATCAAGCTCCTCGAACAGTCGGGTAATCTCGCGGAAGCTCTCCTGCTCCAGGGAGAGGAACTGGCCTCCGGGCAGCCGGTAATACTTCTTCTTCTCCACCAAGCTACGAAGCAGGCTGCGGATATCTCCGTCATCCATGCCTTCCATATCGAAGGAAACCTCAAGCCAATTCGTGCCCGCATCGACGTCAAGCCGCGCGCGGGGCTCGTATTCCGCCGCCTTCATGATCGATTGCACCGATTCCGTGGCGAAGACGTCCACGTCTTGAAGCTGGGGAAGAATCACATAGAGGAAATCGTACACGTCCTCTTCCTGGTCCAGATACACATCCTTGCCGTTAAACTTGAAGGAGGCTCGTTCAATCAGCCCCATAATCCGGTTCTCCCGATCCAGATCCCTCATTAGCAGGACGTCTTCCCTGGCGTTCTTGGTCGCCTTCTGCGGCAGCGGAGAAATCACGATCTCGTCGTAGACATATTCCAATCTCGCGAGCAGCCGCTCCTCTTCCATATCCAGATACAGACGCGCGCTTAACGGAGGATTCACGATACGGTCGGCGATATGCGGAGATATTTCCACGGCGATCGCCTGCTTCAGCCCTCTTACAACGCGATCGATGAAGGGCTCGATCTGATCCGCCGATATGCGCAGGCGAGTCTGCTGCTCGTGATGGAACAGCCTTTTGAGCTCCCCGATCCGTTTCAATTGCTCCCCGTCGGCGCGGAATAGAAGTCCGTTGACGACGGCCACGCCGTAATCATCGAGAATGACCGTATTCTTCAAACCTTCGATCGCGAGCTGATACCCCTCGCCTCCGGCTCTGTCCAGCCGCGCCGAGATCGGAAGCTCGCCCTCCATCAGCTCCAGCCGGTGCAGACCGCTTTTGTCCTCGAAGATGACGTTGACGTGCTCCAGCAGCGGCAGCATTCGCTCCCAGGCGGCAGGAGGCACGGCAAGGAGCTTTTCCTCCCTGTAGGAATAGGAGGAGAGCGAATGGAACAGATCCTTGTAGATATCCTCTACGCTCATGGCCTCCGCCAGCAAGGCGATAAACCTCGCGTCATGCTCCTTGAACGCATGCTCGGAAGGATCGTAAGAGAAGTGCTTGGCGAACGCCATCGGCGTGCCGTCTTGGACGTGCTTCAAGAAGTCTTTTATTTTCTGCACGACATATAACCGGGAGTGTCCGATTCTCATCGAGACGGCGATCATCGTTCTTCCGGTAAAGCTTTTGACCAGCTTGACGCAGAACTCGGTTTCCAGCGTCTGCATTTCCTCCAGCTCGTCGTCCGTCGCCTGCAAGCCCGACTCCGCGCGCCGACTGAGCGACCGATCGAACAGGAACATCACCTGATTCGTCAGATGCATGTCTTTCTCCGATGCGGGTTCCTCTTCGTCAGGAGTGCCGTCTTCAATTGCCTCCGTCAGCTTGAGCAGGACGGCTACGATATGCTTACAGTAGGACAGAGGCGCGTAAGCGGTGCAGCCGCATGACGCTCCGACCTCGCCGTCTCTGTCGAACGCCACTTCCACCTCGTAACGGGAGCGGTTCGAGCCTTTGACCGCAGCGCGATAGCTGGCTCCGTCCGCTTCGTTTTTGACGGACAGCACCTGACCCGAACGGTAATAAGCCTCCCCGCGCAGGAAGGTCGCTTCTCCGCACAATTCCCGTATCGATTGCTTATTCAAGGCGATTAATGTATTCACGTCCTTTTGGACCGTCGCTGCGATCCGCGTTCATTCCATCAAGCCGCAGGCAGCGGAGTGTCCGTAGGATCAGCGAACCCGGATTGATAATGGCTGTCGATATACTTGCGAATTTCCAGGTCCGATTTTCCCTGTTGCTTCAGTTGGGCCGTCTGCAGGACAATCTGCACGCAGACTCCGCACCGAGTCCCGTGATCGTCCCACTCTACGGAGCCGTCCGCGCGTGTCTCGTTCACAAAACAATTCAGATTGCTCCTGTGACCGGCGCTTGACCCGCAGCCGCAATAGCATGGAATCCATTGCAGCGTATCTCCCAGAGCCCCTGCCGCTTGGTAAGCGAGCCGCACGGAATCGGTTTGGCCGTCCAGGAACGCCGGGAGCTGATCCGCCGAAGCCGTAATCTCCCTAAGATCGCCATTGGACGCATGGGAGGAATGTCCGGCATGCGAAGATTCGGCATGCGGGGATTCGGCCGCTTTGCCGCACGCCGATAAGGCAAGCATCCCGAACCCCAAGGCGAGCAACGCCAGCTTCTTCAGCTTAACCATGCCTGCGCCCCGGTATAACCCCCGACTCGGCGTAAGCTGCGGCGATTTGATCGATTTCCTTTTTGAGCTCGTTCACGAGCTCCGCTTCCGGCACCTTGCGAATCATCTCGCCGTAACGGAACAGCATGCCTTCGCCCCGCGCTCCGGCAATTCCGATGTCGGCTTCGCGCGCTTCTCCGGGGCCGTTCACGGCGCAGCCGAGGACGGAGACTTTAATCGGCACCTTCAGCTTGGACAAGTATTCCTCGACTTCGTTGGCTACGGCGAACAGATCGATATCCAGACGCCCGCAGGTCGGACAGGAGATCAACGTAGGCGCGTCCGTAATCAGGCCGAACACTTTAAGCAGCTCGCGCGCGACTTTAATTTCTTCTACCGGATCCGCGCTGAGGGAAATCCGCATCGTATTGCCGATGCCGTGATTCAGCAGCACGCCAAGTCCCGCCGAGCTCTTGATCGTGCCGGAGAACAACGTGCCTGCTTCGGTAATGCCGAGGTGCAGCGGATAACGGATAACTTCAGCCGCCTTCGTATACGCTTCAATGGCCATCGGAACGTCGGAAGCTTTAAGAGAAACGATAATGTCGTGGAAATCCAGGTCTTCCAGAATGCCGATATGGAACAGGGCGCTCTCGACCATCGCTTCGGCCGTCGGATAGCCGTATTTCTCCAGCAAATGGTTTTCCAGCGATCCCGCGTTGACGCCGATCCGAATCGGAATGCCGCGTTCCTTGCAGGCTTTGACCACGGCCTCGACCTTCTCGCGACGCCCGATATTGCCCGGATTGATCCGAACCTTATCGATGCCGTTCTCGATCGCGAGCAAAGCTAAGCGATAATCGAAATGAATATCCGCGACGAGCGGAATGCTGATCTGCTTCTTGATTTCTTTAATCGCTTCGGCCGCTTCTTTATTGTTAACGGTAACGCGAACGATCTGGCAGCCGGCCTCCTCAAGCCGTTTGATCTCCGCCACGGTCGCCTCGACGTCCGCTGTCTTCGTCGTACACATGCTTTGCAGTATGACCTGGTTGTTGCCGCCGATCGTCAGGTTCCCTACCCGAACCGCGACGGTATCCGTACGCTTGAACATTGTGTTTTCTCCCCTGTATACGCCAAAGTCCACCCCGCGTCATAGCGGGGTGGAACCGGCAATCTAGGCGAACTCCGCAGCGGCCGAAAGGGCCTCTTGGCGGCTTTCGTCCTGCTCCCGTTACGCGCTTTCTTCTTTTTTCTTGCCCTTCTTGGTCGTCAGCTCGGGCGCCATCTTGTCTTTGATCACCTTGGCGGTTACCAGGCAATTCACAACATCGTCGCGGGACGGCACATCGTACATGACGTCCAGCATGACGCTCTCGATAATCGCGCGAAGTCCGCGAGCGCCCGTATTGCGTTTGATCGCTTCGCGAGCGATCTCCTCCAATGCGCCGCTTTCGAATTCGAGCTTGACGTTATCCATCTCCAGCAGCTTCTGGTACTGCTTCACAAGCGCGTTCTTCGGCTCGGACAGAATCCGAACCAGAGCGGGCTCGTCAAGCGGCTCCAGCGTGGAGATGACGGGCAGACGCCCGACGAATTCCGGAATAAGGCCGAATTTGAGCAGATCCTCCGGCTGTGCCAAGGACAAATACTCTCCCGGCTTCATATCCTTCTGGCCTTCCAGAACGGAGCTGAATCCGATGACCTTTTTGCCGATGCGCCGCTTGATAATCTGCTCCAGCCCGTCGAACGCGCCGCCGCAGATGAACAAGATGTTCGTCGTATCGATCTGAATAAACTCCTGATGCGGGTGCTTGCGTCCGCCTTGCGGAGGAACGGAGGCTACCGTGCCTTCAAGAATTTTCAACAGCGCCTGCTGCACGCCCTCGCCGGACACATCGCGCGTAATCGACGGGTTCTCGGATTTGCGGGCGACTTTATCGATTTCGTCGATATAGATAATGCCCCGCTCCGCTTTCTCCACATCGTAATCGGCCGCTTGGATCAGCTTAAGCAAAATGTTTTCGACGTCCTCGCCGACATATCCGGCTTCCGTCAAAGACGTAGCGTCCGCAATTGCGAACGGCACGTTCAAAATTTTGGCCATGGTTTGCGCCAGCAGCGTTTTACCGGACCCGGTCGGGCCGACGAGCATAATATTGCTCTTCTGAAGCTCGACGTCCTCGATCTTGGCCTGGGAGTTGATGCGCTTATAGTGGTTATATACGGCAACCGACAACGATTTTTTCGCTTGCTCCTGGCCAATGACGTATTGATCCAGAATGTTGCGAATGTCGCGCGGCTTCGGAATATCCTTCAGGTCGAGCTCTTCCTCGTGTCCGAGCTCCTCCTCCACGATCTCGGTGCAAAGCTCGATGCACTCGTCGCATATATATACGCCTGGACCGGCTACCAGCTTGCGGACTTGATCCTGCGATTTGCCGCAGAAAGAACATTTCAACTGGCCCTTCTCGTCGCTGAATTTAAACATGTAAACCCTCCTTAGTCAACCGCTTCTTCGTCCATATGACGAGGCTGCCTCGTTTATGCTTGCGGATTGTCGGTGCTGACCGGCTGGGCGATCACCCGGTCGACCAAGCCGTACTCCACGGCTTGCTCCGCGCTCATGAAATTGTCGCGGTCGGTATCTCGTTCGATTTTCTCGTAAGGCTGGCCCGTGCGCTCGACATAAATCTGATTCAGCTTTTGCTTCGTCTTAACGATCCAGTCGGCATGAATCTTAATGTCGGACGCCTGACCTCTTACCCCGCCAAGAGGCTGGTGAATCATAATCTCGCTGTTCGGAAGGGCAAACCGCTTGCCGGGCGCACCCGCCGTTAGCAGCAGAGAGCCCATGCTGGCGGCCATACCGACGCAAATCGTGGAGACGTCGGGCTTAATGAATTGCATCGTATCGAAGATTCCCATTCCGGCAGTGACCGAACCGCCGGGGGAGTTAATGTACAGATGGATATCCTTCTCGGGATCTTCCGCAGCCAAGAAAAGCAACTGAGCGATAATGAGATTGGCGACATCGTCATCAATCGCGCTCCCGAGAAAAATAATGCGGTCCTTCAAGAGCCTGGAATAAATATCGTACGACCGCTCTCCGCGATTCGTTTGCTCGACGACCATTGGCACTAGCATGTTACCAACCCCTTTTCTCATTAGACGTTCGAATCTCGGTAATAGTTTAACACGTTCAAAACGGAATGTCATGTTGACGAGTCGTATTCGGGCGATCGTCGTTGGCCAACCAAGTTACATTATGTATTCGGGGTGAAAAATAAGGCACGCGGGATGCACGTGCCTTCGTTCGGTTGCTAAGGTTAAGCGGATTTGCTGTTGTCTACGAGGAACTTCACGGCTTTGCGAACCTTCAGGTCGGCGCTCAGGTTTTCCAGATAGCCGTTCGATTCAAAAATTCCGCGAAGCTCTTCGGCCGAGCGGTTGTATACCTTCGCCAAGCTTTCGAGCTCTTCGCCGATCTCTTCGTTGGACACTTCAAGATTCTCGGCTTTGGCGATTTCTTCAAGCACAAGGTTGCTACGGACGCGCTTCTCTGCGTCGCCCTGCATTTGCGCCTTCAGAGCGGCTTCGTCCTGACCGCTGAACTGGTAGTACAGGTCCAGGTTCATGCCTTGCTGACGGAGACGGTTCTCGAAATCCTTCAGCATGTGGCCAATCTCGTTGTCCACCATGACTTGCGGAATTTCCAGTTCTGCCGCTTCGGCCGCTTTGTCGACGATCGCCGTCTCGCGCGCCGTTTGCGCATCCTTTTCCTTGCGCTCGCCAAGCTTCGTCTTCAGATCCGCCTTGTACTCGTCAAGCGTGTCGAACTCGCTGACATCCTTGGCGAACTCATCGTCAAGCGCAGGCAGGTTCTTCCGCTTGATCTCGTGCAGCTTCACTTTGAACACAACGGCTTTGCCAGCCAGATTCTCCGCTTGGTAATTTTCAGGGAAGGTCACGTTGATGTCCTTCTCTTCGGCAATGTTCAGACCGACAACCTGGTCTTCAAAGCCCGGTATGAAGGAATTGGAGCCCAGCTCGAGCGAATAGCGCTCGCCTTTGCCGCCCTCGAACGGAACGCCGTCCAGGAAGCCTTCGAAATCGATGGAAGTGAAGTCGCCCATTTGAGCTGTCCCTTCATCGACAACGACCAGCTCCGCATGACGCTGCTGCAGACGCTCCAGCTCGCCATTGATTTCTTCGTCGGTCACTTCGGCGCTTTCAACCGGAACTTCCAAGCCTTTGTATTCGCCAAGCTTCACTTCCGGTCTTACCGTCACCTTAGCTTTGAACTTGAACGACTTGCCTTTGCCGAATTGCTCTACATCCACGTCCGGGCGGTCGATCGGATCGATTCCGGTTTCTTCTACTGCTTTCGTGTACGCTTCAGGAAGCAGAATGTCGATCGCGTCCTGATACAAGCTTTCAATTCCGAAGCGAGCTTCGAAAATCGTGCGAGGCACTTTGCCCTTGCGGAATCCCGGTACGTTTACCTTCTGAACGACTTTACGGAACGCCTTGTCCAACGCGATAACGACTTGCTCCGCGTCCACTTCAACTTCAAGAACGCCAAGGTTCTTCTCTATCTTTTCCCATTTTGCTGTCATTTTATGCTTTCCCCTCCGTCACATCTTGCCGTCACCTGCACGGCAATTCACATAAACCATTCCATTATAGAACAACATCGCGCTTCATTCAAGGCACAACTTCGATAAGAAAGCCGGAATCAGGAATTTCCTGGTCCGGGCTCGATCGCGTAATTCCTTAGCCAGCGAAGGGCCCGTTCGTAGCGGAACCGGAATTCTCCGGTAATTCCGTATTGGTCCCTGACCGCTTCGTCTCCCTGCTTGGCATGCAGCTTCTCCAGCAGCAGCTGATGAAGCGCCGCCGCCCAGACGTCGGAAGAGCCGTCATCGTCATCCGCCATGCTCTTGAAAATCTCGGTCCCGTAGGCTAGCTCCGCGCAATCCTTCCAGGTCTCTTCGGCGAAGTAGGCCAGCGTCGGATCCGACACCTCTGCCGCCTGGCGCACCCTGTCCAGCACTTGGTGGATGCCCTGAGGAAATTCGGCAAAGCTGAGCGGCGTGTCCGACGCCTCCGCGGTCAGGCTTTCCCCGTCTCTCCAGAAGGAGACGGGACCGGACGCTCCTTGCTTCCGCAAAGCCTGCAAGGCGCGGAACTGAAGAGGGGGAATATACTCCTCCCGAGCCAGCCATTGTCTCAGCGACCTATCAATATCTGGATGCGAGATATGCTGCAGTTGACCGAGAATCAGCATCTGCTGCCCGGGATCCTCTCCGTTATACAATGAAGCCAGCAGCTCCGGGATATAGTTCGCGTCGGCCTCGTAACGCTCCGACACTTGCCGCTTGAGCAATTCCTCCTCATCCCATTCTTCTTCCTGCGCCTCGAACGCGTCGTAATCGAGATTGCCTACGGCCGACGGAAACGCGGCTTCAAGCCATCCCAGCAGCGCCTGCCACTCGGTGTGATGGCGCTCGGCCTCCCCCCGGCACTGCAAAAGAAACGACAGCAGCGCTTTGGCGTTGCCGTAACGTTCGGTTTCAAGCATCTTGGTCAGCTGTATTTGGTAATAATCCAGCGTCTTCGGAAAGAGCACCAGATTGTCCTTCGTTTGGTCCGTCATGGGGTCGTCCCCCTTCAATATATAAACCGGATGGATTGCCGGCTTTCGGCTTTACGGCCGTGTCGGCGCTCCGCCGCATTACGGCATACATTGGCATTATAGCATGAAAGAAACGCAAAAAGAAAAACCCCGAAAGCGGCGAGCTTCGCGACATATCAAGAGCCAAGCTTAAGTCTGTGCGGAGTACAGCAGGGTACTGAGAGAGCGCCGTAGTTTCCTAAAGTAAAACTAATTCGCTGTACGCAGGGTACTGGGAGCGCTCTAGTTTCCAAAAGCAAAACTAATTCGCTGTACGTAGGGTACTCGGAGCGCCGTAGTTTCCTAAAGTAAAACTAATTCGCTGTACGCAGGGTACTGGGAGCGCCGTAGTTTCCAAAAGCAAAACTAATTCGCTGTACGCAGGGTACTCGGAGCGCCGTAGTTTCCTAAAGTAAAACTAATTCATTGTACGCAGGGTAATGGGAGTGCTCTAGTTTCCAAAAGCAAAACTAATTCGCTGTACGTAGGGTACTGGGAGCGCCGTAGTTTCCAAAAGCAAAACTAATTCGCTGTACGCAGGGTACTCGGAGCGCCGTAGTTTCCTAAAGTAAAACTAATTCGCTGTACGCAGGGTACTGGGAGCGCCGTAGTTTCCTTAAGTAAAACTAATTCGATGTACGTAGGGTACCGAGAGCGCTCTAGTTTCCAAAAACAAAACTAATTCGCTGTACTCAGGGTACTCGGAGCGCCGTAGTTTCCAAAAGCAAAACTAATTCGCTGTACGCAGGGTACTGGGCA